>JAHAAN010000155.1 GCA_018376855.1 Clostridiales bacterium | reverse complement strand
ATAACGAGGGCAATATTCGTCAGCGAACAGACAGACTGTGGGAGGTTCGGCTATCCGCCGGAATCGACTACAAAACCGGCAAGCCCAAGCGTACATCCACCTGCTGCAACACCCGGCAGGAGGCCATTGCCATTTTGCAGCAGCAAGCCCACGAAGTCCGCACACAGGGCTGGCACGATCCGATGTCCGTGACACTGGGAGAGTGGTATGAATACTGGCTGGATACCTACATGAAGGACACAGTCAAGCAATCCACCTACGCCAGCTACCGCAGCTACTTAAACAAGCACTTTTGTGTACTGGGAAAAATCCTGCTCAAAAAGCTGGAGCCGCACACTTTGCAGGAGTTTTACAACTACAAATTCCGTGAGGAAGGCTTATCCCCCAAGACCTTGCGTAACTACTGATGCGCTGTCGATTCTGTACGATTTGCAGAATTGCAAAGAGCAAGCGGAAGATAGCGCGACCGTGGAAAGGATTGCAGAACGGCAAAGGCTTGTCAGCGATATAATTTCCTGGCTTTTCTGGGGGAAAGCGCCGCTTTTTGAAATGGCGGTAAAGGCGTATATAAATGCGCCGAGCGATGCAGATATTACCGTGCATATATCGGATCCCGGAAACGTTCCCGCTTATGATCTCGGTATTCCTGTGCTGCGTAATATCGCAATGGAATACATCGGCGAGCTTCTGGATGTGCTGCGCAGCAGACAGCAACGCGAAAAAAGTCTTAGGGAACGTGAAGAAGATGGCGAGCATTGAGAAGCGCACCGGAAAGCGCGGCACATCCTACCGGATCACCGTTACCGTGGGGCGCGATGCATCCGGCAAGATGTTGCGACATTACAAAACCTTTACCCCGCCCGAAACATGGGGCGAGGCCAAAGCCGAGCGGGAAGCACAGCGGCAAGCCTGTGTTTTTGAGGAAGAGATTAAGAAAGGCTTTGCGTTGGATAACCGCCAGACGTTTGAAGAATACGCCGGGTATGTTCTTGAACTGAAACGGCGGCAGGGCGTCAAGGAAAGCACGTTAGAGCGCTACAACGCCTTGCTCGCGCAGATATTCCCGGAGATCGGCTATTTGAAGCTCTCGGATATCCGCCCCGCTCACTTGAACAACCTTGACACCAAACTGTCAAAATCCGGCGGCGACAGGACAAGGGGACGGCTACAGCGCGAACGGATATAAAAGCCGTTATAAAGGCGCAGAAGCTCACAAGGACAGAGGTGGCGCAGCGTGCCGGGGTTTCCTCCTGTACGATGCGGAAAGCGTTTATGGAGACCGTCAGCCGCGATACCGCAGAGAAGATCGCGCAGGTGCTCGGAAGGAAGCCGGAAGCGCTCTTCACCTTTGAGCGGGATGAATCGCCGCTTGCCGCTAAGACGATTTTGGAGCACCACCGGTTAGTATCAACGATTTTGGCAACAGCGGAAAAAGAGATGCTTGTACCGTACAATGCCGCCGCAAAAGCCTCTCCGCCGAGACCGAAAAGAAAACCGCCCAATTATTACCAGCCGGAAACGGTGCACGCGATTTTTGATGCAGCAGACGCAGAGCCTTTGAAGTATCGCGCTTTTATTTACCTCATAGCCGTTACCGGTGCACGACGGGGCGAGATCGCCGGTCTGAAATGGGAAAAGATTGATTTGAAAACCGGCACAGTCGTTATTGACCGGGCGCTGTACTACTCCGTCAAACGCGGCGTATACGAGGACACAACGAAAACCAGCGACCACCGCGCTATGAAGATACCGCAGGAAGCGATTTTGCTTTTGAAGCAGCTTAGGCGTGAGCAGCTTGAAACGCGCCTAAAGAACGGCGACCGTTGGCAAGAAAATGGGTATATCTTCACGCAGGATGACGGAAAACCAATGAATCCGCAGACATGGACACGATGGATGAGCGAATTTAGCAAGCGCCACGGTCTGCCGCACGTGAACCCGCACGCGTTTCGTCATACCGCTGCGTCGGTACTGATCGCGAGTGGTACGGATGTCGTTACCGTCTCGCGGATGTTGGGACACGCAAGCGTTACCACAACGGAAAACTATTATTCGCACTTGATCGAAGAAGCAAAGGCCGCCGCATCGGACGCGCTCACGGACGTTTTGCTGCGCCGCAGGGCATAAAATAGCGGCTCCGCACACGCAGAACCGCACAGCACAAAGGGGCATTTTAGGATAGCTGTTCCCCAAATGTTCCCCAAATTCGGAATTTCCGCCGGTTTTTTCCTCGGCGCATAAGAAAAGAAGAAACCCTGTAACCGTTGAGATTACAGGGTTTTCTTAATGGTTGCGGGGAATGGACTTGAACCAATGACCTCCGGGTTATGAGCCCGACGAGCTACCAACTGCTCTACCCCGCGATATTGCAAGAGTTATATTACCACAGTTTGTGCCGCCCGTCAACACCCAAACGAAAAAATATTTTGACGGTCTTCGCCGTCAGCCCTCCATCTGCCGCCCGAGGAATCCCGCCACCGTCTGCGCGAGCTTGAATTCCAGATCCGTCGCCGCCGGAGAGCCGGGGTGCGAGAGGAACATCACACAGCCGAGCACGTCGCCCTCGGCCAGGATCGGCGCGGCCACCGCGATGGCGTGATCCTCCGCCGACTCGACCGGCCGGGGCGCGCGGCTGCCCGAATCCGTGCGCACGGCGCGGCGGTTTTCCATGATCTCCTCCAGCGCTTTGCTGACAGGTTTTTCCAGCAGCTCCTTTTTCCCGCCGCCGGATACGGCGATCATGCTGTCGCGGTCACATACGGCGACCGTCCCGCCCGTGGACTTATAGAGCGATTCGCAGATCTCTGCGGCATAGCTGCTCAGCTCGCCCATGGGCGAATATTTTTTGAAAATGACCTCGCCGTCCTTCTCCGTGTAGATCTCCAGCGGGTCACCCTCGCGGATGCGCAGGGTGCGGCGGATCTCCTTGGGGATGACGACGCGGCCGAGATCGTCGATGCGGCGAACAATTCCGGTTGCTTTCATATTTATCTTCTCCCTTGTGTTTTTAATGTCCGGCAAACCTATTGTTTACCAACCGCGGGAGATTATGCGCATTTCGCGCCGCCGTGACGAATTCTGACGAGCGAGGGAAAAACAAACCAATAGTTTATTTGCGTTCCTGTGTGAATCAAAGTATATATCGCCTGATACTTGACAATATCAGAGCATCTTCGCCGATGGGGTACAGATCGGTGAGCGCACCGCAGATGGCCGCCAGTTCAAGCGGAGCGTGTTCCACGAC
>JAHAAN010000011.1 GCA_018376855.1 Clostridiales bacterium | reverse complement strand
TAACCGATAACGATATTCGCCCCTTCCAGGTAGAGCTTCCTATTTGGCAGAATGAGCCTGCGCGGGATTATATGGGCTATTACAGCAGCCCGCTGTGCTTCTACTTAACAAAAGGAACGCACATTCTGAGCTTTGAAGCGCTGCGCGAATCAGTGGCGGTTGCGTCCATCACGTTCTTTCAGTATGACGAGGCAAAGGATTATGCTTCGATCAAGGCGCAGTATGACGCGAACGGATATACAGCCGTTCCGGATAATGAGGATACCTTTATTAAGATTCAGGCAGAGAATCCCACGCATAAATCCGATCCGACGTTATACGCAATTGCGGATCATTCCTCTCCGCTTACGGAAAGCATTTATAATGGCGTGACCTCGCCGTACAATACCAACAAGATCCGTTTGAATATGATCGGCGGAGAAAAATGGCAGAATCCGGGCGAGTGGCTTTCTTATACCTTTAACGTTAAGCAGGCAGGGCTTTACCGCATCACGCTGAAGGCACGCCAAAATCTGCTGAGCGGCACGAAAACCTATCGCCGTCTGCTGATTGACGGAAAAGAATATGCGAAGGAAACACAGGCAATTGCGTTCCCTTATGGCAACGCATGGCAGATGGTTACGGTTTCCGATGCACAGGGGGAGGATATGCTCTTTTACTTTGACGAGGGAGAGCATACCGTTCGCTTTGAGGTTACGCTGGGAAATCTGACGGGCATTTTGAACGACACGCAGGCGTGCATGGATCAGCTTAATGTTGCGTACAGACAGATCCTGATGATCACCGGTGCTACTCCGGATCCTAACCGCGATTACCGTTTCAAGCTTGTCTGCGCTGATGCGCTTAAAATCATTGAGGAGCAGACGGCGGTGCTTACCAACATCGAACAGCGCGTGAAGGATACCTATAACGGTCAGAATACGCAGCAAACCAGCGTTTTGCGGAAAATGATTATTATTTTGGAGAGCATCAATAAGGATAGCGATATTTTGAAAGACCGTTTCAGCGAGTTTAAGGATAATATTTCGGCTATGGCAACATGGGTCAACGATATGCGCGAGCAGCCGCTGGAGCTGGATTATATTGTGATTTCGTCGCCGGAGTCGGAGCTTCCGAAGGCAAACGTGGGCTTCTTTGAAAGCCTGTGGCACGAGATTAAGGCGTTTATTGCTTCCTTCTATGAGGATTATGATAATATCGGCAGCATGACGGAGGAGCAGGAAAAGGAAGCCGTTGTCGTTTGGATCGAGACGGGCGCAGGCCAAGCGGGAAACCGTGATAATGCGAACGTTTTAAAAGAACTTATCAATACCTCCTTTACAAAAGAAACAGGGATTCCTATCAGCCTGCGGCTTGTTGCAGGCGGCGCGCTGCTTCCGTCGGTGCTTGCCGGAAACGGGCCGGATGTTTGTTTGTCCAGAGGCTCAAGCGATCCGGTCAACTACGCGCTTCGCGGAGCCGTTGTGAATTTGAATGACCCTGAGGCGTTTGAGGGCTGCGAAGAAGTGTTTAAGCAGTTCCATGAAAGCGCTCTGATGCCGCTTCGTTTCCGTTCCGGTATTTACGGCTTGCCGGAAACACAGGACTTCCCCATGCTTTATTACAGAATTGATATTTTGGAAGAGCTGGGGATCAATCCGGATGACATTAACACATGGGATGATATCAATAAGATTCTTCCGATTCTGCAAAATAAATCGCTGAACTTTGGTATGCCGGTTCCGGTGTTAGGCGTTGTAGGCGGCACGCTTTCCATTTATGCAACGCTGCTTTATCAGATGGGCGGGCAGTTATATGATACAGGCGAATATCAGTATGACGGCGTAACGACGGATCTGAATTCGGATGCAGCATTTGACGCCTTTAAGATGTGGACGAATATGTTCATTGTGCATCAGGTTCCGAACTCCTATGATTTTGCCAACCGTTTCCGCAGTGGTGAGATTCCGATCGCAATCGCGAACTATTCCGCGTATAATACGCTCAGCGTATTTGCACCGGAGCTTGACGGCTTGTGGGCATTTAAGCGTGTTCCGGGAACCGTGAGAGAGGATGGCACAGTTGATTACTCAACAGCCGGCAGCGTTACTGCCTGCATTATGCTGACCACCGCTAAAAACCGTCAGAATGCATGGAAGTTTATGGCGTGGTGGACGGGAACGGAAGCGCAGTCTTTGTTTGGGCGCGAAATTGAAAGTATGCTTGGTTCGGCGGCTCGATATGCAACGGCAAACTTGGCTGCTGCGGAAACGATTCCGTGGGATACGCAGTCCTTCAAAGCGCTTCAGGAACAGTGGCAGAGCGTAAAAGGAATTCCGGAAGTTCCGGGCAGCTATTACACGGGCAGAAACATTGAGTTTGCGTGGAAAGAGGTTATCAATACAAGCGCGGATCCCAGCTTGACCTTTATTGAGTATACTAAGCTGATTGATGACGAGATCGCGCGCAAGAGAGAAGAGTTCCAAGAAAAACTTGAAACATGGAAATAGAAAGAAAAGGGGGGATATCAATGACAAACGAGCTTCAGGCCGCGCCGAAGGCGGAGAAGGCGAAAAAAGAAAAACAGCCGTTTTTCGGCGCATGGCTCAAATATAAGTTAAAGGAAATCAGAAAAAACTGGGTCTTATATCTGTTCATGCTTCCTTTTCTTCTCGTGTTTGTCGTATTGACAATTCTGCCGGTGGTTACGGCAATTTACTACAGCTTCACATATTTCAATGTTCTTGAAGCGCCGAAGTTTATCTTTTGGGATAACTATACCAGAATGTTTATCGCCGACGACCTTTTTATGACGGCGCTGAAAAACACATTATTGATCGCTGCGATTTTAGGACCGGGCGGATATCTGCTTTCACTGTTCTTTGCGTGGCTTATCAATGAGCTTTCACCTAAAGTGCGTGCGTTTATGACATTGATTTATTATGCGCCGTGCTTAGCCAATGTCTATGCGGTGTGGAAGCTGATTTTCGGTTCAGATGCTTATGGTTATTTGAACGGTGTTTTGCTGTCGTCGGGTATTACATTGCAGAATATACGATGGCTTGAGGATGTCAACTATATTATGCCGTGTATTATTATCGTGCTGTTATGGGGAAGCTTAGGCGTTTCGTTCCTTTCCTTCATTGCAGGCTTGCAGAATGTGGATCGGACATTGTATGAAGCCGGTGCGCTTGACGGCGTAAAAAACCGTTGGCAGGAGCTTTGGTATATTACGCTGCCGTATATGCGCCCGCAGCTGATGTTCGGCGCTATTATGAGTATTACCGGCGCATTTTCCGTGGGCGATCAAATCACAGCCTTGGCGGGTTATCCCACGCAGGATTATGTGGCGCATACATTGCTGCTGCACATTCAGGATTACGGCGGGTCCCGTATGGAAATGGGGTATGCCTGCGCGCTGACCGTGGTGCTGTTCCTGCTTATGGTATTCGGTAACAAGTTAGTTCAGAAAGTTATTAATAAGGTAGGTGATTGATGATGGCACGTCGCAGAAAAAAAGTTAACCGTTCGGCATTCGGCAATGTCATGACGGTACTCTTTCTGATCTTGGTGGGCATTTTTATGGCTCTTCCGTTGGTATTTGCCATCAGTGCATCACTGAAACCGATGGAGGAAGTCTTTAGATATCCCCCTACGATCTTTCCTCAGAATCCGACAACGCAGAACTTTTCGGATCTGTTTGTGCTGATGAATACATCATGGGTTCCGTTTTCCCGTTACTTCTTTAACACGATTTTCATTACGGCGGTCGGAACCTTTGGCCAAATCGTATGCTGCTCGCTTTGCGCGTTTGCGCTTAGCCTGCATAAGTTTCCGGGCAACCGCTTCATTACCAAGATGATTGAGCTTGCTCTTATGTTTAACGGAACCGTTTTGGGAATTCCGACGTACATGATTATGTCCAGCATAGGCTTTGTGGATACGCAGTGGGCGGTTATCGTGCCGGTGTTTGCGTCGGCGCTGGGCTTGCACTTGATTCGTTCATTCATGACACAGATTCCGATCAGCGTTGTGGAGGCGGCAAGAATTGACGGCGCCGGGCATTTTCGGGTTTTCTGGTCAATCGTTATGCCGAACGTGAAATCGGCATGGCTTACTTTGATGATCTTCGCAGTGCAGGGTCTGTGGAATACGGGAGCTTCACTGTTCATTCAGAGCGAATCGCTGAAAACCCTGTCTTATGCGCTTTCGCAGATCGTTTCGGTCGGTATCGCGCGTACGGGCGTGGCGAATGCGGTTTCGGTTATTATGATGTCCGTTCCGATCATCATGTTCATTATTTCACAGAGCAATATTATTGAAACGATGGCGACATCCGGTATGAAAGAATAGGAGGCGGAAGAAAATGAAGAAAGCAAGATTTTGGATTGCATTTGCACTTCTGCTCAGCATTGCCGTTCCGGTTTCTGCCGCAGAGCCGTATACAAATTATAACTTCAACAGGGGGTTTGTTTCTCAGGAGCCGCAGGCTTATACGGTCTCAAAGGTATGGGATGCATACTCAATCGGTATTGAAAATTTGGATAATATTCCCTTTAGCGGGCCGGCCGATTTTGTGCTTTCTCCTGTGGACGGTTCCATTGTGATTGCGGATACGGGAAATAACCGCATTGTCATTTTGGATAAAAACTTTAAAGTTAGGCAGATCATCGGGAATCAGAAGATAGGAGGAGTCGTTGCAGAACCGACGGATGAAGCGACGGCAGATCCTACGGGAGAGCCGCAGACTACTGATTCTTCGGAAATTACGACAGAGCCGACGACGGAAGTTACAGACGAGCCGTCTTCGGACGCTACGGAGCCAACCGATCCGGATGCTTCGCAAGGAACAGCTGTGACGCCGGGGCAGGGAGACGCTAAATACTTTCCCACGAATGGCGCAAAGGTTTATCCGGTAAAAAGTGGGCAGAGCGACAGCAATGAGTATGAAGCCTTTAATGCTCCTGCGGGCGTTTCGTTTGCGGCGGACGGTGCATTATATGTTTGCGACACAGGCAATCGAAGAATCGTTCGTTTTGTTTTGAATGCAGAGGGCGTATTTGTTTGCGATGCGTTTTTTAACGATCCTGATATAGCAAGATATATCAGCGGTACATCCGGCAGCACTTCTTCAACAACAGAGCCGACGGTGGCACCGGATGCAACAGAAGGCAATGAGACTGAAGAAGGCGGGGAAACCGAGACAGATCCCGATGCTACGCAGGCGCCGGCAAAGGATGAAAGATTCGTATATCAGCCCACAGCAGTGGTAATTGATGAAGGCAACCGTATGTATGTGGTGGCAAAGGGCTGCTATCAGGGCTTGATTGAGCTTTCCAGTGACGGTACTTTTACAAAGTTTGTGGGTGCAACAAAAACAACGGCGAACATCTCTGCATTGTGGAGAAGACTCATTTCCGAAAAACAGAGAGAGTCTTTGGAGCAGTCGCTTTCAACGGAGTACACCAATGCGTTCATGGATGCTGACGGTATGATTTTCGGCACGATCGGAAACATTGAGGCCGCTACGCTCGAAAGTCATTTTAAGGACGGATCAGAAATTGGCGCTGCAATTAAGAGAATCGCGCCTACCGGATCGGACATCTTAAAGCGCAACGATGTGTATCCCCCCAGCGGCGACAGAGGATATGATACGTCCGACCGTGAAAAATGGTCATTCTTTGTGGATGTCTGTGTGGCGGATGATGGTATTTACAGCGCGTTAGACAGAAACAAGGGGCGCGTTTTTACCTATAATGCCGAAGGCGAGCTTCTGTACATTTTCGGAGCATTGGGCAATGTAAACGGCGCGTTTACGCAGCCGGCGGCAATCGGGCTGTTCGACCAAAGCACCATTGGCGTGCTGGATTCGCAGACGGCTCAGCTTACGATCTTTGAGCTTACGGATTTTGGACGCAAAATTCGCAATGCAACGCTTTTGCAGACAGACCGTGAATACGATCAGGCAATGTCTTTATGGCAGGAGGTCGTAGATGAATCCTCGAACTCGCGGCTGGCTTATACCAATATTGCGCGTATCCAATATATTCGCGGGCAATACGAGGAATGCTGTGAAAACTATCGGCGGGCATTTAACCGGCAGGGGTATTCCGAAGCTTATGCAAAGCTTCGCAATGAAAAGCTGGAAGTGCTCATGCCGTATATTATGACGGTGCTGGTTGTTTTGATCGTGTTCTTTGTGGGCAAAGCCTGCGTGAAGCGGGTGCACAGCTTTATTAAGAGAAGGGGGAAGGGAGACTGATGGGGAAGGTAAAATCAGCTTTAAAAAGCTACTTTTCCGGTTTTAAATTCGTTCCGCGTGTGATGCTGCATCCGTTTAAAGCATTTTGGGAACTCAAGCATGACGGTATGGCAAGAATGAGCGTTTCCGTAACGATGATCGTTATGTACATTCTCTCAAAGATTATTTTCCAGCAATTTGCGGCATATTCGTTTAACCCGATGGCGGTATCGCCTTGGAACATTGACATCGTTGGATTAACGATTGAAACACTGTTGATTTTGGCTCTGTGGTGTGCGTCTAACTGGGGTTTAACGACTTTGTTTGAAGGAGAAGGCAGCGGAAAAGATATTCTTCATTATACTGCTTATTCATTAGCTCCGATTATTATCATTACCTTGGTGCTCACGCCGCTGTCCCATATCATGTCGGCAGACGAAGCGGCGATCTTCAGCTTTGTAGAAGGACTCGCAACTGCATGGACAGGGCTGCTGCTGTTTATCGGCACAATGACAACGCATCAATATGGCGCGCTTCGCACGCTGGTAACGATCTTTTTCATCGTATGCGGTATGGTTCTGCTGGTGTTTATCGGTTTGCTGTTCTTCTTCCTGCTGCAGCAGCTGGTGGGGCTTGTATATGCCATTTACCGAGAGATTACAATGCGATATTAGAAAACAAGTCATGCAAAGCAGTGCGATGGACGGCGGCAGAAGCTTGAGAGGCAGACGGGCTGATTCGGTGAGAAATGACCGCTGCGGATGAAGCTGCTGGCCGTAGGATCCAAGCAATATCAGAATGCAACGAATGCCGGAGGAGTAAAAGGCCGCCGGCGGAGAGGAGTAAAAGTATGAAAAGGGTTTCAGCATGGCTTTTGCTGATCGTCATGATTGTTCCGTTTCTGCTGTTTGCCGGTTGTCAATCGACAAGCGTGGATGAAACATGGAATATTCCTGATTTGAGCGGTCTGGAACGGCGCGAACCGGATATGGGAAAGTCGATTGAGCGATCAGGCGTCAAATACTACTTAATAGAAGAAAACGACTCATATGCATTGTATATTAACACAGTGCTGTATGATGTAGCGCTGGTGGAGAAGTCATCGGGAGAGATTTGGTATTCAAATCCTTCGGAGGAAACGATTGCGGCTTCGGGCAATAACAGCGAGCTGTATGCGCAGCTGCATTTGACATGGCTGGATAAGAAAAAGGGCAGCCAGTCCTATTATAACAGCTATGAAAACGCCGTGGTTCCCAATCAGGAGGACAGCCAAAATAAAGTGGCCGAGCAGGTTATCATGACAACCGGACGCGACGGCGCATTCCGTGTGCTTTATGTTTTGGGAAGGCTGCAAAAGGATTATGTAATTCCGAAAGTGCTTGACGAAGAGACCTATGAGGCTATGAAAGCGGTTTTTGTGGCCAATGGCGGCAATGTTTTTCAGCTTCAGAATAACTTTGTAAAGCTTGATAAGGCGATTTTGGATAAGGCAAACAACAATCTTAAAGACAGCTATTATAAGATCGCTCCGGGATTGAAATCCCTGACTGCGGAAGACGGCGTTATCTATCTGCTTACAAGCCAAATATGGAAAACAACCACTGCGGCGCCTGTTGAAGAAGCGCTTAAGGAATGCGGAATGACACAGGAGCTGCGTTTGGAGATTGATCAAAAGTGGCAGGTTCCTGAGCAGACGAACAACGCTTTTATCGTTCCTTTGGATTATAAGCTGGAAGCGGATGGACTGAAGGTGTCCGTTCCGGCAGAGGACATTAATTTTAACGAAGCACTGTATGCGATCAACAGCCTGCAGGTGCTGAGATACTTCGGTGCGGCGGATACCAGTGAGACAGGATACATGGTCATTCCGGATGGATCGGGTGCGCTCATCAATTTCAATAACGGAAAGATCGCCTTAAGCTCGGGCGTAAGCGTGCAGGTGTACGGAACAGATAGAGGCAAGACGCTCAGCACGAGCGCTGCTTCCAATAAAACAGAACAGGGTTATTTGCCGATATGGGGCATTAAAAAGGAAAACAGCTCGCTTTTTGCGATTATTGAAAAGGGGGCAGCTGTGGCTACGATTTCCGCAGATATTCCTAAGAGTGCAAAGAATCGAATTAACTATGTTGCTTCGGCATATAAGCTGACAGAGTATGAGGATATGCAGCTGTTTGCGGAGCAGACAACGCTTCGCGCGTATCAGCCTGAGCGTGTAAAGAGTGATATCAGCATCAAGTTTGCAGTCTTAGCAGATAAGGAACATCACGGCTATGAAGATATGGCAAGGTATTACCGTGAATATCTGCTTAACCGGGGCATGCTGCAAAAGGCAGGAGAACAAACGGATGTTCCGTTTAATGTGGAGCTGTTTGGCGCGATGACAGACTGGTCCGCTTTCTTAGGCGTGCAGTATCAGTATTTGAATGCGCTGACAACCTTTGAACAGGCGCAGGAGATCCTTTCTAAGCTGGTGGACGGCGGAGTGAAGAATATTTCCGTAAGATACCGCGGAATGTCCAATAACGGCTTGCTTAATTCGATTTATAATTCAATGAATCTTTTAGGCGAGCTTGGAGGAACTGCAAAGTATAAACAGCTCATGCAGTATGCAGAAGAAAATTCCATCAGCATTTATCCCGAAGCAGAGCTGCTGCGCGTTTATAAGGACGTTCTGTTTGACGGATTCCTTAAGTTTACGGATGGCGGAAGAACGATCGGTAAAACAGATATTATGTATAAACAGTACGATTTGATGCAGCCGAGTTCTTATGTGCATCAGGCTTATATTTTGGATCCTCCTAAAGCGCAGGCTGTTGCGGAGAACCTCGTTAAGAGCTTGAACTCGCAGAATATTAAAAGTGTTTCCCTCGGCTCTATCGGCAATATGCTCACGGGCGATTATGACGTGGATAAACCGCAGGACAGAACAGAAGTGGAAGCGATCTACTCAAGTATCATGCAGCGCTTTAAAGAGGCGGGAATCGATACTGCTGTGATCGGCGGAAATATTTATGCGATGGCGGATGCCACGAATGTGTTCTGTTTGCCCAGCGGTAGCAGCGGATATTATTTGGTGGATGAAACGATTCCGTTCTATCAGATTGTGCTGCATGGTTTGGTGCCTTATTCCAGTGAGGTCATTAACCAAACCGGAGATGAGACGCGCTCCATTCTGCAGGCTGTAGAGTATGGCGCAGGCTTTGCTTACAGATGGATGTATGCAGAGAATAAGAGCTTGCAGACTGTTTACTTTGAAGAAGCCTATTCACTGAGTTATGCATCCGGCATCAACGATGCAATAAAGGCGTATAACCGTTATAACAGTGAGTTAGGTCATACCGCCGGCCTTATGATTGTGGGGCATGCGCGTTTGGCAGAAGATGTGGCGATGACCCGCTATGAGGACGGCACGGTTGTCTATGTGAATTACAGCGGCAGCGATTATGTGCATGAAGGCGTTACGATCCCTGCCAGAGATTACACAGTCGTCAAGGGGGGTAGAGTATGAAAAAACCGCGTAAAAAGGGCTTGTCTTTGATGACAAAGCGTTCCATGTGGGGATGGCTGTTTGTGCTTCCGTTCCTGATCGGCTTCTTCTTCTTTATACTTTCGCCGCTTTACACATCTTTCATGTTCAGCTTTAACGATAAAACAAAGGCTGATGTAGTAAATCCGGACGGAACGAAAACGCAAGTGGATGTCGTGGAGTATATAGGCCTTGACAGCTATAAAAAGGTTTTTACCGAGAATTTAACCTTTGTTACAAACTTTAAGGACTCTATACTGAACAGTGCGGTTACGATCATTTCCATTTTAGTGTTCAGCTTTTTGATTGCGAACGTGCTTAATTCATCGTTCCGAGGAAGGACGGTTGCAAGAGCAGTGTTCTTCTTGCCGGTTATAACCGCGACCGGTATAGCTGCCACAATGGGCGGCGGCTGGATGGTTGCGCGGTTTAAATCGGATGTAGGATCGGGAATCGACTTGGTTTCAAACCTGCAAACAGCGCTGCAGTCTATGGAAGGCATGGGCGGGTTTGCCGACTTTGTAACAAATGCGTTTAACTCCATTAACACCATTGTAAATATGTCCGGTGTTCAGATACTGGTTTTCCTTGCCGCGTTGCAGACGATCTCGCCGTCGCTGTTTGAAGCGTCGGATGTGGAGGGTGCAACCAAATGGGAGGCGTTCTGGAAGATCACTTTCCCGATGGTGTCTCCGATGATTTTGGTAAACGCGCTTTATACGATGATCGACGTTTTTACCGGAGAGACAAACGCAATGATGAACTACCTGTTTAATGCAACGATGTACGGGGGCCTGAATACGACGCTGTCGATGAAGATGGCGATGGGGTGGTCTTACTTCCTGGTGGTTGCGGTTATTATCTTTGGCGTTACAGGCATTATTTCAAGGTTCGTGTATTATGAGAATGATGCAAAGGTAAAGCGTTAAGGGGAGGTGAGGAAATATGGCAAAGAAGCTTAAAAACAAAATGGTAAATAAAGTCGGGGCAGAGGAAGTCGATGCGCTTACGATCGAGAAGCTTCGCGGATGGGCGCGTGTAAAAGCCTTTCTGCTTTCAAAGAGAACAAGACGTTTTCTTTGGGGCATTATCAGAACGGTTCTGCTTGCCGGACTTTGCTTCCTGATTTTATATCCGCTGATTATTCAGCTTTCCACTTCTTTGAAATCAGAAGAGGATTTGTATGACAAAACCGTTATCTTCATTCCTCGTGCAGCGAACCTTAATAACTATACGATCATGTGGAATTATGTAAAATTCCCGGAGCTTTTTGCGAACAGTGTTTTGTATTCATTGCTGCTTTCTGTTTTGCAGATGGCCTCCTGTACGCTTGTAGCTTATGGTTTGGCACGGTTCAAGTTTAAAGGAAACGGCATTGTATTCGGCTTGATTATTTTTACATTGGTTGTTCCGGTTCAATTGATTACGGAGGCCATGAAGCAGCGCTATATGGCGTTTAATCCGCTGACGATGTTTTCGATGGACGGTTCGGTGTTCAGCCGCGATGCGGCAGGAATCAACCTGACCGGCGGTTGGGCGATACTGTTTTTGATGAGTGCAACAGCGGTTATGTTTAAAAACGGTTTGTATATTTTCTTGCTGAGGCAGTATTTCAGGAATCAGCCTAAGGAGCTGGAAGATGCGGCTTATATTGACGGTGCAAGCACTTTCAGAACATTTTGGCAGATCATGCTTCCCAGCGCGCTGCCGCTGATGGTAACGGTTTTCCTGTTCTCATTTGTATGGCAGTATCACGACACTTGGTATCTCAAGGCTCTATATCCGTCTGCTCCCGTTCTTTCCGTTTCTATCGGGGATGCGGCACAGCGTTATATATTCAGTACACAGCCAAGCGGAGGTACGCAGAATAATCCGCTGATCTCTATTTATAACGCGGCGGTTATGATTATGCATATCATTCCGCTGATCGTGCTGTATGTTTTCTGCCAAAGATTTTTTGTGCAGTCGATCGAGCGTTCAGGTATGGTGGGCTAAAGGTATTATCATTCACAGGAGCGAAAGAAAAACAGAGCGCCGAAAAACGATTTATCGTTTTTCGGCGTTTTTCTTGTATAAGCCTTCTGTATAGCGCTGTCGACTTAAAGGAGACGAAAGCCGGTGAACGAAATATAACCTTCTTTGGGAAAAAGGGAAGAACGTTTGTTGAGTGCAGAACGTATAAAATGAAAGACATGCGTGAATCGTGCCAATCGGAATGGAAGCCCTTTCATGGCGTTGAATAGTATGGAAAAACATAAGGCTAAGAGTTGATATGATCATTTGTTCGGGGTAAATGAAAGGATTGTGGAAAGCTTTGCATTTGTCGGTATGCGGTTTCGGCAAAGCGAATATTTGACCGTGCAAGCTTGATGATAAATCGAAAATACAAGACATAAAAAACGACTGCTTTATTGCGATATGAAAAAATTATTGAGATTTTCAGGTTTTTCGGTACGATTTTGACATAGCCGGCAGTACGTTTTTTATAAGGCTCAGGCACGACTTAAATACTGTAAAAAGACGATATTTCTGAAAAGAAAATATTAAATTTTGTTTATGAATAAAAACAGAAAGACTATGCGGTGCTAAAGGGTGGATTTATACGGCTGAAATGGGGCGTTTGCTTGCGTTTTTCAGGCATATATGGTATAATCATCATATAAAATTCATGCTTGCGCGGAGGGGAAATATGACGCTTCATTTGGGCGGAAACGCTTGCGTGCTGCTTAGTAAAATCGTTGCGGTGCTTGATTTGACCAACGTTTCGGCAGCGCAGGCCACAAAGGAATTCATTCAAACAGCCAAGGATGAGGGGTTTGTAAGGGAATTGGCAGAGCCGCCGTATAAGAGCGGTGTTCTTGCTGCGGATAAAAAGGGGTATGTGCTGTATCTCTCGCCAATTACCGCTTCTACGCTTGCACTGAGAGCTTCAGGCGCTGTGGAAGAGAATAATATATAAGGGCATTTTGTGCTGTTGGCGCTTTGAAAAATGATGAAAGGATCTTCATAAAATATGTCAGAATTTAACGATACCACGGTGCAGGGAAGCTATGACGCTTCTCAGATACAAGTGCTTGAGGGGCTGGAAGCTGTTCGGCGCAGGCCGGGAATGTATATCGGCTCTACGGATGAGCGGGGGCTGCATCATCTTGTCAGCGAGCTGGTGGATAACTCTATCGATGAGGCATTGGCAGGCTATTGCGATACGATCGAAGTAACGCTACACAGCGACGGCGCTGTGTCTGTCAGAGATAATGGGCGCGGCATTCCGGTGGATATTCATGAAAAATACAACATGCCTGCGGTACAGGTGGCTATGACCATTCTGCATGCGGGCGGTAAATTCGGCGGTGGAGGCTATAAGGTTTCCGGCGGTTTGCACGGCGTTGGCATGAGTGTGGTAAATGCGTTAAGTGAGAGCTTGCATGTGGAGATCTGCCGCGGCGGTAAATGCTATGCGCAGGACTACTCCAGGGGCGATGCGCTCAATGAACTGACCGTAATCGGCGATGCGCAGGCGACGGGAACTTATGAGCGGTTTAAGCCCGATCCGGAGATTTTTGAAACAGTGGTATTCCGCTATGAGATTATTCGTCAGCGTTTGCGAGAGCTTGCTTTTTTGAATAAGGGGATCAAGATCAAAATCCGTGATGAGCATGAAGGCAGTGAACGCGAGGAGACCTTCCATTATGAGGGGGGAATCATCGAGTTTGTAAAGGTGCTTAACAACAATAAAACAGTTTTGACGCCTGAACCGCTTTATTTTGAGGGAGCGAGAGGGACAAGTACCGTGGAGGTGGCGCTGCAGTACAGCGACAGCTACAATGAGATCGTTTACACCTATGCAAACAATATTGCCACGCATGAGGGCGGCACGCATTTAGAGGGGTTTAAACGCGCACTTACGCGTGTAATCAATGAGTATGCCAAGAAGTTTAATCTGATTAAGGGCAATGATGCGTCGCTCAGCGGAGAGGACGTTCGCGAAGGTATGGCCTGTGTAATCAACGTCAAGCTGGAGGAGCCTCAATTCGAGGGGCAGACAAAGACGAAGCTGGGGAACAGTGAATTCCGAACGCTGGTGGATGCGATTGTAGGCGAGGGGCTGAGTGCTTTTTTGGAGGAGCATCCGGCAGAGGCTCGGATCATTATTGACAAATGCCTGACGGCGAACCGTGCGCGGGAGGCGGCAAGAAAAGCGAGGGAATTAACCCGGCGGAAGAATGTGCTGGAATCGAATTCTCTGCCCGGAAAGCTGGCAGATTGCTCGGAATCAGATCCGGCGCAGTGCGAGATTTTTATTGTAGAGGGCGACAGTGCAGGCGGCAGCGCAAAGCAAGGGCGTGATCGGCGGATTCAGGCGATTTTGCCGCTGCGGGGCAAGATTCTGAATGTTGAACGCACGCGTGTGGACAAAATGCTGCAAAACGCGGAGATCCGCGCCATGATAACGGCCTTTGGCGCCGGCATTGATGTGGAGTTTAACATTGAAAAGCTGCGTTATCACAAAATTATCTGTATGACGGATGCCGATGTGGACGGAAGCCATATTCGCACGCTGCTGCTGACATTCTTTTTCCGCCACATGCCGAAACTGATCGAGGAGGGGCATGTGTATATTGCACAGCCGCCGCTGTTCCGCGTAACAATGACGAGAACCAAGCAGGTCTTGTATTTCTACAACGATGCGGAGCTTAACGCATATTTGGAGAGCATCGACAGGCAGAACTATGAAGTGGCGCGCTATAAAGGCTTGGGCGAAATGAGCGATCAGCAGCTGTGGGACACCACGATGAACCCCGAAACGAGAACGCTTCTGAAGGTTACGTTGGAGGATGCCGCAGCGGCGGATCAGATCTTTACAATTCTGATGGGCGATGAAGTAGAGCCGCGGCGAGAGTTTATCGAGCAGAATGCAAAGCTTGTTGCCGACGACGAGCTGGATATTTAAGGAGGCAGCATGGAAAACAATCTGCATAATAGAACCGTTGATATTAAAATTGAGGATGAGATTAAAAAGTCGTTCATTTCTTATGCAATGGCGGTGAATATCAGCCGTGCGCTGCCGGATGTGCGCGACGGGTTAAAGCCAATCCATCGCCGCATTCTTTATTCGATGCATGAATCCGGCTATACGGCCGATAAGCCTACGCGCAAGAGTGCCCGTATTGTCGGTGATGTTATGGGTAAATATCACCCGCACGGGGATTCTGCGATTTATGATTCGCTGGTGCGGTTGGCGCAGCCGTTCTCGCTTCGTTATCCGCTTGCCTTTGGGCAGGGAAACTTCGGCACAGTGGACGGCGATCCTGCCGCAGCTGCGCGTTATACGGAGGCGAAGCTTTCTAAGATCGCGGGAGAGATGTTGGCCGATATTGATAAAGAGACGGTGGATTTTTACCCGAACTTTGATGAAACAGAGCTTCAGCCGCGCGTGCTGCCCTCTCGTTTTCCTAACCTGTTGGTCAATGGGTCGGACGGAATTGCAGTAGGCATGGCAACGAATGTTCCTCCGCATAATATGAGAGAGACCATCAGCGCGTTGATTGCCCTGATTGATAACCCTGATATTACCATCGAAGGGCTGATGGAGCATATTAAAGGGCCTGACTTCCCAACCGGCGCAACGATCATGGGGCTCAGCGGCATTCGCGATACTTACCTGACCGGTAAGGGGCGCATTGTGGTGCGCGCCAAGCATGAGATTGAGCAGATCACTGCCGACCGTGCAAGAATTGTGATTACCGAGATCCCATATCAGGTCAATAAAGCCCGCTTGGTGGAAAAAATTGCAGAGCTTTATAAAGAAAAGCGCTTTGAAGGCTTGAGCGCGCTGCGCGATGAGTCTAATAAAGACGGTATGCGTGTGGTGCTGGAGCTGAAAAAGGATGTCAATCCCGTTGTAGTGCTCAACTATTTGTATAAGCATACGCAGCTGCAGGAGACTTTTGGCGCCATTATGCTTGCGTTGGTGGACGGAGAGCCGAAGATTCTTAACCTGAAGCAGATTCTTTACTATTATTTGCAGCACCAGAAGGACGTTATTCGCCGCCGCACGGAATACGATTTGAAAAAAGCGTTGGCTCGCGCGCATATCTTGGAAGGGCTTCTGCGCGCGCTGGATCGCATTGACGCGGTAATTGCGCTGATCCGTTCAAGCGCAACAACGGATATTGCTAAAGAACGCTTAGTAAGCGAAATGGAATTTTCCGAAGAACAGGCGAAGAGCATTTTGGATATGCGCTTGCAGCGGCTTACGGGGCTTCAGCGTCAGCAGCTTCAGGATGAGCTTGACGAAAAGCATCGCTTGATTGCAAAGTACCGCGAGATTTTGGCTAATGAGAAAATGATAACTGATATTATTAAAGCGGAAAGCCTTGAAATTATGAACAAGTACGGTGATGAGCGCCGCACGGAAATCACTGCGTCGAGCGATGAAATTGATTTAGAATCGCTGATTCAGGAGGATGACGTTGTGGTTACGATGACGCACTTCGGATATATCAAACGTCTTTCCAGCAGCACTTACCGTTCGCAGCGCCGCGGCGGTAAGGGTGTAACAGGCTTAACAACGCGCGAAGAGGATTTTGTAGAGCAGGTTATCGTAACCAGCACGCATACGGATCTGCTGTTCTTTACCAGTTTGGGCAAGGTGCATCAGCTGCGTTGTTATCAGATTCCGGAAGCAGGGCGTACCGCTAAAGGAACGGCGGTGGTGAATCTGCTGAATCTGGCGCCGGGAGAGAAAGTTACCACGGTGATTCCGCTGCCGGAAGAGCCGGAGGCGCGTGAAGGCAGAAATTTAGTACAGGCCACGAAGATGGGTTACATCAAAAAAACCCGCTTGAGTGAATTTGAAAATATCCGAAAGAACGGCTTGATCAGTGTGGTTCTGCGCGAGGGTGATGAATTGGTGCAGGTTGCGCTTACAAATGGGAGCGACGATATTATTCTTGGCTCGCGCAAGGGGAAGGCGATCCGCTTCAATGAAAAGAACGTCCGTCCGATGGGGCGCGCTACACAGGGCGTGATTGCGATGGATTTGGCTGAGAACGACCGGATCATCAACATGGCGATTCTTGAGGAAGGAAAGACCATCCTTACGCTCACCGAAAACGGCTACGGCAAGCGCAGTGATCCGGAGGAATACCGTGTGATCAATCGCGGCGGAAAGGGCATCATAACGCATGAGCTGACAGAGAAAACAGGCGATTTGGTAGAGCTTCGCGTGGTGGAGGATACGGACGATATTATGCTGATTACGGACGACGGCGTTATTATCAGAACTCCGGTGGACAACATTCGTGTGGCGGGGCGCGCTACGCAGGGCGTGATCGTCATGCGTGTAGCCGACGGCGTTCATGTGGTTTGCGCCGCGCCGGTGCCTGCCGAGGAAGACGCCGAAGGGGCGGAGCAGGATGCTGTTCCGGAGCTGTAGAGCAATAGCGCCATAGAAGAAAAGAAAGGCTTGATGGAATTTGAAGAGCGTTATATCATGGGCGGCTTCCTGCTTGGGCGGCCTCGTGCTCAGCGTTTTGGCTGATGGGATCGGCTTGATTCCAGTGGCCGCAATTATGGGCTTGGCCGGGGGCGACAAAAAGAAAATGGCGATGGAGTGCTTTGTTTCGGCTATCCTTATGCTGACGATTGCCAGCGTGCTGTATTTTGTGCATTATGCGCGCAGACGCCGGAATTTCGATTATCCGCACCGGCTGCTTACGGCTGCCTATGGCGGCTTTGCGGCAGGGCTTGCCGTGATCGCGGTGTTTATGATCGTTACGGTTACGGCTACCGGCGAGGGGATCATTACGGGGTTTTAAGGAGTATGGAGCTGAAAAGAAACAGAATTATTTCAGCAGTGCGGACGGACAGCGAATTCCGTGCGGCGCTGGAGGCGCCGCCTATGTGCATTTTTCTGCTGAATGCGGATCTTCTTTCGCTTGGGAAAGAATTTCGTGCTGCGCATGCCTGCGGCAAACGAGTGTTTGTGCATATGGACCTTGCACGGGGCGTGGGCAAGGATAAAGAAGGCGTGCAGGTGCTTAAAAGCATTGGGGCGGACGGCATGATCAGTACGCGCACATCGCTGCTGAAGCAGGCGAAGGAGTGCGGCTTGCATACAGTGCTGCGCGTGTTTATTATGGATTCCCATGCGGGAGACATTGCCGTGCAGGCGGCCAAAACGGCCGGAGCGGATATGCTGGAGATCATGCCGGGCATTGTTCCGAAGATGATTACGCGGATCAGCTCGCAGGTGCAGGTGCCTGTGATTGCGGGCGGCCTGATTGAAACGCCGGAGGAGGTTATGACGGCGCTCAGGGCGGGCGCGTCGGCGATTTCATCGGGAAATCAGGCGTTGTGGCAGCTTCCCGCAATGGGAGAAAAAATTATATGATTGCACAGCGGTTTCGGGATATTAAATTAGTTCTGCTTGATATGGACGGCACCATTTATTTGCAGGATCGTTTGTTTGACGGAGTGAAAGAGCTGCTGGCTTATTTTAAGCGACAGGGTATTCGTGCCGTTTACCTGACAAACAATTCGGCGCGCAGCGTGCAAGATTATATCCTCAAGCTTCGGCGGATGGGCATTGAAACAACGGAGGAGGATTTTTTCACTTCGGCGCAGGCGACGGAAATTGACTTGCTGAAAAATCATGCCCGTGATAAAATATATGTTGTCGGGACGGAATCACTCAAGCGGCAGTTCCGTTCGGCAGGGCTTCGGATCGCGGAGGCGCCGGAGGAGGACGTTTCGGTTCTTGTTTTGGCTTACGATACGGAGTTGACCTATCAAAAGCTGGAGGACGCCTGCATCCTGTTGGGGCGAGGCGTGGATTATATTGCGACGAATCCCGATTGGGTTTGCCCCACATGGTACGGGTATGCGCCGGACTGCGGTTCGATCAGCACGATGCTGAAAAACGCCACGGGGCGGTGGCCGCGTTTTATCGGGAAGCCGGAGCCGGTCATGCCGCTGATGGCCGTGCAGCGCGCCGGGTGCAGAAGGGATCAGGCTATTATGGTCGGAGATCGCATTTATACAGACATTGCAAGCGGCGTCAATGCCGGTATCAGCACGTTATTAGTGCTCAGCGGCGAGGCGACCATGCAGGACGCGGAGCGATCCGAGATCAAGCCGGAATTTATTCTGCCTGATTTGAATGAGCTGTATAAGCTTTTGACAGAATAAGCATAATATAATAATGAACGTTGATTAGTGTGCGGAGTATTGGAGTCACAGCAGAGCAGGGAGCAAAATTGCGCCCTGCTTGTTGTGGCTTTTTCTTTTGTGAAAGGGAGGAATGGAACGATGTTTGATGTGGTTGTGATCGGAGCGGGTGTTGTGGGCAGCGCGGCTGCCCGTGCGCTTAGCGCGACGAAGCTTTCGGTTTGCGTGCTGGAAAAGGAGCAGGATGTGGCGTGCGGTGCAAGCAGAGCCAACAGTGCGATTGTGCATGCGGGCTTTGATCCGGAAGAGGGAAGCCTGAAGGCGCGGCTTAACGTCAGAGGTGCGGAGCTGATGCCCGCATTGGCAAAGGAGCTGGGGGTGCCGTACCGCAACAACGGTTCTTTGGTGCTTGCGTTTGACGCGGCGCAGCGGGAGCATTTGGAGCGGCTGCTTCAGCGCGGCATAGCTAACGGCGTGCCGAATTTGCGGATTTTGGAAAGGGAAGAGCTGCTTCAACTGGAGCCGAATGTGAATTCGCAGGCTGCGGCGGCGTTGTATGCGCCCAGCGCGGGAATCGTTTGCCCTTACCAGCTTACGATTGCGCTGATGGGGAACGCAATGGATAACGGCGCTGTGCTCAAATGCGGCTTCTGTGTTGAGCAGATCCATTATGCCGGTGGGGTGTTTGAGGTGCGCGGCGGCGGGGAGACGGTTCGGGCGCGTTATGTGGTGAATGCTGCGGGTGCGGGCAGCGGCAGGATCGCGGCAATGGTCGGCGATACGCTCACGGTCATTCCTAAGCGCGGGGAGTATATGCTGTTAGATAAAACAGAGGGGCGAATGCTTCGCAGCACGGTGTTTCAGGTGCCTTCAAAGGAGGGAAAGGGCGTGCTGGTAACGCCTACCGTGGATGGAAACCTGCTTGCCGGTCCGACTTCGCAGGAGGTTTTTGATGCAGATAATACGGATACCACGGCGGAGGGGCTGGCATTCGTTCGGCGCACGGCGTCGCTTTCCGTGCCTTCGATCCGGTGGGGCGCCATGATTACCTCTTTTGCCGGTGTGCGGGCATCTCTCAAGGAAACTTCGGACTTTGTTATTGGTTTTTCCCCGTATAACGGGGCGTTTATAGAAGCTGCGGGGATCGATTCGCCCGGGCTTTCCGCAGCGCCTGCGATTGCGGAATATATTCTTGGGCTGCTCGCGCAGGCAGGGGAGGACATTTCCGTGCGGGAGGATTTCATGCCCCAGCGCAGATATATGGATTTCCGCCATATGAGCACAGAGGAAAAGAATGCCGTGATCGCACAGGATCCCCGTTACGGAAGAATCGTGTGCCGCTGTGAGCAGATCACCGAGGGAGAGATTGTGCAGGCGATTCACAGCAATCCGCCTGCGCGCAGCGTGGATGCGGTTAAGCGGCGGACGCGCGCGGGCATGGGGCGGTGTCAGGGCGCTTTTTGCGGCGTTTCAGCCATGGAGCTTATTGCCCGCGAAACGGGGATCGGCATAGAGAAGGTTACGAAGAACGGCGGTGCGTCCGAAATGGTTATAGGCAGGGTAAAGCAGGGGGACAGTGAAGATGGAACGGTTTGATCTGGTGGTGATCGGCGGCGGGCCGGCAGGCATGGCTGCGGCGGCTGCGGCGAGAGAGCGCGGCATAGAAAGTCTGTTGATTTTAGAGCGTGAATCGCGATTGGGCGGAATCCTGATGCAGTGCATTCACAATGGCTTCGGTCTGCATCGCTTTAGGGAGGAGCTGACGGGGCCTGAGTACGCGGCGCGTTATGAAGAGCGTGTTCGTGCGCTTGGAATTGAGGCGAGAACGGAGGCGACAGTGCTTTCTTTAACGCGCAATCGCATCATCACCGTGACGGATGCCATGCGCGGAGTGTATCAGATTTGCGCAGGCGCGGTGATCCTTGCAATGGGGTGCAGAGAGCGTCCGCGTGGCGCGCTGAACATTGCGGGCAGCAGACCGGCGGGTGTTTATACCGCGGGCGCGGCGCAGAAGCTGGTGAATATCAAAGGGCTGCTGCCCGGCAAGCGTGCAGTCATTCTCGGTTCGGGCGACATTGGGCTGATTATGGCGCGGCGTATGACGCTGGAGGGAGCGAAGGTGGAGGCCGTCTGCGAGCTGATGCCGTATTCTGGCGGCTTAACGCGCAATATCGTGCAGTGTTTGGAGGATTTCGGGATTCCGCTGTATTTGAGCCATACGGTTACGCAGGTGCATGGGAAAGAGCGTGTGAGCGGCGTAACGGTTACGCGCGTGGATGAAAATCTGCGCCCGGTTTATCAAGACAGTATGGAAATTCCATGCGATACGCTGCTGCTTTCCGTGGGACTGATTCCGGAAAACGAGCTGACCTTGCAGGCGGGCATTGAGCTTGATCCGGTAACAAAGGGACCGGCGGTGGATCAGCTGCGGCAGACGGCGGCAGAGGGGATATTTGCTTGCGGCAACGTGCTGCATGTGCACGACTTGGTTGATTATGTTTCGCAAGAAGCAGAGACGGCCGGAAGGGCGGCTGCGGATTATCTGCTGCGCGGCAGGGTAAAAACGAAGGAGCTTCCTGTTTCGGCAGGCGAGGGCATTCGTTATGTTTTGCCGCAGCGGCTATGCATGGATGCGCGGGAAACGGAGCTGTTTTTTCGGGCAAGCGAAGTAATGGGCGAAGCGGAAGTTGAGCTTTGCTGCGAAGAGCGTGTTATAAAGCGGATGAAATGCAGGCGCTTGACACCCGGCGAAATGCAGAAGCTGCATTTGAGCAGAGAGGAGCTTGCTTCTTTACGGGCGGGCGATAAGCCGATTTTAAAGGTGAGGAGAAGCTTATGAAGAGAGAGGTTATATGCACGACCTGCCCGATGGGGTGCCGCATTGCGGTGGAACAAAGCGGGGATGAATTGAAAATCAGCGGAAACGGCTGTCCGCGCGGAAAGGCGTATGCCGCTGCGGAGGTTACCAATCCCGTTCGGATGCTGACAACCTCGATGCGCGCGGAGGGCCGCGAGGAGCTTGTCAGCGTAAAAACGAGCGCGCCGGTTCCTAAGGCGCAGCTTTGCGCTCTTTCGGAGAAGATCGGGCAGTATCGTGCGAAGCTGCCGGTGCAGGTTGGCGATATTTTGATTAAGGATTTAATTGCGGGTGTGGATGTACTGGCAACAAAGGATATGCGATAAATAACTGGGGCGCACGCCTGCGCGAGACGGCATTTCGCGTGCTTGCACGCGCCAATGCCGTCTCGCGCAGGAAGCCCCTGAAAGGGGCTTGGCGCCGCGCAGCGGCGCCCGTGCGCCCCGTCGCTGCGGTAAATCCATATGCCGGTCATGGCTATAGCATGATTTTATTGCGGAATAATAAAAAGCGCAGGCTGCGCTTTCGGTGCTTTTTCTTATCATTACGGCAGAAATTGCACGTTTTTTGTTAAAACATCGCTGTAGCTGTAGGAATATTTGCGTTCTACACCGTCTTCGGTTACACTGAGAGTAAATACGTTTGGATACACACCGCAGATGGTTCCCTCGTGAAAGGAATAGCGTTTGCGGCCATGGCTGGCTTTGACATTGACACGCTGACCGAGGCGGCGCTTGATCTGGCAGCGGATACTGTTGATTTGTTCCATAGGCTCTCTCCTTTTTCTTTGTAAACTTATTTTGCACGAATTTACCAATTTTATTCGCAAAAATTGTGTATAAACCATAAAGAAGCGGCAAATAATAAGTGCGAAATCAAAGAAAGGGAACGGCGGCGGATCGAATGCTAAGCGTTATACGTTTGCATGAAAGCCTGTCAGGATCCGATACTTCCTGCTGCGGAAGAAACCATCGGGTACTGATATCACAACACAGAGCGCGGCAGTCAAGCGCTTCTGCATTGTGATAAGCGTGAGGATCCAATGCGAGGGTGAATGTATGCAAAGCAATATTTCCTGTGATGCTGCAAAATGTGTGCATAACAAGAAAGGTTTGTGTGACGCGCTGATGATCCATGTCAGATGCAGCGAGAAGGCAGTGGTGGGAGATGCGCATTGCAACTCCTACGCCTATCCTATTCCTAATGCGTCGAGCAAGCTTCTTATGGAAATGGGAAAGGATATTACGGCGGACAGAACGAGCAAGGGACTGGATGTGCTGATTACCTGTTCCGTGCATACTTGCAGATATAACTGCGATTACAGCTGCACGGCAAAAGAAATCAAAGTGCTTGATCCCAACGGTACTCCGCTGCACGATTGTGCGTGTGCAACGTATCGACCCCGGTAATTGATTTCAACTTCACAAGCGGTAGCCGACGGGCGCCGCTTTTTTTGTCTGTATTTCTTAAAATTCATAAACGGTTCATTGTTTCTTCAGACAGTTATCACTTTGCCGGATTACAATCTTTACATAACACAGCAGAAAGGGTGTTTGAATATGGACGATATGAGCAGAAGAGATTTTGAACCGATGGTTCCGCAATATGAAAAAAGAAAGCGCGGAAGCGGCTGGATCGCGGCAGCGTTGGTTATTTGCCTGCTGATCGCGGGCGCCGGCGGCTTTTTGGGCGGATATTATTTCACAAAAGAGAATGGGCGGCAGGCGCAGGCTCTGTCCTCGCCCAGGTAGTGGCGCAGGTGGCGGATACCGTGGTGGAGATCACCACGGAAAGCGTAACAAACGATACGTGGCTGCATCAGTATGTAACGACAGGCGCGGGAAGCGGTGTGATTTTTGCGCAAAACGGCTATATTGTAACCAACCATCATGTGATTTCGGGTGCGTCCAAAATCATGGTAACGCTCAGAAGCGGAGAGCAGTATGAGGCGTCGGTTGTGGGTTCGGATGAAAAAGCGGACATTGCCGTGCTGAAGATTGAGGCGGAAGGCCTTAAAACGGCGGTATTCGGCGAATCCTCCAAGCTTGTGGTGGGAGAGACGGCGATTGCGATCGGGAATCCGCTGGGAAGCTTAGGCGGCACGGTAACCACCGGTATTATCAGCGCGCTGGACAGAAGCATCACCGTGGGCGGGCAGAATATGACGCTTTTGCAGACCAATGCTGCCATCAATCCCGGAAATTCGGGCGGAGGGCTGTTTAACGGCAGCGGCGCGCTGATCGGGATTGTCAACGCTAAGCAGAGCGCAAGCGGCATCGAGGGCTTAGGCTTTGCTATTCCGATAGACGTTGCCAAGCCGGTCATTGAGGATCTGATCAACTACGGCTATGTAACGGGCCGCATCGATCTGGGCATGACGCTGCTTGAGATTGGCGATATGGTGACTGCGATGCAGTATCGGGTTTCGCAGCTGGGCGTATATATTTATTCGGTGGATAACGGCTCCAACGCGCAGGAGGCCGGTTTCCGTTCGGGAGATTATATTCAGTCCGTTCAGGGAACAGTTAT
>JAHAAN010000010.1 GCA_018376855.1 Clostridiales bacterium | reverse complement strand
AATC
Source organism: Clostridiales bacterium (assembly GCA_018376855.1). Lineage (GTDB taxonomy): Bacteria > Bacillota > Clostridia > Christensenellales > QALW01 > JAHAAN01. Next base: position 24,540 of record JAHAAN010000010.1, on the reverse strand, counting down.
ATCTCGATCTTTTTGGGCAGCCAGCTCTCGGAGATACTCGATCGGATCGAGCAGACGGATTGTGAAAAGGCGATAGAGGTAGGCAGTAAGACCGGCTACAAGATGAACGGTATCAATCATATTCCCGAGTTGTTCATCGACAATACGGACCGTAACCGCACCTCGCCGTTCGCCTTTACGGGTAATCGCTTCGAGTTCCGCGCCGTGGGGTCGTCGGCCAACTGTGCCGGGGCGATGATCGTGCTCAACACGGCGGTTGCCGACCAGCTCACCGAATTTCGTAGAAGTGTGGACAAGCTGATGGCCGGAGGGGCAACGAAAGAGCAGGCGGTCTTCGCCGTAATCAAAGAGTACATCCGCGAGAGTCGTCCGATCCACTTCGACGGTAATGGGTACAGCGACGAGTGGAAGGCCGAAGCGGCGAGCCGCGGACTGGACAGCGAAACCTCCGTACCGCTGATCTTCGACAGGCTGTTGGACGACGAGACGGTGTGGATGTTCTCCCGCACGGGCGTGCTCGACGCCGTTGAACTGCATGCGCGGGCCGAGGTCTATTGGGAGACTTATACGAAAAAGATACAGATCGAGGCGCGCGTATTGGGCGATCTGGCCATCAACCATATCGTGCCGGTGGCCGCGCGCTACCAGAGCATGCTGCTCGACAAGGCGGCCAAAATCGGTTCGCTCGACCTGCCGGCGGCGTCAAAAGCATTGGCGGCCAACGATATGGAGGTGATCGATAAGATATCGAACCACATTCTGGTTATTCAGGAGAGCGTGAGGAGAATGACCGAAGCGCGCAAAGAGGCCAACCGTATCGAGAGCGAACGTGAGAAAGCCGTAGCCTATCACGACACGGTACTGCCGCATTTCGACACGATCCGTTACCATATCGACAAGCTCGAACTGATGGTAGACAACGAGATGTGGGCGCTTCCCAAATATCGGGAACTGCTCTTCATCCGATAAGGCAAACGTAACGCGAAAAACGCATGGATATGAATCAAAATAGACAGAGGCAGGCGAAGCAAGGATTGTATCGGCCGGCCTATGAGCATGACGCGTGCGGTGTGGGACTGGTGGTCAACGTGGGGGGAGGAAAGTCGCACGAGATCGTCGAAAACGGACTGCAGGTTTTGGAACACATGGCCCATCGCGGGGCCGAGGGTGCCGATAGCAAAACAGGCGATGGAGCCGGAATGATGGTTCAGATCCCGCACGAGTTCATCCTCCTGCAGGGAATTCCGGTACCCGAGAAGGGCAAATACGGTGTGGGGGTCCTCTTTCTGCCCAAAGACCAGGCGGCTTGTGCCGCTTGTCTCGATCTGGCCGCATCGGTGATCGGTCGCGAGGGGCTCGACCTGCTGGCGGTACGCGATGTACCCGTCAACAGCGAGATTCTGAGTGACGAGGCGCGGTGTAGTGAACCGGCCATCAAACAGCTTTTCATTACGGGAAGCGAAGATCAGGCAGCGCTCGATACCGAGCTCTACATCGCGGGCAAGAAGATCGGCCGAGCGGCCCGCGAGGCAGGCATGGCTTGCTACATCGCCAGCCTCTCCACGCGCACGATGGTTTATAAGGGGTTGCTCACCTCGCACCAGTTGCGCTGTTACTTTCCCGATCTGGTGAACCCCTATTTCACAAGCGGGATGGCGCTGGTCCATTCACGTTTCAGCACCAACACCTTTCCGACATGGGAGTTAGCCCAACCTTTCCGGATGATTGGTCACAACGGCGAGATCAATACCATACAGGGTAACCGGGCGTGGATGCAGACACGCGAGCCACTACTGCACTCTGAGGTGCTGGGAACCGTAGAAGGGATCAGTCCGATCGTCGAAGAGGGAATGAGCGACAGCGCGTCGTTCGATAACGTACTGGAATTTTTCGTCCGTTCGGGCATGTCGTTGCCACATGCGCTGGCCATGCTCGTACCTGAGAGTTACAACGACAAGAATCCGCTTCCCGCCGAGTTGAAAAGTTTTTATGAATACCACAGTATTTGGATGGAGCCATGGGATGGCCCGGCGACCGTCATTTTTTCGGACGGCCGCTACGCGGGCGGTATGCTCGATCGAAACGGCCTGCGTCCGGCACGATACCTGATCACCAAAAGCGAGACCATGGTCATCGCCTCCGAGACCGGCGTAATGGGATTCGATGCCTCGCAGATTCGAGAGAAGGGACGTCTGCGCCCTGGCAAGATACTGATGGTGGATACCGAGCAGGGACGTATTCTGCAGGATGCCGAAATCAAAGCGGCGCTCGCAGCGGAGCACCCTTATTTGGAATGGCTCGAGAAGAACCGGGTAATCCTCGGTACGATCGCTTCGGGACGGCACGTAACGCACGCCGTGGAGGGATTCGATCGCATGCTACGCGTATTCGGATATAGCGCGGAGGATATCGAACGGATCATTAAGCCGATGAGCTTGCACGGCACGGAACCGACGGCCTCGATGGGCAGCGATACGCCAATCGCTGTGCTCTCGGAGAAACCCCAACGATTGTTCAACTACTTTCGCCAGCAGTTCGCGCAGGTGACTAATCCTCCGATCGATCCGCTGCGCGAGGAATTGGTCATGTCATTGGCCAGTTATATCGGAGCTGTAAACGGCAATATCCTCGAGCCAGGCCCCGGCATGTGCAAAGTGGTCAAGCTGCCCAGTCCCATCATCACCAACACCGAGCTCGATATCCTACGAAACCTGCGCTATAAACGGTTCCGAACCGTAACCCTACCGATGCTTTTCGAGGCCGGCGCGGGCAGCCGTGGCATGGAGCAGGCCGTGGAAGAGTTGTGTCTTCGGGCCGGGCGGGCCGTGGACGAGGGGTACAACTACGTGATCATAAGCGACCGGGGCGTAAACGAGCGTCTGGCTCCGATCCCGTCGCTGCTGGCTCTTTCGGCTGTGCATCATTACCTGATCGGAGTACGCAAACGGTCGCAGATCGCACTGATCGTCGAGAGCGGCGAGGTATGCGAGACAATGCACGTGGCCCTGCTCATCGGCTACGGGGCGAGTGCAGTCAACCCCTACATGGCCTTCGGTGTGTTGGACGATTTGGTACGCCGGAGCGAGATACAACTCGACTACCCGACGGCCGAGAAGTATTATGTCAAGGCGATCAACAAGGGAATGCTCAAGATCATGTCGAAGATGGGTATCTCCACGATCCGCAGCTATCGCGGGGCCAAACTATTCAATACATTGGGCCTGGCACAGGAAGTGCTTGACCGCTATTTCGGGGGCGGAGTGTCTCCGATCGCGGGAATTGGCATCGAAGACATCACTGCCGAGGCGCTGGCCGCCCATGCGCGGGGTTTCGGCGCAGAGACGATGGAGGGTGCGCCGCTTGAAAACACCGGTATCTACAAATACCGCAAAGGAGGCGAATACCATGCATGGTTCCCCCAGACCATCTCCCGGCTCCAACAATCCACCCGTACGGGAGACTACGCCAAGTTCAAGGAGTACACGCATATCGCCGACAATGAGCACCCGCCCGTTTTTCTGCGCGACATGCTTGATTTCAGACGTAATCCGATCGACATAGAGCGGGTCGAGCCGGAGGAGGCAATTATGCGGCGTTTCGTATCGGGGGCTATATCGTACGGCTCGATCAGTCGCGAGGCACACGAGGCGATCGCCGTAGCGATGAATCGCATCGGCGGACGCAGCAATACGGGTGAAGGGGGGGAGGACCCGGAACGTTACAAGACGCGTCCCGACGGGACTTCGGCCCGCAGTGCGATCAAGCAGGTGGCCTCGGGACGATTCGGAGTCAACGCGGAATATTTGGTAAACGCCGACGAGATACAGATCAAAGTGGCGCAAGGGGCTAAACCCGGCGAGGGCGGACAGCTGCCCGGCTTCAAAGTCGACAAGATGATCGCCCGCACTCGTCATTCGATTCCCGGCATCTCGCTTATATCGCCACCGCCACATCACGACATTTACTCGATCGAGGATCTCGCACAGCTAATTTTCGACCTGAAGAACGTCAATCCTTCGGCACGTATCAGCGTCAAGCTCGTTTCTGAATTGGGCGTAGGGACGGTGGCCGCCGGCGTGGCCAAGGCCAAGGCCGACATGATCCTCATCAGCGGTAGCGAAGGCGGTACGGGCGCCAGTCCGGCCAGTTCGATTCGCCATGCCGGGATGCCACCCGAACTGGGGCTTGCCGAGGTACAGCAGACGCTTGTATTCAACAACCTGCGCGGTCTTGTTTCCCTGCAGGTAGACGGACAGCTCAAAACGGGACGCGACGTGATCCTCAGTGCGTTGCTCGGAGCCGAGGAGTTCGGTTTTGCCACCAGCGTAATGATCGTGCTGGGATGTGTGATGAAGCGCGAGTGCCATCTCAACACCTGCCCGATGGGTGTGGCTACGCAGGATGCGAAACTGCGCGAGCGATTCCGCGGCCATGCGGACTATCTGGTCAACTTCTTTACCTTTCTTGCTCGCGAAGTGCGTGAATATTTGGCCGAGATGGGCTTCGAGAAGATCGACGATATTGTGGGGCGTACCGATCTGCTCGGTGAACGCTCCCGGTCCGAGGGATCGAAAGCGGTCCGGGTAGATCTTGCACGACTGATGGTTGCGCCGGGGACAGATGACGATCGGGCATTACGCCGTACTGCCGTACAGGACCATGGGCTCGAAAGAGTCGAGGACCTGTCTCTGATCTCGCTGACCCGTCCGGCCCTTACGGCAGCCATGCCGGTACATCTCGATATGCCGATTCGTAACACGGACCGTTCGGTAGGAGCGATGCTTTCGGGCGAGATCGCCCGGCGTTACGGAGCCGCAGGGCTCTCTGACGAGACGATACGGATCGCATTCCACGGCTCGGCCGGACAGAGTTTCGGTGCTTTCCTCGAAAAAGGCGTAACCTTCGCGCTCGAAGGCGATGCGAACGACTACCTCGGCAAGGGGCTCTCGGGCGGAAAGATCGTCGTGCGCCCCCCGCAGGGTTCCACATTCGCCCCGGAAGAGAACATCATCGCCGGCAATACGTTGCTTTACGGGGCTACGGCTGGCGAAGTGTACATCAACGGTCAGGTGGGCGAGCGGTTTTGTGTCCGTAACAGCGGTGCGGTAGCTGTCGTCGAGGGGGTCGGTGACCACGGGTGCGAGTATATGACCGGCGGCCGCGCTGTAATCCTCGGGCCGACAGGCCGCAACTTCGCGGCCGGGTGGGGTGGAGGAATAGCTTATGTGTGGGACCGCGACGGTAATTTCGACTTTTTCTGTAACATGGAGATGGTCGAACTGACACTCGCGGGCGAAGAAGCGGCCGACATACACGAACTGCACAGCCTCATCACGGCACATCTTCGCCATACCGGAAGCCCGTTGGCGCAGCGCATACTCGACAATTGGAGCATATACGCGGACCAGTTCATCAAGGTCATGCCGATCGAATACAAAAAAGTATTGCACGACGAGCGGATCGAGCAACTCAATTCCAAAATCGCCCGTGTCGAACGGGATTATTAGCTTAACGGCAGAAGGACTGATCGTACGAGTACGGTATAACTCTCCTGAGGCTGTTCTGCCGTACGTTTGCTACATGAAAGGAAAAAAGAGGGTACAGCCCTTACAGACTTGATGAGATACATATTTCGCTGAAGAGAAGCAGCATCAACACGGGCAAGATAGGGGCGGAAATCAGTCCTGTCAAGCTCCGGCCATGGTTCTGCAACGTCGATATCGACCGTGAGCAATCGAATACGACGGTTTCGATCCGGAGTGTCCGGCCGTATTCACGTCCACGCCTGTTGTGTGTTGGCGGCCGATCCGCTGGAGAGTGATGCGGTGCGATAGAGGTGTAAGGTGCCGTTTGGCAGTGAGGTCTGCCTCGGATCCCTGCGCTATGGAACTTTCGGACGAAGGTATGTCGATCTAACGCTTCAAAGCGGGAAAGGACGATCCGCAAATAGTTCTTAATTAGCTCTTATGCCTATTTTCATTTGTCTGAAATGCTGAAAAACGGCATAAAAAGCTGGGTTAGGAAGAATTGGAATTACCTCATCGTCACCTTCGTTCTGGAGCGTATTATTGTGTTGTTTTTCAGTATTTTTGTATTGGTATGTACCGCAATAAATAACTCTATTGGGAACCTCTGCTCACGTCGTGAACTCACCGTCATGCCGCAGTTTTTTTCGATCTTGCGGCTTCACCTGAGATGACCAATACACCTTTGGGCGCGGTCGGTCTTTCATTGAAATGCAATGTAGTCGATGAGGAGATGATTATCGACCACGAACGTTTTGACCGACAAATTAATAAATGCTTCACTGGCACTGAAGTTAATATTGGCGACAAAATAATGCATTACGCCTCATTTCGATATTCCAACTGGAATGAAACTAAAAATATTGTCATCAGTGTATGATAAACATCCCGGACGATTGCTTGGGCGACGAAGAACTCGAACATATAAAAGTTGCGAAATATTAATCGTTGATGATCGTCGTAAATATTTGTCTGTCATTATGAACAGAATCGGCAAAAGTCGGGAGATTGGATTGGAAATCATCGTTTGGATATTATCAAAAGCGGATGAATGGGGATAGTACTATGTCTCAGATTCGGTCTCTTTTGGAAACAAAAAGACGAAATATCCATTTATAATATCACTCACCGAACATATTTCCCTGATAAGATGCCGATGTTTTGGCTTTCGGATGTATTATGTTCATCGCGTTAGCCCGCATTCTTCCGGCTATGAAGTTCTCATAAATTGGATAATAACGTGATGACCTCTGGATCAATGTGCGCATTGATCCAAGCTTATTTTTCTGTCGTCTGCTTAGACCGGCACAACAAGATTCAGTTGTATGATAAGAGTAACCTCGATAACGGGATGTAGCACTTTAACGGGCAATTAAGCCGTGTTCTTTTTGCACGGTTCTTCTGCTATCTGGTTCCTGTCTAAAACATAAAATTAGAAATCGAATCACGAATTCGCAATTAAATATCTTTCCCGTAATTTTATTGTGCCACTAAATACAAGGAATTTTACCGGCCAAATACAAGCAATTCTCGGACGAGCAGGCACAGCCATTAATGAAACCAAACTCTCTGAATTTGCATATCCATAGCACATACGTATGTTCGTGTCGTTGTCAGGTTCTTAATGGACGGTTCCGGGCGGCAATTCGTAACTCGGTATCCGAATCGTTTCCTGATACGGCAAAAGGAGGGCTGTGCTTTATGGGGAAATATAAAAAAACACTCATCCGGCTGGGCTTGAGCGCCGTACTCTTTGCAGCAGCGTTATTCCTGCCTGAAACACCGTGGCGGCTGCTTTTATTTGTGCCGGCATACCTGATAATCGGTTACGATGTGCTGTTTAAAGCGGGGCGAAATATCCTGCACGGGCAGGTGTTTGACGAAAACTTTCTAATGTGTCTTGCAACAGTAGGCGCGTTTGCCTTGGGCGAATATTCTGAAGCCGTAGCCGTTATGCTGTTCTATCAGGTGGGCGAGCTGTTTCAAAGCTATGCGGTCAATCGCTCGCGCACGTCCATCGAAAGCCTCATGGCGCTGTGTCCCGACCGCGCAACGCTGCTTGACGGCAGCGAGGAGCGGGAGGTTGATCCCTTTGAGATCGAAGCCGGACAGTGCATTCTTGTTCGCCCCGGCGAGCGCATTGCGCTTGACGGAACGGTAGAGGGCGGCTCCGCGCTGTTAGATACCTCCGCGCTTACGGGCGAACCCACGCCGCGGCGCGTATCTCTGGGCGACAGTGTGCTCAGCGGCTGCACCGTGTTGGACAGCGTACTCACGGTACGCGTAACAAAGCCGTTTGAGGAGTCTACCGCCAGCAAGATTCTCGATATGGTGCAAAATGCCGGAAATAAAAAAGCCCGTACGGAAAATTTTATTACGCGCTTCGCGAAGGTTTACACGCCTGCCGTTGTTATTTGCGCCGCCGCCTTATGCGTGCTTCCGCCGCTGTTTACCGGCGATGCGTTTTCGGTTTGGCTGGCGCGCGCGCTGACATTTTTGGTCATTTCCTGCCCGTGTGCGCTTGTTATCAGCGTACCGCTCGCATTTTTCGGCGGAATCGGAGCCGCTTCCAAAATCGGCGTTTTGGTGAAAGGCAGCAATTATCTGGATGCGCTTTCAAAGCTAGAGATCGCAGTATTTGATAAAACAGGCACGCTCACCAAGGGAGAATTTACCGTAACGGAAATCCACGCGGAGGGCTGCAAAGAATCGGAGCTGCTGCGCCTTGCAGCGCATGCGGAAGCACGCTCCGGGCACCCGATCGCGCGTTCAGTGCTGGCGGCGTACGGAAAAGAACCCGACCGCTCGTTCGTTTCCGACATTTCCGAGATTGCCGGAAAGGGCGTTAGCGCGGTCGTATCCGGCCAAAAAATTTTGGCGGGCAGCGCACAGCTGATGTGGGAAAACGGCATCGAGCCCGCGCAGGCTCCGGAGGGCGGCACCGCCGTATATATTTCGGTAGACGGGAATTATAAAGGCTTCCTGCTTATCAGCGACACCGTCAAACCCGATGCCGAACGCTGTATGCTGGAGCTGAAACGCTTGGGCGCAGCAAAGACCGTCATGCTCACCGGAGATCGCCGCGCAGGCGCGGAACAGGTAGCCGCCCGGCTGCATATGGACGAAGTGCATGCCGAGCTTCTGCCGTTAGACAAAGTATCCTGCGTGGAGACGCTATTGGCGCAAAAGCACGGCGGCACGCTCGCATTTGTGGGCGACGGCATAAACGACGCGCCGGTGCTGTCCCGCGCGGATATCGGCGTTGCAATGGGAGCGCTCGGCAGCGATGCAGCAATCGACGCGGCCGATATCGTTTTGATGCACGATACGCCTTCCTCACTTCCTTCCGCCGTCCGGATCGCGCGCAAAACCGTGCGGATCGCAAAGGAAAACATCGTGTTCGCGCTGGCGGTTAAGCTCGCCGTGCTGGTTTTGGGCGCATTAGGGATGGCAGGCATGTGGCAGGCAGTATTTGCCGACGTGGGCGTTGCAGTGATCGCAATTCTTAATTCTATGCGTATGCTTTTAGTGAAAAAAAGCGCTTCTGAAAAAGCTGTGTAAACGGTGCCGGTATAGCCTCATCTATAAAAATGGTTGACGAAAGTCATTTTTCTTATTACAATAATAACGATTAACGAAACAGGGATCTTGTGCCGAAGTCGGCACATCAGCAAGCGTGAGAAAAGAACACCTTCCGCAGGCAGCGGGGGTGAAAGGATATATTATATATTTATAATCATCAATATATCAGCAAAAGAAGGCGGGGCGCAGAGAGAGCTTTGTGTTTGGCTTTGTTTGCTTATACGCTGCTCACTGCATGGCCCTTATCGGGGAGGTTTACCGTTTTTGAAAAGAAGAATTATCCTAACTGCTATCATATCTGTATTTTGTGTGATGCTCGGCGGAATTGCGTACTGGTACATACAGGAAAGCAAGCTGCTGGCCTCTCCGGGGAACGTTTTAGTTTCACCCTCCGGGAAATATGAAACACAAATTGTCCAAGAAAAAAACGAAAACGGAAAAGCTTACTGGAAGGTAAACGTTATGAAAAAAGGCGTTTGCGTCGCAAGCATTCCAAAGCGATTTTACAGCTGCGAAGGCACTTTTATTGCTTGGGATGAAGAACATGACAAGCTTTGGATGTACTGCTCCAAAACAAAGCAGTATTATCTCTGTGAACCAGGAGAAAAGGACGGCCAGCTTTGGAAGGTGCGTAAGCCGAATTCAGAGGAATTGGAGCCGGAAGCCTTTCTTCACTTTAAAGTTCGTGCGTCTGCTTCACCGGAAAGCAGTTCGGGCACGCTGAACCCAACCGAAAAGACGCAACCCGACCATATCGAAACAGTCGGCGCGGAAAAAGCGGCGTAGTAAATCGTTTGCAAAAATCATAAAGCATAAAAAGCAGAGGATATCTCTGCTTTTTTATCAGGTTTCTTATTTGAAAATTTGTTTGAGGTTCTCTGCAAAATGTATAACATAAACATTTTTACACTTATTATAAAAGCCTTTTCTTAAAAAATAGCCTCTTCCTGTTTCCTATTTGCAGTTTCTTCTCTCTATGACTATTTTTTATCTTATTTTAAGAAAAGGCAATTTAAAGAATTGCAAAAGGTTATTAAGAAATCAAAATAAAAGCCCCTCAATTTACAATTAACATTCCTTTGCCTCATCGACCATTTATAATTACAGTTAAAAACTACGGACAAATGTACAATCGTTCCTCCAAACCAAAAGAATTTTTCCTTTGCTTAGCGCACCTCACACCACCTTTGTTGTCCACTTCTCCAGATTCCACACCTTACTGACCCAATCGCCGTAAAAGGAGGGATCATGGCTGACAAGCAGCACTGTTCCCCGGTATGCAATGAGCGCGCGCCGAAGCTCTTCTTTCGCATCCACATCCAAATGATTGGTGGGCTCATCAAGCACCAAAAAATTGCTTTCGCGGTTCATCAGCTTGCACAAGCGCACTTTGGCATTTTCGCCGCCGGAAAGCACCCGCATCTGCGAGGTGATGTGTTCGCTCGTCAGCCCGCAGCGCGCCAACGCTGCACGCGCTTCAGCGTTTGACATATGCCCAAACTCGCGCATGATCTCCTCTAACGCCGTATTTTCACCACCCTCTCGCTCCTGCTCAAAATAGGCGGTTACGGCGTACGGATCCACCGCAATTGATCCGCCGAACGCTGGAATGATTCCCAACAGCGTTTTAATCAGCGTAGATTTTCCCAAGCCGTTCACGCCCTTGATCGCCACCTTCTCACCGCGTTCAAGCAGCAGATCCATCGGAAGCGTCAGCGGCTCACGATACCCGATCACCAGCTGCTGCGCCCGAATAATCTCACGGCCGGGGGTACGCGCTTCTTTAAAAGAAAAGCTCGGCTTCGGTTTTTCACGGTCCACCGTAATGATCTCCATTTTATCCAGCTTCTTTTGCCGTGAACGCGCCATATTGGCCGTGGCAGCGCGCGCTTTGTTGCGCGCAATAAAATCCTCCAGCCGCTCAATTTCCTTCTGCTGGCGTTCATATGCCTGCTGCTGCTGACGTTTTTTTAATTCATACGCGGCAAGGAAGCTATTATAGTCTCCCACATAACGTGTCAATACTGCATTTTCAATGTGATAAACTACATTCACCACACTGTTCATAAAATCCGTATCATGCGAAACCAAAATAAAGGCGTTTTCATAATTTTTAAGGAATTCCGTCAGCCATCGAATATGGCCTTCATCCAAAAAATTCGTAGGCTCATCAAGAATAAGAATCATCGGGTTTTCCAGCAGCAGCTTGGCAAGCAGCACCTTTGCGCGCTGGCCGCCGGAAAGATCCGTTACATCGCGTTCCAACCCCAAATCTGCAAGCCCCAGCCCCTGCGCGACCTCGCGGATGCGCGTGTCGATCTCATAATAACCGCCCGCCTCAAGCATTGCAGCGATCTCGCTGGCGTCGTTCATGCGCGCTTCCATCTGCTCCTCCGGGCATTCGCCCATTGCGTCATAAATGGCCAGCATTTCCTGCTCCAACGCAATCATATGCGCAAACGCCTCCTGAAGCACGCCGTAAATCGTCTTGCCCTTACTAAGCGTGCTGCTCTGATCCAAATAGCCCGTCGTTACACGGCTGCACCATTCGATCTTTCCCTCATCAGGCGCCAGCTTCCCTGTAATAATATTTAAAAATGTGCTTTTTCCCTCGCCGTTGGCGCCCACCAGACCCACATGCTCTCCCGCAAGCAAGCGAAAGGACGCTCCGGAAAGCAGCTGCCTTGCGCCAAATCCATGCGTAACGTTTTCTACTGTTAAAATACTCATGCTGTTACTCCCTATCTTCCGCAGGTGCAAACTTTCCCTGCCATGTATTAAGCGCCGCCATACGCTTATCAATCTCCGCAAGCACACGTTTTTTATTGCATGTCCAAAGCGGATAAAGCACCTCGCTGCGCGCACCGTCTCCCGTGAGACGCTCCACCACCGTTTCGGCCGGCAGCAGCTCCAGCTGCCCTACCGTTACGCGCACCGCCTGCTCCAACGTAAGCGGTTCAAAATGCATCTGCGCCATCGGCGTGCTGCGAAGCACATGCAGCTGAGAAATCTTTATGCCCTGAGGACGCAGCCTTGCCGCAAAACGCGCTGTTTCCAGCATCATTTCCTCCGTCTCTCCCGGAAGCCCGTTAAGCAGATGAATGCACACGCGCACCCCTGCGTGCTGAAGCAATGAAAATGCGTCCAAAAATTCCTGCACCATTTCGCCCCGCCCGCACAAACGGGAGGTTTTTTCATGAACGGTTTGAAGCCCCAGCTCTACAGTTACATGTGTCCGTGCGGCGTAGTCCCCAAGCAGCGCCGCTTTTTCCTCATCTATGCAATCCGCCCGCGTGGCGACGGAAAGCCCGCACACGCCCTCCGCCAAAAGCGCTTCGTCATACAGCCGTTTAAGCCGTTCAGCCGGCGCATAGGTATTGCTGCCAGCCTGAAAATAAGCGATTGCCTGCGCGTTTGGCTCCTTTGCCCGAATTCGCAGCAGCTCTCGCTCAAGCTGCTGCGAAACCGTTCCCGCCCCCGTAAAATAAGCGCTGCGCGCCAAACAAAACGCGCAGCCCCCTGTGCCCTTTGTTCCGTCCCGGTTCGGGCAGGTCATGCCGGCGTCAACCGCGGCTTTTCGCACCGGATGCGGAAAAATCTTTTTATAATAAGCGGAAAGCGTATAATAACGCTTCCCGGCAAACGCATCAATCCTCATCCTTCACCATATGAACGTCCATCTGCGGAAACGGGATGTGAATCCCGTTTGCATCAAACGCCAGCTTCACCTGCTCCTGCATATAAAAGTACAAATCCCAATAATGCGCTCTGCTGCACCAAATCTTTACGGCAAGCTGCACAGCATTGTCTCCATGCGAAAGCACTGCAATAAGCGGTTCGGGCGTTTTTTCCGCATACGGCGCATGCTCGACCGTTTGCGCCAGCACGCGCTTCACCAGCGCCAAATCATCTCCGTAGGAAACGGAGAATGTTAAATCCACACGGCGCAGATCGTTACGGCTGTAATTGATGACCTTAGCCGAATTCATCACATTGTTCGGAACGGTGATACGCTTGTTATCCGGCGTGTCAAGCGCCACAAAAAGCATTTCAATGCTTCTTACCGTGCCCGAAAGGCCATCCACCTCGATATAATCGCCCTCATGAACAGAATCTCCGATAATCAGCATCAGTCCGCCGGCAAGGTTGGAAAGACTGTCCTTGAGCGCAAGACCGACCGTAACGCCGACACCGCCGAGCGCCGCCACAAAGCTTGTGGTATCAATCCCCAGCGCGCCTGCTACGCATACAAACAGCATCGCCCACCAAAGCACCTTTCCGCAGGAAAGCAAAAACCCGTAAAGCGTATGATTCAGTTTTTTAGGCGGATGCTTCTCCAAAAAACCGAAAAGAAACCTTTTAACCAATAAGCCGATCCCCAAAGTCGCCAGCGCGCCGATCAGATTCGGAATAAAACTGAGCAGCTGGTTCGTGATCGTCTCCAAAAATTTTTCCATATCAGCAATATACCTCGTATCTTTTTCCGTTCTTCTCAAGTAAAAATACATCGCCAGAACGCAGAACGGTAAACGCGGACGCTCTAAGCAAACGGTTCATCACGCCCAAGCCTATTCCCTCTAACGGCAGCGCCTTAACTAAGAGCAGATCCAGCCCCTGTTCGTCTGCCCGCCGCAATGCGCCGAACAGACCGGCCGCAGCCTCCTGTGCCGTTTCATAATAAGCATATACGCTTTCCTTGCACGGCGCCGCGCTGCGGGAACAGATCAGTTCCGCTCTCAAGCCTGCATTTTTTGCACTTTGCAGTGCGCGGAGCATTTCCTTTTCCCCGCAGGAAACGTCTAAGATCACCACGCGCGCCCGCGGGCTGTAATGCTTATATTTCATGCCCGGGCTTGCGGCCTTATCCACCATGCCCGCCTGCAATACGCTCGGATGGATCTCCAGCTCGCCCAGCACCGCGCGCAGCTGTTCCGCCGTGATCCCGCCGGGTCTGAGCAGCTGCGGCTTTTTCCCCGCAAGGGAAATCACTGTGGATTCCACGCCCACAGCGCATGCGCCGCCGTCTAAAATCATAGAAATACGGCCGTTCATATCCGCAAGCACATGCTGCGCCGTTGTCGGCGAAGGGCTGCCCGAAAGGTTCGCGCTCGGCGCTGCGATCGCCGTTTGGCTCAGGCGGATCAGGTCGATCGCGGCAGGATGCACGCTGAAGCGCAGACCTACGCTGTCAAGCCCCGCCGTTACCGTATCGGGAATCCCAGCCGCTTTGGGCAGCACCGCCGTGATCGGCCCGGGCATAAACGCATCGCAGATCGCCTGCGCCGCCGAGTTCCATTCCCTGCACAGCTCTCGCATCTGCGCTTCGCAGCACACATGCACGATCAGAGGGTTATCCCCCGGCCGCCCCTTTGCAGCAAATATTTTTTTCACCGCGCCCGCATTCATTGCATCCGCACCGAGACCGTACACCGTCTCCGTGGGAAAGCCCACGATCTCGCCGTTTCGGATCAGCTCCGCTGCTTCGGCAAGGCTTTGCCCGTTCACGGGGCTTAGCTTCGTTTGCATCAAACAGTGTCAATCCTCCTTGTCAATTTCCTTCAGCTGTCCGGTAGAACCGGCTAACACAAGAGCATCAATCATTTCGTCCATATCGCCCTCCATAAAGGAATCCAGCTTATAGATCGTCATGCCGATACGGTGATCCGTCACGCGCCCCTGCGGAAAATTATAGGTGCGAATGCGCTCGGAACGATCTCCACTGCCCACCTGCTTCTTTCTCGCTTGGCTGTACTCCTGATCGGCGCTGCTCCGGTAAAAATCCGCCACGCGCGTCTGCATAATGCGCAGCGCCTTCTCACGGTTTTTGATCTGGCTTCGTTCATCCTGGCAGTTTACAACAATCCCCGTGGGAACGTGGATCATGCGCACAGCCGATTCCGTCTTGTTGATGTGCTGCCCGCCCGCTCCGCTGCTGCGATGGGTTTCAATAACCAAATCGGCAGGATTGATATTGACGTCCACCGCTTCCGCCTCCGGAAGCACGGCAACGGTCGCCGCGCTGGTGTGAATGCGCCCGCCGCTTTCCGTGCTTGGAATGCGCTGAACGCGGTGCACTCCGCTTTCGTAGCGCAGCCTGCGAAACACGCTTCCCCCGCTGATGATGCAGACCGCTTCCTTTACGCCGCCGATGTCCGTTTCGCTCACCGAAACCGGCTCTACCGTCCAGCCTTGCCGCTCGCTGTACTTGCCGTACATACGCAGCAAATCCATGGCAAACAATGCCGCCTCCTCGCCGCCGGTGCCTGCGCGAACTTCCAGCACCACGTTTTTATCATCGTCTGGATCCCGCGGCGCAAGCAGCTGCGTCAGCTCCAGCTCCAGCCGCGCCGCCTCCGGCTCCGCTTCGGCAAGCTCCTCCCGCGCAAGCTCGGCAAGCTCCGCTTCTCCGCTCTCCAACAGCTCTTTGGCCTCTCGGATCGCGTCGCAGATCTTTTTATACGCTTCATAGGTCTGCACGATCTCCTCAACTCTTGCATGCTCGCGCACCAGCTTCTGCCACTGATCCCGATCCGCAATAATCTGCGGATCACTCAGCTGATGATTCAGTTCCTCATAACGAACCAGATATTCCTCCAGCTTTTCTGTCATATCTTTCTTCCTTTACTTCTTAATTGCAATGCAGGCGCGCGGCTCCGCGGCATAATCCAAAATCAGCTCAGGCTCTGTAAAACCCGACTCCGCCATCAGCCGAGAGATCCGCGCAAACTGAAACGGCTCCGCCTCAAACGCAAGAAAACCGCCGCTGCAAAGATGCTTCGGCGCCTGCACAATGATCCGTTCATAAAAATCGTATCCCTGCTTCCCGCCGTCAAGCGCAAGCCGCGGCTCATACAGCGCAACCTCCGGCTCTAACGAATCGATCACATGGCTGGGAATGTAAGGCGGATTGGAAACGATGCCGTCAAACTCGCGCCCGTTCAAGGCTGAAAACAAATCGCTCTGCAAAAATTCCGCACGCTCGCTGAGCCTGCACCTTTCCGCATTTTCCCGAGCCAGCGAAAGCGCGTCCGTGCTGATATCCGCCCCCACGGCCTGCACAGAGGGACAAGCGTCCGCAACAGCTAACGCCAGCGCGCCCGTTCCCGTGCCGATATCAAGCTGGCAAAAGCGCTGCTTTTTTGCTTCGCGCACCGCCTGAACGCAGCGCTGCGCGAGCAGCTCCGTTTCCGGGCGCGGGATAAGCGCCCGCGCGTCGGTTTTCAGCTCCAAATCCATAAAGCATTGGCTGCCCAAAATATATTGCAGCGGCTCCCGCCGCTTTCTGCGCACAAGACATTCCTCAATGCGCTGCTCCTGCTCCTGTGTCAGCACAGTATCACGGGCAAGCGCAAGCTGCACGCGGTTAAGCCCCATCACTCCGCTTGCGATCCACTCCGCATCCGCTCTTGCGTCAGGCACTCCCGCCTGCGCCAGTTCACTGCTCCACTGCCTGATCTTC
This sequence comes from Clostridiales bacterium, assembly GCA_018376855.1. Classification (GTDB taxonomy): domain Bacteria; phylum Bacillota; class Clostridia; order Christensenellales; family QALW01; genus JAHAAN01. Next base: position 7,974 of record JAHAAN010000010.1, on the reverse strand, counting down.
TGTGCAAGCGTCATGCTCATCCATTTCCTCCAAGCCGCTCTGCTCCGGCGCTGCCGGACGTTGTTCGATTCCTTCCATATATAATACTTCCTTAAACGACGCAATCGCAACCTCCAGCATATCCTCCGTAGGCTCCTTCGTCGTCAGCCGCTGCAGGGCAAGCCCCGGCGCGCGCAGCGCGCGAACGATCGGGTTTTCGCTCTTGGCCAAAAGCTTCAGCACTTCATAGGAAATCCCGGCAATGATCGGAAGCATCACCAGCCGAATAAGCAGCTTCTGCCACCAGATTTGAAACGGAAACAGGCCGTAAACCAGCACGGAAATAATCATAACGATCAGCATGAACGCTGTGCCGCAGCGCGGATGGAGGCGCGACTGCTTCGCCGCATTTTCCGGCGTGAGCGGAAGCTGATGCTCATAGCAGGCGATCGTCTTATGCTCCGCGCCGTGGTACATAAACACGCGGCGGATCTCTTTCATAAAGGAAACCGAAACCATGTATCCTAAGAAAATCGCGATTCGGATCAGCCCCTCGCACAGCGCGCGCAGATAGTGATTCATTCCGCCCGGCAGCAGTCCGGCCAAAAAAGAAGGAAGCAAAATGAACAGCGCCACAAACAGCACTAACGACAGCGTTACGCTTACCACCGCCACGACATCCATAACCTTCACATGCAGCTTTTCGCTCAGCCAGCGCTCAAATTTGCTCGGTTCATATTCCTCCTGCGTGCTTTCATCGCCCGAAAGCTCGGCGGAATGCAGCAGAACCTTTACGCCCTCCACCATAGTGGCAACCAAATTGACCGACCCTCTGAGCACCGGAATCTTATAAATCTTTTGCAACGCCGGGGACGGCTTAATGCTCTTCGTTTCAAGATCGATATGGCCGTCCGGGCACCGGACGGCTGTGGCCATGGAGCTTTTGCCCTTCATCATTACACCCTCCATGACCGCCTGCCCGCCAATATTACAATATTTCACGGAATTCTTGCATTTTTTCACGTTTATCACGCTCCCGCTGATTACATTATTTATATCATATCAAAAAATACGGCTTTCCGCAATGCTTTTCACAGGCGAATCGCCAAGATGTTTTCTGCGCGGCAGGAAAAAAGCGCCGAAAAATCCGCTGTTTTTCAAGAAACAGTTTGACACGCTTCTTTCTTTCGTCTATAATAGATTAGCATATTTACAAATCATGATAAATTGTGAAAGGCGCGGATTCTGCCGCAGCCGCACAGCAAATAAGGAAAGGATGTAAATTCACTATGTTAAGAACGTATCAACCCAAAAAAAGACACAGAAGCAAGGTTCACGGTTTCCGTGAGAGAATGAGCACCAAAAACGGCCGCAACGTAATCAAGCGCCGCAGAAACAGAGGCAGAAAAAAGCTGACCGCTTAATTCCGAAACAAGAGGAGTCCGCCGCATGAAAAAAGCTTATATGCTGAAGAAAAATAAAGAATTCCGGTATGTATATAAGCGCGGCGCTTCCTATGCTTCATCCTGTTTGGTTCTGATTTGCGTCAAAAACAAAATGGGACCGCGTTTCGGCTTCAGCGTGAGCAAAAAAATCGGCCATGCCGTGCAGCGAAACCGCATTAAGCGGCTGATGCGCGAGGCGGCCTCCTTTTACATGCCGCGCATGAGGCGGGATCAAAGCTATCTGTTTGTTGCCCGCACACGAATCGTCAAGGCGGATCTTACCGCGATCAAGCGCGATATGGAATTCCTGCTTTCGCAGGCCGGTATGCTCGGTGCGCCGTTATGAAAAAATTCCTGCTTGGCCTGATCACATGGTATAAAACCTCCGTTTCTCCGGGGCTTCCGCCTTCCTGCCGGTTTACGCCGACCTGCTCGGAGTATACCTACGGCGCAATTGAACGCTTCGGCGCATGGCGCGGCATTTTAATGGGAATTTGGCGTATTCTGCGCTGCAATCCGTTTGGAAAAGGCGGCTTTGATCCTGTGCCTGAGCACTGGCGGGACGCATTCCGCCGCAAAAAATCATAAAAAGGCTTTTCATTGCACAATGAGAAGCTCGGAGGAAGCTCGATGGATGCTATTACCAATGTCCTTATGGAGTTTTTCCAATGGATCAACAATACGATTACCGGCAACTTCGGTTTGACCATTGTTCTCTTTACGCTGCTGCTGCGCCTTGTTTGTTTGCCGTTAGATATCCGCGCCCGAAAAGGGCAGCGGGATTTTTCCCGAAAAACAGCGCAGATTCAGCCTGAACTGGATAAACTGAATAAAGCCTATAAAAACGACCCGCAGCAGCTGCAAAGAAAAATTTTGGAGCTGCGCAAAAGCGTAGGGCTGGGCATGATGCCGAAGGGCTGCTTTTCACAGTTCCTTGTCTATCCGCTTCTGATTGCTTTTTTTGCCGTGTTCCGTTCTATGGCGGCGCAGCAAACGCAACAGCTGGCGAGCATCATCAATGAATTCGGCGCGGAATCCCAGCAGGTCGCTACATGGTTCAGTGAAAATTCATTTTTATGGATCAAAAATATTTGGATGCCCGATAATCTTGTTTCATTAAACAATGTGCCAGTGCTCCGCGCCATTCCGCTCATCAGCGGAATCTTCACCAACATCGTGTCGGATATTGTGCCCGCGGGAACGTATCTCAAAGGGATGTTCTCTGATTCGGCCACACTGGAAACCGTTCAGAACGCATTAGGTCAGCTGACGCTTTCCGGCGGGAACGGCTTGTTTATTCTGCCGATCCTATCCGGCGCGGTACAGTATTTCAGCCTGTATATCAACCAGAAGATGAATCCGCCCGCGCCTGTGAACCCAGATGATCCGCAGGCAGCCTCCGGCCAAAAAATGACCAAGTGGATGAACATCATCTTCCCGGCACTGTTCGTGTATTTCTGCCTTACATCCTCCAGCGCGCTGGCGATTTACTGGATTACCTCCAGCCTGATTATGCTCGGAACCAATTTCACCATCAATAAGGTGCTGGATGCTGTAGAGGCTAAAAAAGCCGCTAAAGAAGCCGCTTAACGAACGGGCACAACGAGAAAGGAGTGAACCCGAATGAGTCAAGTTTTAGAAGTAGAAGGAAAATCCATCGACGAAGCCATTTTTTCCGGCCTTGAGCAGATGGGGCTTTCCTTTGATGAAGTAGATATTGAAATTCTTCAGGAAAATTCCAAGGGCTTTCTCGGAATCGGAAAATCTCTTGCGAAGGTGCGTTTAACCAAGCGTGAAGGAAAACCGACCGCATGGAATAATAAATCCGTCCAAGAGGCGCCCCGCCAAGCAAAGCCCGAAGCTGCGCAGCAGCCCGCAAAGCAGGAAAAGCCGCGCAGAGAAACGCCGCAGCGCGCAACAAAACCTGAGCCTGCTCCAAAGAAGGAAATCATAGGAACGCCCGTCTCTGCGGACGAGCCTGCCATTGCTTTCCTCTCCGGCATACTGCGCGATATGGGCATTGAATGCGGGATCAAAGCTGTCCGCAATGAAGACGGCTTGTTTATCGACATCTCCGGCGAGGGAATGGGCCGCATTATCGGCTATCGGGGCGAAACCCTTGACGCGATTCAATATCTCACCTCTTTGGTAGAAAACAAAGATTCCGAAGAATATACGCGCGTAACAATCGACACGGAAAATTATCGCCAAAAACGGGAAATGACCTTGATCCGCCTTGCCGAACGCCTTGCGCAAAAGGCAATCAAAAGCGGGCGCCGCGTAAGCTTGGATCCTATGAATCCCGCAGAACGCCGCATTATTCATTCCGCCTTGCAGGGCATGAGCGGCGTAACTACCGCCAGCGAAGGGGAAGATCCCAACCGCCGCGTAATCATTACGCCTGTCAGACGATAATACGCCATCTCAAAGGGGCAGGGTGAACCGACGGTTTTCCCTGCCCTTTATGACATTTATGCCGCAGCAAAAGCGGCAGAACGGAGCCTTCATGGAACAGCAAGATCTGATTGCCGCTATCGCTACGCCGCGCGGACGCGGCGGCATCGCCGTGATTCGCATCAGCGGCGCAGGAGCGGGGAAGCTGATGCCCCGATTATTTCATCCCTGCCCAGAAGCGCCGCAATTCCGCCATATGTATTTCGGATCCTTGATCGCAGACGGTAAGCCTGCCGACCGAATCCTTGCCGTGCTGTTTGCACAGGGCGCTTCCTTTACGGGAGAAGAAACGCTGGAGCTTCACTGCCACGGAGGAGACGCCGCCGCACGGCTCGCGCTCGGTGCAGCGCTTAACGCAGGCGCGCGCATTGCACAGCCCGGAGAATTTACGCGCCGCGCATTTCTTAACGGTATGCTGGATCTCAGCCAAGCGGAAGCGGTGGGCGATATGATCGAGGCCGATTCCGAGCGCGCCGCCTTTGCCGCGGCGCAAGCGCTGCACGGCGGCTTAGGCGAACAGATCCGCGCCATGCAGGAACAAATTACCGATTTACTTGCCGGTGTGGAAGCGGGCTTCGACTATCCGGATGAAATCAACGAAGATGATACGCTTGCCGCGCTGCACAGCGGCGTGATCCCGCTGCAAGAGAGCTTGAATAGGCTGATCGAAAGCTACCGAAGCGGCCGAATTATCCGCGACGGCTTACAGGTCTGCCTGATCGGAATGCCGAACGCCGGAAAATCCTCTTTGCTCAACGCGCTCAGCGGCCGCGACAGCGCCATCGTTACCGACATTGCCGGCACCACGCGCGACGTTCTGCATGAAATAATCACGCTTAACGGCTTTACCGTTCACCTTTACGACACCGCCGGCATCCGCGAAAGCAGCAACGCTATTGAGCAGATCGGCGTTGACCGCGCGCTTGACCGCGCCGCACATGCGGATGTGCTTCTTCATGTGATCGACTGCACCGCACCGATAACTGATTTTACGCTGCCAAAAAACATTCCGGTTCTGCGCGTGTATAACAAAACAGATCTTGCGTGTGCGCCGCTTCCCTCCGACGGCCTCTGTGTAAGCGCCGTTACAGGCGCGGGGCTGGACGCACTGCGTGAGGAGCTGTGCCGCTTGGGCGGGCTTTATTCCGCTTCGGAGGGGATTTCCGTTACCAATGAACGTCATTTGGAAGCGCTTCGCTCCGCATTGGAAGCATTGCACGGCGCTTCCGAATCCGTTTCTGCCGATTGCGCGGCTGTGGAGCTGCGTGCCGCTTGGGATGCGCTGGGGCTTATCACGGGCGTAACCGTCAGCGAAGCGATTATAGACCGAATCTTTTCAAAATTCTGCTTAGGCAAATAAATTGGGAAATCGCTTTTCTTGCTGAAATGCAGGTTTTGGAAATTCTGAAAAAGACTCATTTGCAAAAGCGCATCTGCTCCCGCGAAAGCCATCTTTATAAGCTTCGATCCTGTGGCTTTCGCTGTTCAATAACACTTCGATTCCCAAAGAAAGGAAGCTCTCGCAAAGCGAAAGCTATAGTTGAAAGCAATGAACGAATGCTACGATATTGTTGTGATCGGCGGCGGCCATGCGGGAAGCGAAGCCGCGCTTGCATGCGCCCGCATGGGGCTGAAAACGCTGCTGCTGACCCTTTCCGTGGACGCCATAGGCTTTATGCCGTGCAACCCGTCCATCGGAGGCACCAGCAAGGGAAATCTTGTGCGCGAAATCGACGCGCTCGGCGGTCAGATGGGGCTGAGCGCAGACGCAACCTACCTGCAAATTAAAATGCTCAACACCAGCAAAGGACCGGCCGTTCACTGCCTCCGCGCGCAGTCGGATAAGCTCGCTTACCAGCTGCATATGCGCCGCACGGTGGAAAACACGCCGCAGCTCACAGTAAAGCAGGGGGAAGCCGTGCGCATTGACGCAGAGAACGGTTCCGTGCGTGCGGTGGAGACCGCTCAGGGTGATCGTTATGAATGCAAGGCTGCCGTCATCGCGGCAGGCGTGTATCTTAACAGCCGCATTATTACGGGAGAATATGTGCGCGCATGCGGCCCAAACGGATTTCTGCGCTCCGAAACACTCTCCCGCCAGCTGCACGAGGAGCTCGGGCTGCCGCTGCAACGGTTCAAAACCGGCACACCGGCACGCATTGACGGCCGAACCGTGGACTGGAGCGTGCTGGAGCCGCAGCTGGGGGAAGAGGGACTTGCCTTTTCCTTCATGACAGACGAACCGCGCCGCGAAAATCAGCCGTGTTATTTGACTTATACAAACGAAAAAACGCATGAGATCATCCGCGCTAATCTGCACCGTTCTCCGATGTATGCAGGCATGATCCACGGCACAGGCGCACGCTACTGCCCAAGCATAGAAGATAAAGTTGTTCGTTTTGCCGATAAAGAGCGCCATCAGTTGTTTTTAGAGCCGGAAGGCGCTTATACGCAGGAAATTTATCTGCAAGGCCTTTCTACCAGCCTCCCGGCCGATGTGCAAGTTGAAATGATTCATACTATTCGCGGGTTGGAACACGCGCACATGGTGCGCGCAGGTTATGCCATTGAATACGACTGCCTTGACCCGCTGTGCTTAAACTCTGCATTTGCAGTAAAATCCGTGCGCGGACTCTACTGCGCCGGGCAGATCAACGGCACATCGGGCTATGAAGAAGCTGCTGCACAAGGATTATATGCGGGCATCAACGCCGCCCATTTCGTGCAGAAAAAGCCCGCCTTTATTCTCAGCCGCAGCGAAGCCTATATCGGCGTACTTGTTGACGATCTGGTAACGAAGGGAACCGCAGAGCCATACCGCATGATGACCTCGCGCGCAGAATTCCGTCTCAGTCTCCGGCAGGATAACGCCGATCTGCGGCTGACGCAGAAGGGGTTTGACGCCGGCCTTGTCTCGCCCGAGCGTATGGAACGCTGCGAAGCCCGTGCTGAACGCATTGAAGCCGCGCGGCAAGCGCTGCAAACATTACGCCCCGGCATAGAGCGCACGAATGAAATCCTTTCGGCCTGCGGCGAAGAACCGTCCGACCGCGGACTGAGCTATGCGGAATTGCTCAAACGCGCTAACGTTACATATCCGCTCCTCTGCCGCTTCGATCCGCAGCTGCCCGCGCTCAACGCCGCCGACGCGCTGACTCTGCAAACCGACTGCAAATATGAAGGCTACTTAAAAAAGCAGCAGGCACAGATCGACGAGATGCGCCGGCTGGAAAACAAGCCGCTGCCGCAGGATCTGGACTATCGCTCCATCAAAGGGCTGCGCATTGAAGGCGCGCAGAAGCTCAATGCCGTAAAGCCCTCCTCTGTCGGGCAGGCCTCCCGTATTTCCGGCGTTTCTCCCGCCGACATCGCAGTGCTGCTCGTATACCTGAACAAATAAAAAGCGGGCTTGCGGCCTTTGCTGCGCCAGCTGGCTGCAAATCCGAATGAAAGGGGCTTTCTATGGCTGAAGCTATGTTTGACTTCTCGCAGGCAATGCGTGAGGGCTGCGCAAAAATGGAGCTTTCTCTAAGCGACGCATGCATCGCCAAGCTCAAAACCTATTGCGATTTTTTGCTTGAATACAATCAAAAAGTGAATTTAACCGCCATCACCGAGCCTGCTGAAATCGTGCAAAAGCATTTTCTGGATTGCCTGTTCGCGCTACGCGCCATTCCGGAAAACGCGGTATGCGCCGATATCGGTACAGGCGCGGGGTTTCCCGGCGCAGTGCTTGCTATTGCGCGGCCGGATATCACCATGCACCTGTTCGATTCTCTCAAAAAACGGCTGGTGTTCCTTGATGAACTGTGCGAAAAACTTGATGTAAAAAACTGCACCACCTATCATTTTCGCGCGGAGGACGCAGGTAAATCTCCTCAATTCCGTGAAAAATATGACCGTGTGTTCTCCCGCGCCGTAGCCAGAATGTCTGTTCTGGCAGAGCTGACGCTTCCGTTTGCCGCTGTGGGCGGGTATGCCGCCGCCATGAAAGGCCCTTCTGCCGAAGCTGAGCTGAAGGACGCAGCGCGCGCGCTGTCTCTTTTAGGCGCAGGCAAGCCGCAGCTCCTTCACAACGATGCGCTCGGCGGGCTTT
>JAHAAN010000009.1 GCA_018376855.1 Clostridiales bacterium | reverse complement strand
CCGCCGTGGCCGATCGCTTCTACCGTGCCGCCGGAAATGATTACGGAGGAAACGGAAGCGTTGTCGCCTCCGCCGATACCTGCGCCGCCGAGCGAGCCGTCCGCCTCGCCTGCAACGGCAATGCAGCTGCCGCCGCTTATGGAGATAAAGCCGCCGTCGCACATGGAACCTCCGCCGATGCCTGCCGCGCATGTGCCGCCGTTAGCGGTGATATTGCCGCCGCTTATGTTGATTTTTATTCCCGAGGCAATCGTATCGTCGCCTAAAACGCCGCCTCCGCCGATGCCTGCGCCATAGCCGTTCCCGCGGGCAAGAACGGTTCCGTTTTCGATTATAATGGTTCCGAACACCTCGCCCCAGTTATAATCGTAGCTGCCGCCCTGCATACCGCCGCTGCCGATGCCCGCGCCGCCGCCGAAAATATTGCCGCTGTTGTAATCGGGGTTAGCTTCATTGGCGCCTGTGCCGCCGCCTGCTGCGTCAACGGTGCCGATGAAATCCCTTGTGATGCGGACAGTTCCGAAATCCACGCCGTCGCCGCCGTTTTGATCCTCGCCGTTTCCGCCGATGCCCGCGCCGCCGCCAAAGCGTCCGTCGGTCTGATCGCCGTTCCCGCCGATTACTTTGAGATTTCCGCCGCCGGAGATATTCAGCACGGCGCTTTCACTTTCGCTGTAATTCAATTCGCTGTCATACGCGGGCTTTACGCAGATCGCCGCATAGCCGTTCCCGCCGGTCAGCGTGCTGCTGCCGTTGAGGATAAGCGTCAGTTCGGCGCCGGCTTCCACCGTGATCGCCGCACTGCTTTGCGCAGTGATGGTAACGTCGTTTAAGACGACTGTTGGACTTCCGCTTTTTATTACGATCGGATCGGTGAAGCCGCTGTATTCATACCGTCCGCTGTCGGTAATTTCCGTTTCGGATGCAGACACATTGATTGCAGTGCCGCAGGAGAAAAGGAAGATTATTATCAACAGTAAAGATAACGTTGATTCCTTTTTCATGTTACAAAATACTCCTTTTTGTTTTGAAATTTCCATTTGATATAAAATGAATTCAAATTTTATTATAGTTAATGCTGATAAGCCAAGTCAAGATAAGATATATTTTTGGCGCGCTTTAAAGAAGCTTAATGTTTATAAAAAAATTTTTGCTTGATATCGTCTGTTGTTGCTGATATAATGAAAGCGGTCTGTAAACCATTTTTTTAGTGCAGTTCATAGATACAAAAGTGAACGGGGAAGGAAACAAATCAGAATGAAAAAGTTAGTTTACACATTTCTCGGCGGTTTTTTTATGGCGCTTGCCGATAGTGTTCCGGGGGTTTCCGGCGGGACGATCGCGTTTATCATGGGCTTTTACGATGAATTTATCACTTCGCTGAGCGACCTTATCCGCGGTAAGAAGGAGCAGCGGCTGGCGGCGGTCAGGTATCTTTTAAAGCTCGGAGTTGGCTGGGTGATCGGCATGGGGTTGGCGGTTTTCATCCTGTCCGCGGTATTTACCAGCCATATTTATCAGGTCAGCTCGTTGTTTTTGGGCTTTGTGCTGGCCTCTGTTCCGCTTGTTCTTGTTGCCGAAAAGCAAACGATTGCCGGAAATTATAAGCATATTCCGTTTGCGGCGCTGGGGGCGGCGGCAGTGATCGCTTTATCCACATTTAATTTTTCGTCGTCTGTAAACGATATCGGTTTTTCGCCGCTTACTGCGTTGTATGTGATTTTCGCCGGCATTTTGGCGATTTCAGCCATGGTTCTTCCCGGCATTTCGGGTTCTACGATCTTAATGTGCTTTGGGCTTTATGTGCCGGTCATTACGTCGCTCAAGGAGGCGCTCAGCTTTGATTTCGGCCATCTGTGGATCATTCTCTTTTTCGGAATCGGCGTGCTGGCCGGTGTGGTAATTTCACTGCGCGGCATAAAGAAACTGCTTGATCGGCATCGCAGCGCCACGATCTATGCGATTTTGGGCATGATGATTGGTTCACTGTATGCGATTGCAGTCGGCCCGAAAACACTGGAGAATCCAAAGCCCCCAATCTCAATAGAGAGCTTTCATGTGCTTTGGTTTGTGATCGGCTGCGCGTTTGTGCTGCTTCTCAGCTTTTATAAAAAATGGCTCGATCGCAAGGATACGAACGGAAATTAAAACAATCGGAACAGCATAAACTTTACAAAGATTTGTAAGGGCGGTGTTTTATGAAAACATTCATTTTAATGCTGAAGGGCTTTATTATCGGTTCCAGCATGAGCGTTCCGGGCGTAAGCGGCGGGACCATGGCGATCTTGCTGGGGATCTATGACCGGCTGATTTCCTCCATAAGCCATTTTACTAAGGATGTAAAGGGAAATCTGTTGTATTTGGGAAAGTTTCTTCTCGGCTCGCTGTTAGGAATCGGCACGCTGGCGTTTTTGATCTCGTGGCTGTTGGAAAAATTTCCGCTGCCGGTGGCGTTCTTTTTTATCGGCGCGGTGGTCGGCGGAATTCCCGCGATTTATAAAAAGACGAGGGAGAGTAAGTTTGGCGTCTCCTCCGCGGTGTATATTCTGATCGGTTTGGCGATCATCGTGGGGATCGGCTTTATTCCCAAAGGCGTTTTTACCGTTGCAAACGGTTTTGGGCTGAGCAATATCATCATGTGGCTTGCGGGCGGCATTATTATTGCGGTTGCGCTTGTGCTGCCGGGAATCAGCACTTCGCATATGCTGCTGGTGTTGGGTATGTATGAAACGACGCTTGCGGCCATTAAGAGCTTTGATCTCGCTTATATCCTGTTTTTGGCGTTGGGCGTCGGTATAGGGGTCATTCTTACCACACGCCCGCTGGAATGGACGATGAATAAATTTCCTCACCAGACCTACTGCATCATTCTTGGATTTGTCATCGGCTCTACAGGCGAGATTTTTAAGGAAACGATTCTTCCTAATATTCCGCAGAATGCTGATGTTGTGTGGTGGAGCTTGAACATCGTTATTTGTTTGATTACATTTGTGCTGGGCATTATGGGGATCATGAGCCTTTCGCGCTTTGCAAAGGATGAATAAAGGAGAGAAATAAAATGGATATAAACAGGTGGATCGAAAATGCGGATGAGAAACCGCTGGAGTGCTTTCCTGCAAACGGCGGGTTTTGCGGAATTCTAAGGACTGTTGGATGCATAGGAGACAGCCTTTCTTCCGGCGAATTTGAACGGCACGAGCCGGACGGATCCATGGCGTATTTCGATTGCTTTGATTATTCATGGGGGCAGTTTTTTGCGCGGATGACAGGCAATACGGTTTACAATTTTTCACGCGGCGGCATGACGGCGCGCGAGTATTTGGAAAGCTTTGCGGAGGCGAACGGCTTTTGGGCGCCGGAAAAAGCGTGCAGAGCTTATATCATTGCGCTGGGAGTGAACGATCTGCTTAACCTTTGGGGAGAAGTAGGTTCGTTAGAGGATATAAATCTTGAGGATCCCTCTAAAAATAAGCCGACCTTTACAGGATATTATGCGGCGATCGTTCAGCGCCTCAAGCAAATTTCGCCGCAGGCTAAGTTCTTTTTTATGACGATGCCGGTTCAGCAGCTGGATGCCGAAAGGGAAAAGCTGGCGGATCTTCATGCGGTGAGAATGCATGAGCTTGCAGGCTTCTTTGAAAATTCTTATGTGCTGGATTTCCGTGCTTATGCGCCGGTGAACGACGCTGCGTTCCGTGAACGGTTTTATTTGAACGGGCATTTGAATCCGTGCGGTTATGCGCTGACGGGGCATATGGTTACGGCTTATATAGATTATATTATCCGCCACAATCTGAACGATTTTCGGGAGATCGGGCTGATCGGCGAGCAGCCGTGGCTGAAGCTGCCTGCGGCGGGAGTTTAAGAAAAAAAGGACGCTCCGAGTTCGGAACGTCCTTTTTTAAAGTTTTCGGCATGTATAGCGGCAGCGGGGCGCACGCCCTGCGCGATGCGCAGGGAAAGCCCCCTTTGGGGGCTTTGACGCCGTGGGCGTCCGTGCGCCCCGCTGTATCGGCAAGCAGTGATAATTCTATTTTTCAACCGCCGCAGTCTGCGTCAAAATGCTTTTTACATCCGCGGGATTCAGCTTCGGCTGCCGGTCATAGGTGTACAGCCCGTTTTGTTCCTGTTCTACATCCGTCAGCTGTGTGTAGCACAGTGCGCTTACGGCGGGGTTCTGCATCAGGATTTCCGTTAAGGCGCGGAAACGCTCTAAAAGCTCGGCGGAATCCTTTGCGGCTGTGCCGTAACCCCATCCGTCGGCGCTGCACCGTGTGCCGCCGTATTCGCTGATGAACGGCGGGGCGTCAGCGCCGCCGAAGAGCGCGCGAAACGTATCCGGATCCTGTTCGTAATTGTGCACATCCTGAATGTCGCTCAGCGTTCCCTGATGCGTCCAGCCCGAAGCGTCAATATATGGGCGTGTGGGATCGTATGCCTTGGTCATGTCCCGAAGCATTTTTACAAAGTGCGGATTTTGATTTCCCTGCGTTTCGTTTAACGGGCACCATCCGATAATGGCGGGGTGGTTGTAATCCCGCTTCAAAATTTCCAGCCATTCCGGCAGGAAACCCTGCCATGCTTCCGGGCGGCTGATATCCAGCATCCAGTTGGCATGCTCGCCCCATACAAGATATCCCAGCTTATCGCAGTGGTATAGGAAGCGCGGTTCAAAGACCTTCTGATGCAGCCTTGCGCCGTTAAAGCCCATCGCCATAGACAGTTTGATGTCGCGCTTGAGCGCTTCCTCCGTCGGCGCGGTGTAAATGCCGTCCGGATAAAATCCCTGATCGAGCACAAGACGCTGAAAAATCGGATTCCCGTTTATATGTAAACAACTATTTTCCCAAGAGAGCGAGCGCATTGCGAAATAGGATTCGATAACGTCGTCGCATAAGAAAAGCCGCAGGTCGTACAGCGCGCCGTTTCCGGTCTCCCAAAGCTTGAGCACGGAAAGAGGAAGCAGAAAATGCGCGCATTCTCCGCATACCGTCGCTTCTGCTTTACCAACGGGAGTGTCTTCCCAAAAGGCTTCTGCGCATATTTTTTTGCCGCCGGCATTTTTGCATACGACTTCGATTTGCAGCGCCTGCTGTTCGCATAAAGGCGTCAGCTTAAAACTTTCTATGTATGTGTTTGGCCGGCCTTCCAGCCATACGGTCTGCCAGATGCCCGTGGTGCGCGTGTAGCTGCACCCGCAGGATTCATATTGCCCGCATTGCTTTCCGCCGGGCTGTGTAAAGTCTCGCAGGCGGTCGATTGCGCGGATGGTTACGGTGTTTTCGCCTTGTTGTAGAAAGCCGGTGATGTCGAAAGAAAAAGAGACGTAGCCGCCGATATGGTTTCCCGCGTGCCGGCCGTTGATCCATACGTTTGCCTCATAGTCGCACGCGCCGATGTGCAGAAAGGTGCGTTCGCTCCAGTCTTCCGGCAAGGAGAAGGTGCGGCGGTACCATACGCAGTCCATAAAGTCCGTGTTGCCGATGCCGGAAAGACCGCTTTCCGGGCAAAAGGGCACGGTGATTTCGCGTTCAAACGGAAAATCCTTTTCAAAGCCCCGTTCTGTGCCCGAGAAGCCGTAGTCATATTGAAACTGCCATTGTCCGTTAAGATTTACCCAATGCTTGCGCATCAGCTGCGGAGTTGGGTGCTCCGGTCTTGGAATTGAGTTTATCATTATCTGCCTCCAACCTTTTGTGATAGGAATGTATTTCGATATCAATTATACAAACGCGCCCGTTCCTTTTCAATGTCTTTTCCTATTTTGCGATTGACATTTTCTATTTTTAGCGGTAAGGTTGTTTTATCAAAAAAACGAAAAGGGGAGAGATGGATGGAGGTTTTTGCGGTGCGTCATCGCTGGCCGGAAAAGGCGGATTTTGTGCTCGAGCGGAAAAACGGTACGGACGATTTTGTTTTTCTGCATTTTATATCCGAAGCGGTTCTTCTCTGCGAGGGTCGGAGCTTTTCGCTTGCTTCGGGAAGCGTGATTATTCTTGCTCCGCATACGCCCCATATGATTAAGGCAAAAGGACCTTTGCTTCATGATTGGATGCATTTGACGGGAAATGTGCAGGAGCAGATGCGGGAGTTTGGGCTTGAAACAAATAAAATTTATCAGGCCGGCGGAGAGGCGCTTACGCTGCTTATGGCGGAGCTTGAGCGCGAATTTTTTGCAAACAGAAGCTTTCGAAAGCAGGGCTTGGACGTTTTGCTTTCGCGCGTGCTGCTTTATATGGCGCGCACGGTGCAGCCGGCGGAGAGAGCGGTCTCTCTTCCGGCGGCCGATGTGCAGGAGCGTCTGCGTGCCTTTCGGGAATATATGTTGATCCATACGGAAACGGACTGGAGCGTGGAGCGCATGGCGCGCAGCGTGCATTTGAGCGCGCCGCGGTTTTACGTTGTGTATCGGAATTTGTTCGGCGTTACGCCGATGCTTGATCTTCGCTATGCAAGAGCGGAACGGGCGAAAATGCTGCTGCTCAGCGGCCGGCATACCGTTACGGAGGTTGCCGAACTGGCAGGGTATGCAAATGTCTATCAGTTTATCCGTTCCTTTCGGCAGCTTACCGGCATGACGCCCGGCAGTTATGCCGCGCAGAGGTAATGAGGATATAACGCTTTTGGCACAGTTCTAATTAAATAAGCTTTTTCATTTGTCTTTTTCATTTCCGGTTGTCCATGCAACAGCCTGTCGTATGATCTTTTTATATTCTTTATTTTGAAATACGGAAAGAATATGGCCGGGCGTGAGAGAGCATATTCTGCCCTTTCCTAAGTGTCTTACATAGCCTGCCGGCTGTGTTCCGCCTGTCTCTGATACGCTTTCAAACAGCAGTTCGGCATCCTCGGCTAAATGGTCTATCTCATAATGTTCGTCCCGAATGGAAAATTCGGATATGCCTTCCGTAACGGGGTGCTTCTTAACGGGGCGCACCGTTACCGTGCAGCGGGGCGGATGCTTTACGAAGGCGCAGCCGCTGAGGCGGCAATATTCCTCCGATTCATTCCAAAAGTAAGAATTTCCTGCATGGAGCGCAATAAATCCGCCGCCGGATCGAACGTAGTTTTCTATGTCCTTTACCTCCAGCTCCGAAACGCCTTTTTCAAACCAAATATGCGTGTTACCGTTCCCGATCTGATTCATTTTCGCATTGATAAATAAAGGATATTCCGCAAGCATATTCGGGGTCAGAATGTCCTTTGCGTCTCTTATGAAGTGCAGGTCATGGCCGTATTCTTTTAAAAACAGCAGGCCTTTTTCTATCACCTCGCCGGGATGCCAATAGTCGTCGCAGGTTATCAGGATTTTCATAGCGGAATCGTTCCTTTCGCGGTAGGCTCTTGATTTTTATTATAGCATTCGTGCCTTTTTAAGTAAATAGGATTCATCTGTGCCGAACACGGAAAATATGCAGGCAGATAGGCTCAATGTTTAATTATATTGCAATTCGGCACAATTCATAGTATAATAAAAAGCAAAATCAAAACGGGGACAGGGGAGGAAAAACTTCGGATGGGCGAATTTAAGCTTCATGCGCCTTATATGCCTTCGGGCGACCAGCCGCAGGCGATCCGTGAGCTGGTGCAGGGCATGCGGGACGGCTTGCGGACAGAGGTTTTGCTCGGCGTAACAGGCTCCGGAAAGACATTTACCGTTGCCAACGTAATCCAGCAGCTGCAGAGGCCTACATTAGTGCTTGCGCACAATAAAACGCTTGCAGCCCAGCTTTGCAGCGAGTTTAAGGAGTTTTTCCCTGAAAATGCCGTGGAGTATTTTGTTAGCTTCTACGATTATTACCAGCCGGAGGCATACATTCCCAGTACGGATACCTATATTGAAAAGGACAGTTCGATCAACGATGAGATCGAAAAGCTGCGCCACAGCGCTACGGCGGCATTGCAGGAGCGCCGCGACGTAATCGTAGTGGCAAGCGTTTCATGTATTTACGGCTTGGGCGATCCGAGTATGTACCGAAAAATGTCGATGTCGCTTCGGCCCGGCGCGCAGCTGTCGCGCGAGGCGCTGCTTGAGCGTTTGGTGGAAATGCAGTTTGAGCGCAACGACATGGATTTTAACCGCGGCACCTTTCGCGTGCGAGGAGATTCGGTGGAGATTTTCCCCCCGTCCAGCAGCGATAAAGCTGTTCGTGTGGAGCTGTTTGGCGACGAGATCGACCGCATCAGCGAGATCGACGTCGTAACGGGCAAGGCGATTCATGCGCTTGGGCATTATATGCTGTTCCCTAATACGCACTATGCGGCCGATGAGGATCGGCTTAAGCACGCCGCTGTGGAGATCAGCCGCGATATGCAGCTCAGAACGGCAGAGCTTACGGAGCAGGGAAAGCTGCTGGAGGCGCAGCGCATTCAGCAGCGCACAAGCTACGATGTGGAGATGATCAAAGAAATCGGCTACTGTTCGGGCATCGAAAATTATTCACGCTATTTGGACGGCAGAGCGCCCGGCCAGCCTCCGTATACGCTGTTGGACTACTTTCCCGACGATTTTTTGATGGTGGTGGACGAGAGCCACGTTACCCTGCCGCAGCTGCGCGCTATGTATGCCGGCGACCGTTCGCGTAAGGAGCGCTTGGTGGAGTACGGCTTTCGCTTGCCCAGCGCGCTGGATAACAGACCCTTGAATTTTGATGAATTTAACGAGCGCTTTAACCAAATGATCTGCATCAGCGCAACGCCTGCTCAGTATGAGCTGGATAAGGCGGGGCTTGTGGCGGAGCAGATCGTTCGCCCTACGGGGCTGCTTGACCCCGAAATTCAAATTCATCCCATCGCCAATCAGGTGGACGATCTTGCCGGGGAGATCCGCGAGGTTACGGAAAAGGGTTTCCGCGTGCTTGTTACCACGCTTACTAAGCGTATGGCGGAAATGCTGACGGATTATTTTAAAGAGATCGGAATTCGCGTGCGGTATCTGCATTCGGACGTGCATACGATCGAGCGTATGGAAATTCTGCGGGATCTTCGCATGGGTGAATTTGACGTGCTGGTAGGCATCAATTTGCTGCGCGAGGGCTTGGATCTTCCGGAGGTCGCGCTGGTTGCGATCTTGGACGCCGATAAGGAGGGCTTTTTGCGCTCCGACCGTTCTTTGATCCAGACCATTGGCCGTGCTGCGAGAAATGCCGAGGGAAAAGTCATTCTTTATGCCGATACGGTTACGGAATCCATGCAGCGGGCGATCGACGAGACAAACCGCCGCCGTAAAAAGCAGATAGAATATAACGAGAGAAACCATATCGTGCCCAAAACAATCGTTAAATCGGTGCGCGATGTTATTGAAATAACGAAGCCGTTTGAAGAGAAAGGCGGCAGAAAGCAGAGCGCTGCCGAGCTTAAAAGCGAGCTGTCGCGCATGGAGCGGGAGATGCTTGCCGCCGCGCAGAAGCTTGATTTTGAAAAGGCCGCAAAACTCAGGGATGCGATTAAAGCGCTCCGGCTTGCTTTGGAGGATGAAAATGCTTGAAAATATTGTAATCAAAGGCGCGCGCGTTAATAATCTGAAGAATGTCGATCTGACGATCCCGCGCAATAAGCTGGTGGTGTTTACAGGCCTTAGCGGTTCCGGTAAAAGCTCACTGGCGTTCGACACGCTTTATGCCGAGGGGCAGCGGCGCTATGTGGAATCGCTGTCTTCATATGCCCGCCAGTTTTTGGGGCAGATGGAAAAGCCGGATGTGGATTATATCGAAGGACTCAGCCCGGCGATCAGCATAGATCAGAAAACCACAGGGCGAAATCCGCGCTCCACTGTGGGAACTGTAACGGAGATTCATGATTATTTGCGTCTGCTTTACGCAAGAATCGGGATTCCGCATTGCCCCAAGTGCGGCAGGGAGATCAGCAGTCAGACAGTTGATCAGATGGTCGATGCCGTGATGGCAAGCCCGGAGGGCACAAGAGTGGTTGTGATGGCGCCCGTTGTCCGTTCCCGAAAGGGCGAATTCGTCAAATATTTGGAGGAATTCCGCAAAAGCGGATTTCTGCGCGCGCGCATCGACGGCGAAATGTGCGAGCTGGAAGACGAGCGCGAGCTGGACAAAAACAAAAAGCATACGATAGAAATAGTAGTGGATCGTATTATCGTTAAGGAACAGAGCCGTTCCCGCGTATCTGATTCGCTGGAAACCGCGTTGAAGCTGGCGGATGGGCTTGCGCTGTGCGATATCGGCGGGGAAGAGACGCTTTTCAGCCAAAATTACGCCTGCCCGGAGTGCGGCATTGCCATTGAGGAGCTGGAGCCGCGCATGTTTTCCTTTAACAGTCCTTTCGGCGCTTGCCCGGCTTGTACGGGTTTGGGAACGCAAAGCCGCATTTCGCCCGAGCTGGTGATTGCGGATTCCACGCTTTCTCTTGCCCGGGGAGCCGTACGCGTTTCCGGCTGGAATACATTGGCGGAGGATTCTGTGGCTATGACAACCTATCGCGGTCTTGCCGCGCATTACGGGTTTGATATCAATACGCCTGTGTGTGAGCTGTCGGAGCAAGCATATCAGGCGCTGATGTACGGGTCAGGTAAGGAGCAGATCGAGTTTGAAATCGTTACCGCCCGCCACACGCGCACCTATCGTCAGCCGTTTGAGGGAATTATTCCTTCATTGAGGCGCCGGTATGCGGAAACCTCTTCCGAATCGGTCAAACAGGAGCTTTCGCAGTATATGGTGGAGGAGCCTTGCCCCGTTTGCAACGGGCTGCGCTTGAAACCCGAAGTGCTTGCCGTAACGGTGGGCGGGTTAAATATCGCGCAGCTCAGTGCGCTCAGTATCAGCGAGGCGTACGATTTTGTCAGCAGTCTTGAACTGACGGAGCAGCAGCGGCTTATCGGGGAAAGAATTCTTAAAGAGGTTTGTGTTCGCTTGAAGTTTTTGCGCGACGTGGGGCTGAATTATTTGACGCTTGCGCGCGGCGCTGCAACGCTTTCGGGCGGCGAGGCGCAGCGCATTCGTTTGGCCACGCAGATCGGCGCGGGGCTTATGGGCGTGCTGTATATTTTGGACGAGCCCAGCATCGGACTGCATCAGCGGGATAACAGCAAGCTGCTGGAAACGCTCAAGCACCTGCGGGATTTGGGCAATACGCTGGTGGTTGTCGAGCACGACGAAGAAACTATGATGGCGGCTGATTATCTGGTGGATATCGGCCCCGGCGCCGGTTCGCACGGGGGAAATGTTGTTGCCGCGGGCACGCCCGAAGAGGTGATGCGCAACGAGGCTTCCGTTACCGGCGCGTATCTTTCCGGCCGAAAGCAGATTCCTGTTCCGAAGGAGCGGCGCGTGCCGGATTGGCGATGGATCAAAATTAAGGGCGCTGCGGAGCATAATCTGAAGGAGATCAACGTCGATATCCCGATCGGGCTGTTTACCTGTGTAACCGGCGTTTCGGGTTCGGGCAAAAGCTCTCTTGTCAACGGCGTGCTTTATAAAAATCTGGCCAGAATGCTCAACGGAACAAAGGTCGTGGGCGGAAAGTGCAAGCGGATTGACGGCGCGGAGCATTTGGATAAAATCATTGTGATCGACCAGTCTCCCATCGGGCGCACGCCGCGCTCCAATCCCGCTACCTACACGGGGGTTTTTGATGCGATCAGAAATCTTTTTGCCGCCACGGTGGATGCAAAGACAAAAGGCTATAATGCAGCCCGCTTCAGTTTTAACGTTAAGGGCGGGCGCTGTGAGGCCTGCTCGGGCGACGGTGTGCTGAAGATCGAAATGCACTTTATGCCCGATATTTATGTGCCTTGCGAGGTTTGCAAGGGAAAACGGTATAACCATGAAACCCTGCAGGTGCGCTATAAAGGTAAAAGCATCTATGATGTGCTGGAAATGACGGTAGAGGAGGCAATGGGATTTTTTCAAAGCATTCCTTCCATCTATGAAAAGATCAAAACGCTTTATGAGGTGGGGCTTGGCTACGTTAAGCTCGGGCAGCCTTCTACTACGCTTTCAGGCGGCGAAGCGCAGCGCGTTAAGCTGGCTACGGAGCTTTCGCGCCGCGGCACCGGAAAGACGATCTATATTTTGGACGAGCCGACTACCGGCCTGCATACCGACGATGTGGCCAAGCTGATCGTTATGCTGAACCGCCTGTGCGAAAACGGCAATACCGTTGTGGTCATTGAACATAATCTGGATGTTATCAAATGCGCGGATTACTGCATCGATTTAGGGCCGGAGGGCGGCGATCGCGGCGGCTATCTTGTTGCCAGCGGCACGCCGGAGGAGCTGACGCGCGTTCAAGGCTCGTATACAGGGGAGTATTTAGCGAAGGTGCTGGGAAAGAAGCGCAGAAAGCAAAAGGGAGAAAAATGATGGACTCGGTGGGAAAAAAGCATGAGGCGGATATGATCCTGCAAACGGATAGATTATATCTGCGGCAGATGCGGCAGACGGATTATGCGGCGCTGTGCAGGATCCTTCAGGATGCGGAAGTCATGTACGCCTATGAGCATGCCTTTGACGACGCGGAGACACAGGCTTGGCTGGATCGGCAGCGCCGGCGTTACCGAGAGGATGGCTTCGGCTTGTGGGCGGCGGTGTTAAAGCAGACCGGTGAAATGATAGGGCAATGCGGGATCACCGTGCAGCAGTGCGGCGCAGATCGGGTTTTAGAGATCGGATATTTATTTCAAAAAGCCTTTTGGCATCAGGGGTATGCCATTGAGGCGGCGGCAGCCTGCAAGGAATATGCGTTTGCAAAGCTGAATGCCACCGAGGTGTTTTCCATCATTCGGGATACCAATATTCCTTCGCAGAACGTTGCGAAAAGAAACGGAATGGTTCTTCGGGGGCAGCTTATTAAGCGCTATTACGGGGTGGATATGCCGCATTTGATCTTTTCGGCAAAGCGTGATTTACAGCAATGAAAAATTCTTTTTCGGTTTGCCGGAAATTTTAAACAAAAAGGTTTGCAAAACGCAAAATAATATGCTATAATAACAACAAAGTTGCGTGCGAAAGCTTCGTAGCTTTTTTGTTTGTACAAAAAAACGCTGTTTCTAAATAAAATGTTGACATGCGTATGTTTTTGTGATAAATTATATAGGCATTTGTATAAAGGGTGTCTTACACATTTTGGAGGTGGAAACATGGCTGCCGGTCAGAGAATCAACATTACGCTTGCATGCACGGAATGCAAGAACAGGAACTACATTACGTCCAAGAACAAGAAAAACGATCCGGATCGCTTGGAGATTCGCAAGTATTGCAGAACCTGTAAAGCTCATACGACTCATAAGGAAACAAAGTAAATCCCCTGAGGGGCTATAGAATGCCGAGTGGAGGATGTGAAAACAATGGCTAAAGAAAAAGCCGAAAAAACAGCGCCTGCTGTAAAGAATAGTGCAGCGGTGAAAAAGTCCAAAAAGAAGGAAAATATTTTTAAACGTATTGCAAGGCCGTTTCGGGAGATGGCGGCGGAACTGAAAAAGGTTACGTGGCCTACCAAAAAAGAATTAACCAGCTATTGCTTGAGCGTGTTTGCAGTGGTCGTCGTGATGGCAGTTGTGGTCGGGCTGATGGACTGGCTGGTTTCAACCGTGGTGCAGCAATGGCTGACAAAAGACCTTCCTGCTTTGTTGGGTTGATTAAGGAGCGAGTATGCAAATGAGTCAGGAAGCTTCTGTGAACGAATCGAAATGGTATGTGATCCATACCTATTCCGGTTATGAAAATAAAGTCATGACCAGCCTGCAGAACATGGTGGAAAATATGCAGCTTCAGGAGTACATCACGGATATCCGTATTCCCACGGAGGATGTGCTGGAAATTCGCAACGATAAGAAAAAATTGGTTCAGCGCAAGCTTTTTCCCGGTTATGTCATGATTAAAATGATTATGAACCAGCAAACATGGTATGCCGTTCGCAATACGCGCGGTGTAACGGGTTTTGTCGGGCCGGGTTCTAAACAGCCCATTCCGCTGAGCGATGAAGAAGTGCGGCGCATGGGCGTTGAAAACGTTTCGATCAAGCTGGATATTCATAAGGGCGACTGCGTCAGCATTACCTCAGGGCCGTTAGACGGCTTTACCGGTACGGTGGAGGAGATTGACGCCGTTCATCAAAAGCTGCGCGTGATGGTTTCTATGTTTGGCCGCGAAACGCCAGTTGAATTGGATTTTGTTCAGGTTCAGGTATTATAATGCCCGCATAACGGGTGTTTTAATATAGTCCCGCGCGGTGCGCGGGCGGTGGGAGGATGCATTTGCATCCGCAGGCACCACATCATATGTAAGAGGAGGTGTATTTCAAATGGCAAAGAAAATTACAGGCATGGTAAAGCTGCAAATCGCAGCAGGCAAGGCTACCCCTGCGCCTCCTGTCGGCTCGGTTCTGGGCCCTCACGGTATCAATATCATGGGCTTCTGCAAAGAGTTCAATGAGCGTACCGCAAAACAGGCAGGTCTGATTATTCCGGTGGTAATTTCGATTTATCAGGATCGTTCCTTTTCGTTTATTACCAAAACTCCGCCGGCTGCCGTTCTGATTAAGAAGGCATGCGGAATTGAATCCGGTTCGGGCGCGCCGAATAAGACAAAGGTCGCACAGATCACCAAAGCGCAGGTTCGCGAGATCGCAGAGCTGAAGCTGCCCGATCTTAATGCGTACAATGTCGAAGCTGCTATGAGCATGATCGCCGGTACGGCGCGCAGCATGGGCGTTTCGGTGGTCGACTGAGTTCAGTCATAATTTGTGGGAGGGGCAGGGCTCTGCACCGTAAGCACCACAGGGAGGTTTTAAGAATGAAACACGGAAAGAAATATATCGAGAGCCTGAAGCAGGTCGATTCTCAAAAGCTCTACGATCCCGCTGAGGCTGTTGCGCTTGCAGTGGCAACCGCAAAGGCGAAGTTCGATGAGACGATCGAGATGTCGATTCGTTTGGGCGTTGATCCCCGTCATGCCGATCAGCAGGTTCGCGGCGTAGTGGTTCTGCCGCACGGAACCGGCAAAAAGGTTCGCATTTTGGCGATTGTCAAGGGCGATAAGGTTGACGATGCTTTGGCTGCCGGCGCTGATTTTGCCGGCGCTGAGGAAATGGTTACAAAGATCCAGTCCGAGCAATGGTTTGATTACGATGTTATCGTTACCACGCCGGATATGATGGGTCAGGTTGGCCGTCTCGGTAAGCTGCTCGGTCCGAAAGGCTTGATGCCGAACCCCAAGAGCGGTACCGTTTCGATGGATATTGCTCGTGCGATTAAGGATATCAAAGCCGGTAAGGTTGAATACAGAGTGGATAAAACCGCGATCGTGCACGTTCCGATTGGAAAGGCAAGCTTTGGCGCAGAGAAGCTCAATGAGAACCTTCGCGTTCTGATGGAGGCTGTTATCAAAGCGAAGCCGACGGCTGCAAAGGGTACCTATCTGCGCAGCGTAGTTATCAGCAGCACAATGGGCCCTGGTATCAAGGTTAACGGCGCTAAGTTTAGCTGATTGTAAGGTTTTGTAAAACGCATCCTGCTGGAAATAGTGGGATGCGTTTTTTTATAAAATCTTTGTAAGTATATTGACAGTTATAAATAAATATGGTACTTTATGAAAAAGGAGATTCCATTTTAAAGAAAATAGCATCGGTTGTGCCGAGAATTTTCGGGCTGTTCCTTGGTGGGGAATTATTCCGATATCACTGCTAAGTCGGAATTGTGGCGGCAGGGCTTTTTGGGAACATGGACACAGATTTCCGTATATACTCCGGTTCCCTTAGGCTATTCTGAAAGAACTTCGACCAATGTGTTCAACAGCTCGAAAAATAATTTTGCCTATAGATATTATCCGAGCGGCAATCGTCAGATAGGCAGCAATGCCAATCAGCACGCAGAGGTGTTTGGAGATATTACCATGACTTCTTTTTACGGTTAAGGCATTTATGGAAATATCAAGCTTAACGCTGTATTTAATTGCGTTTCCGATCGCGTTTATTAGGCTGGTACTCCTGTTATATAAAAGAAAATATTCTTTCTTTCAACTGGTTTGCTATTTCGTTTTGTTCTTTTGTGTTACCGCAAAAATCAGTACGGATTTTTTCCCTTTCCGTATCGGCGCTTTGGAGCTGCCTGAAACAAAGCTTGTTCACTGCTTTTGGGTTCCGTTTTCCGCTTATGTGCAGGTGATTGGGGAAGCGCCGGAAGCCGTTTTGGATCTGCTTAAGGCTGCGGCCTTGGTTCTTGTCATGAGTTATTGCGTATGTATGTTTTTAACAAATGCAGAATTGTGGAAATCGGTTTTGATCGCAATGGCAGTTTTGTGCGGTAGCGAGTTGTTCTCCGTCTTATCCGCGCTGATTTTTAAAAATGCAGTAAAGTATTTGGATATGGGAATTTTTCTTTGTTATGCGGTCGGCGCATTGGCAGGCAGTTTGATTTATTTGTTTTTCAGTGATGTTGAAGAAAGGTATAAACGGAGGGATACGGAAGATGACAATGGTTTTACAAGCCAGTGAAATTGAAAAATCCTATCGGCAGGGCAAATCGAAGCTGACGGTGCTGAAAGGCTTGCAGCTTGAGGTGGAAAAGGGCGCTTTTGTCAGCATTGTGGGCAAAAGCGGTTCGGGAAAGTCTACTTTGTTTCACATTTTAAGCGGGCTTGATCAGCCGGATCATGGCGAGGTGATCATCAATGGAACGGCGCTGTATCGTTTAAGCGCTGAAGAACGCAATCGCTTGCGGAGAAGGAAGATCGGCTTTGTTTTTCAGTTTTTTCATTTGATTCCGGAACTAACGGTGCGGGAGAATATTCTGTTTCCCATATATTTGGATAAAGCGAAAACGGATAAAGCCTACATAGATTATCTGGCGGAAACCTTAGAACTGAAAGATCGGTTGGAGCATTATCCGGATCAGCTTTCGGGCGGGCAGCAGCAGCGCGTGGCATTAGCAAGAGCGCTGGCAAATAAACCCGAAATCGTGTTTTGCGATGAGCCCACTGGTAATTTGGATGAGCAATCATCGGAAACCGTGATGCAAATGCTGTTTGAAGTGCGTAAAGAATTGCAGCAAACGCTGCTTCTTGTAACGCACGATCATGAAATTGCTGCTTTGGCGGATCGAAGATACAGCCTTTACGGCGGCTTGCTTCATGAATCATGAAAAAGGCGTGAAGGGCTTTCACGCTTTTTTGCTCTTCCTATTAAAAAGGAAAGGAATGAACGATTAAATGAAAAAACATCCGATTCTGTTTTTATCGCTTCGTTCGCTGCGCAGGCATAAAAAACAGTTTTTTGTTCAGAGCGTTTCCGTGATTTTGTGTATTGCGTTGGTTTTTTTGGCGGTGTGCTTTATTTCCGGTTTTTATCGGAATCAACAGGAGTTAATTCTGTCGGCTTACGGCGCGCAGGATGCTATTTTATTTCATGCGGCACAGGGCGCCGAAGAGGAACTGGCGCAGAAGGATTTTATAGAGGGACTCGGAAGTATTCGCTGTGAAACATTTGTGGAAACGGATACGGTTTTTGAGCCCATGATTGCCGTTGGGGTTATGGATCAAACGGCGATAGAGATGGGGAGAGTAAGGGCTGAACAGGGGAGACTTCCTTCGGCGGAGAACGAAGCAGCTGTTTGCCGCAGTACGCTGGTCAATTTGAATTCTGCCTTGACATTAGGCGATGTATTTGAACTGGAAACTGTGGATATCAGCGGGATTCAACAGAAGAAAAGCTATGTGCTTGTGGGGATTCTTAACGATTACCTTCAGCAAGAGGATACATATTGCAATAATATTTACAGATTATTGCCCAGAATTCTGCACGGCGGTGTGGGTTTTGTGAACGGTGTGGAACATATGCTGGTGCAAACCGCTGCCGGAACGGATATAGAACTGGAGCTGTATAATGCCAATCGGGAACTGTGGGAAAGCCAAGCGGTTTATGCACAAAAGGAAGCTGGAGGAGCGCTGAACCGTTTGGATTTATCTAAGACGGTTGTTCAGGTTGCGATGGTACTTTTTGTAGTTATGGGTATTTGCGTTGTTTTAAGCGTTTTTCTTTTGTGCAGCAAAAGTCAGCGCCGGCAGATTGCAAACCTGCGCATTGCAGGCGCAGGCAATAAAGAAACAGCGCTTTATCTGTTTGTTCAGTATGCGTGCATTGTGCTTGTTTCTGTTCCTATCGGCATTTTGGCAGGGCGGCTTTTGCTGCCGCTGTTGTGGAACCCGGTAGGGAGCTTGCTTGATCTCGGAGATTATCGTTCGGATGCCGGTCAGTGGATCGCATTAGCAGCGGCAGTCGCGGCGCTTTTATTGGTTTTGTTTTACAGTTTATGGGTGATGCTTCGCCGTACCGCTTTGGAATTAAAAAAGGATAAACCGCGGTATGGCAAGGGTGCAAAAAGATTGCGTTCAAAGAGTGTTCCCTTTATATCGATGTATCGCAATACACGTTCTAACCGCAATGGAATTTTTGCTGTTCTCACTGGCGCTTTATGCATATCCGTTTTTCTTACGGGCGCTTTTTTGCAGTCATGCGCTGAAAAAGAGTATGAGGTGAATTTGAAAGCGGATTATACCGTTGAACAGCCTAATATGTCTTTTAACGGAGAAATATTGGTGCCGGGCGGTGATCTTTTTTGCGGCTTGAGTCATGCAGAACTTGAAAAAATTCAGAATAGCTCTGATGTGCAGGCGGTGAGCGCCTCTGTACGCTTTCCCGTTAAGCTGCTTTGCGCAAGCGAAAACGATCAGATAGGCAATATAGTCGGAGAGAATTTTTTGGCGCAGAGAACACAGGAGAAAGCGGAGAAAATTAAAAGTCAATATGGTTACGATGTTAATACAACGCTGTACTCTACTGTTTTGTATGCGGCAGAAAGCAGCGAATTGGCGCGGCTTGAACCGTATGTGGCATATGGGAAGCTGAATTTGGATCGCCTCCGCCAAGGAGAGGCATGCATTCTGATTTTGAGTCAAGAAGATTGCGACAGGGAGTTTCCGTTAGGAAGCATACTCTCATTTTCGCAAATTTTTCAGGACACGGGTGGATTTAAAAGGGTGGATTTTAAAGCTCAGCTGGATGCCGTAATCGTTCTTCCGCAAAAGTTACCCGCGGAATTAAAGATTTTTAATAGAAGATATATATGGTTTGATGTAAGCGCTTTGGAAACGTTGGCGCTTTCGATTCCGTATACACGAGTGTTGATTGATCTGAAGGATAAAAATCAGTATGAAAATGTTGAGGCTGTTTTAAATCTTATTGACCGTGATCCGAGCAGAACGCTGCATATGGAATCTAAAAGAAACCAGGCACGAGTGCAGTATCAGATGAAAATCGTTATTTCGGCGGCGTCAAATACGCTGTCTGTTTTGTTGATCGTCTTTGCGGTTATTCATTTAGCCAATTATATGTATACAAAGCTTGTTTCACAAAGAAAGACACTGGATATTCTGAATTCTTTGGGCATGACACGAAGGCAGGCGGCAGGGTGCTTTCTGTGCGAATATCTGTTTATGCTGCTGAGCGCCTTTTTGTGCGGGGCGATTTTAGCTGCAGCGCTGTGCAGTCTTATCGGAGAAAGCGGCAGTGTTTCATGGCAGGGCTTGCTTCCTTTGCGCGAAGCAGTGCTCATTCTGGCGGCGCTTGTGCTTGCATCGCTTGTTTGCGCATTGGTGAGCGTATTGCGGTTTGATCGAAGAGGTCAGCAGCAAGGAGTTATCAGGGAGTAAAAGAGCGCCGCAGGGAAAAATGCCGAAGATTGCAGACTATAAACAAGCTGAACAACGCCTGTGCATGTACAACCGCGGCGCCGTTTGCTGTGCGGGGGCACAGAAAAAGCAAGTTCACTTTTGAAAAAACGATAAGAGTACCAATAAAGCTGCTGATTTTCAGCGGCTTTTTGACTGTTTTTTATATCATTTTAGGAAACGGTTATAAAATCGGTTAAATCCTAATGAACGGTAAAAACAAACTTTAAAAGTTGAAAATAGCTGTATCAGCTATTATCTTTATGCTTGAACATAAGAGCATATAAGGCTGCTCCGAACGCAGCTTCTTCCGAATACGGTGAAAGAATAGGGCGGATTCCGAAGCGATCTTTAATAACGGCTTGCAGAACAGGATTTTTTCTGATCGCGTTGCCGGTTACAACTAAACGCAGCGCTGTTTCGTTAGACGGGAAAATTTGCTTATATTTTTGATATAACTCCTCTACGATGCCGCAGAGAAATCCATAAGCAAGATTTTCCGGAGTGAAGTTTTCCGTGCTGATATGCTCTATGGAACCGCGCAGAAGCGGATCGGAACGGGTGCCGCTGAACTGAGTATTCACAGTCAGATCGCAGCATTTGGGATCGGCAGATTGCGCCATTTTTTCTAACAGCGCATACCGGCTTTCATCTGCTTCGCCCGCAAGAACGAGAAGCCTTCTGATAAAGTTTTCCAAGAGCGCATAACCTGCGCCGCCGCATAAAGCGGCATAGCAGAGCTGATAACTTCCGTTAATATAGGGGCGAAGCTCGATGCCGTCCCCTGTCTTAGCATCCTTTGGGTCGGAAAGAACGGTTGAAAGCTGGCTGCCTGTTCCGATGTTAAGCAGAACAGTGTTTGCGTCATTGCCTGCGGCGCAGAGTAAGCTTGCCTGCGAATCTCCGAGGGGAAGCAGAACGGGAATGTTTTTATAGAAGCCTGCGATTTGCGCTTTGTCTGCATTTTGAGGCAGAACGGAAGAATCTATGCCGAGCTTATTCAGCGCTTCAAGGCGAAAATGACCGGTGAGTACATCGAAAAATCCCAAAGAAGCGGCGATGCTGTTGTGTGTCAGCGGGTATGTGCGGCCTGTAAGCTGCATGGCGAGATAGTCCATAATGGTGCAAAGCGTAGAGGCTTCCTTTGGAACCTCATCGGATTGCAGCAGGCAAAAATGCGTTACAAGCCCGTAGCCGGTTGCGACGCTTTCTCCGCTTTTTTGTTCTATCATGCGGCAAACAGTTTGACCGTTCGGCAAAGGTTGATCGCCGCTTTTATCCTGCCATGTGTACAGCTCGGACACGGCCTTTCCGCGGCGGTCTACATATAAAATTCCGTGCATTTGTCCGGTGATTCCGATGCAGATAATGTTTTTGTAGTATAGCTCTGTCAGCTTCAATAATGAAAAAATCTTTTCGGTGATTTTGGAAACGCTTTGGCAGCGCCGATACTTTTTTGTCTGTGGAATATCGCAGTGATTCGGAACGCTGAAGCATTCGCAGGGAGTGCGATCGGAGACACGCAGCACGGCGATCTTTAAAGAAGAGGTTCCGATGTCGATCCCCACGGAAACGGCTTCATTGCAGGCGCCGCTTGAATCGAAGGTCTGTGATGCTTCTTCATAAGGCGGTTTTTCAGCTTCTGAGGCAGATTTGATTAGATCCAGCTGCTTTTCCGATAGAAGCTGCCGGCAGAAGAGAAGCTGCTGCTGGTTTGTTTGTTTTTCGTTTTCAAGCTCATGCATGCGTTTGGAAATTAAATCGTCATCTGAAAGCAAACGGTTCTGCCAGAGCTTGATATCGCTGATTCCTATGCCTAAACGGCGCAGAAAGCGAATCTGCAAGAGTGTTTGAACGTCGGCTTCAAGGTATTCGCGGTAGGAGTTGTCGCTGCGTTTAACCAGAAGCAAGCCGATTTTTTCATAATAACGAATCGTATCTGATTTGATTCCGGTGATTTTGGCGATTTCGCTGATTTTCATGAATGGTTCACGATCCTTTTGCGTAAATAGATATGGCTGTTTATACCGTATATATTGTAAACCTTGAAGCCGGTTCAATGTCAATTATTTTTAAATTTTTAAATCGGCATAGCTCCAAAATGCTGTTCCGGAGCGGAACAGAACGGGCGCAACGTTTTGTTCGTTCAGAGAGAGCTTTAATTTTTCCGGCTGCTGCGCCTCCTGTTCGGAGAAGGGGCCGAACCGCACAAGTACGCGGTGAACGCTTCCGTCATTTTTTAGCTGTACGTTTATTTTTTGAGAACCGTTTGCAGGGCAGGAAGCCTGTACGGATATCTTAGCTGATGAATTTTCCACAGGGAAATCTGCAATTGAGTAACCCGTATTTTCACACAAACGCGGCAGAATTTTAACAGAGCCGTTTGTAAGCGGAGAAATACCGATCATCATAAGCAGGCATTTCAGCACTTCCGCCATTTGCACAAGGTTTGCCAAATCTCCTTGCCGGCGCAGAGCATGCAGTCTATCGGAGTAAGAGGCGCACTCAGGCACTAAATACGGTTCAGGAAACTTGGGCGCATAGCACAGGCAAAGCAAATCCTCGGCAAAGCGGCGGTAGTCCTCCGTTTGATCCAGCAACAGCGCATTTTGCAGGCGCATGGAGGTGTTGTAGCCCAGTCCGCCGCTGGCATCGTAGGGGATATGACGGCTGCGAGAAATATCGGCTTCATAGGTGTTTTTCGATAGCTGAACCCATTCGGGCGGCATGTCGTTTATGTCGTAACCATAGAGATCGGAAAGGAACGTTATGGCACAGTCATGGTAATAACCGAATTCAGACATGAGCCATTGACCGTCTTTGCTGAGAACTTCAGTGATGGCTTTGCGCAGCGAAGCAGCTGTTTCGCGCATACTGCGGGCGGCTTCGGCGTCTCCGGCGGTTTCTGCAATTTCAGCATAGCCTTGCAGCCCCAGTGCACAGGGGATATTGGCGTACATTGAATAGCCGCCGGTTCCGTGGGTTGCTTCGCCTTCGCCGTAAAGCAGGCCGTTTTGTGAAAGAGAAGCGTCTGGGTTTTCGATAGACCAGCGAATATATTCGGCCGCTTCTTTGATATATTTTAAGTTTTCATTCGCAAAGATTGCTTTATCGGGGCTGTTTTTAAACACGTTATAAATCGCCATCATCATAAGCCCATGGCCGTCGGTTTCCTGATTTCCAAGGTTTGCATATTCGCTTCCGAAGCGTTCAGGTGTGTATTGAGTAGGCCAGCCGACTTTGGTCAGCTGTTCATGGAAAAACAGCGGGTCGTTGATTACCATGGTGAAGTGTCCGGGCACGGGCTTTCCCAACAGCGTTAGATGCTTCTCCGGGAAGAACATCAGGCATTGCTGAGCATAAGCGACTGCCCGCAGGCAATCCTCCATGCGCCCTAAGCGTGTCAAGGTCATCAGCGCGCGGGCGCCGTCGCGTGCGTAAAAGTCCTTGCAGTAGGAGTCAGCGTTTGGGATCCATGGGCCGAAGCCGTCGTAGCGCCAGGAGGGAGCGCCTGTATAAGACGTGTGGATAAAGCCGTCTTCATCCGTGCGCTGCATAAGATTGGCGGCGTTTGCGTGGAAAATCCCATTAAAAATGCGCGCATGGCAGCCTTCAAAGCGAATATTCAGCCCGCAGGGCTCCGCTTCCGGAACGGAGACAGTTAGCAGCCCGTTTACCGGCGTAAGCAGGGCATGATTGATTTGGTCAATAGCCCGCATAACTGTTTCGGGAATTTCTTCGCCTGATACGGTATGGTCAGCGAAAAAACTGTCTTTTGCCGCCTCGTCGTCGGAAAGCGTAAAACGGTCGAAAAGAGGCGTGCCTTCCTTGTCTTCAGCAGCTTCCACGGAAACGCTGTAAAGGGGTTTGTCCATGAGCCGAATGCGCAGGCAGCAGGTTTCGTTCCCTTCATAAGCGCCTTGCAGAAAGAGCGCGCGTTTTAAGGTTTCGGAAAGTACTTCTCCTCCCTTGGTTTTAAACGGTGCGCACACGGGTTCTTGCCAAACGCTTTTGAACCACAGCGTGTAGCCGAATACTAAGGGGATTCTTTGCACACTGCCATCTGCATAGGAAAGCACAAGATGCCCCATTGTGTCGCCGATAAAGCGGGTGCAGCGGTGTATGGAACTACCCCAGGCGGGGCAGCCGTTAGGTATGGAATGGTATCCGCCCGAAGCCGTTAAATATTTTCCGGAAAGTGGGTGTGATTTATTTGTACAGTAGGGAATATTTATCCAGTTCATAAGAGGGAACCTCCAAGAATTTTGTGCGCTGTTATTATAGCATGCTAAACAGAATGATTCAATACCTGCAAAAGAAAAAACTGCTGCAAGAACGCAGCAGTTTTTGAAAACAATGTTTTTTATTTCAGCATTGTTGCTAAAATATTTTGAGCATAAACTCGGATCAACCAATCGTTCGGATGGTTAATATTGTTGCCGGTGGTAGAGGCAAATGTTTTATACTGCAAAATGCTCTTATGTACTGCATAGAAATCCACCACGGCGGTATAGCCGGAGTATTTGCTCTCAGCGGCAATCTCTTTGATCCATCCGCCTTGGAGTTTCTGGTTTACGTCCCAACCTATGCGCGGATTTGGATTCATGCAGGATACGAGGATTACTTCCATGTTAGGATTCGCAGCTCTGATTTTATCAACGATCGCTTTTGTGTCTGCTTTGAATTTATCTTTCGAGGTGTTTGCGTCGTTCATGCCGAAGGAGAGAATCAACAGATCGTAGCCCTGATAGCGTTTTGAATAGTCTGCAATATTGGTCTCGGTGTCTCCGCCGTTTATTGCTGTTAAACCGTGCTGCACAGCCCAACCGCCTACGGAAATGTTATCTACCTGAACATTGCCTTTGGTATGGTTTTGCAGCTCCGCTTCAATCAGCTTGTGCATGTAGGGCATATACGGCTCGCGGTTGTACATGCCGGAAGCGTCGCAGCCGGAGAAGATAGAATCACCGAAGAACAACACTTTAAGATCCTTGTTATTCTTCAGCTTTGATACGGTTTTAGGCAGCTTGTCGCCCTGATAGGAGGTATATTGAATGTTTTGCGAAGCAACCTGCTTGGTATCGTAGGTGTAGGAAACCGCAATCTGTTTTTCAAACAAAAACGCGGATACGCAGTACAGGCAGTTGCCCATAAGGCTTCGGCCGTCAGAACTCCAGTTCGGGTAATTAGGCGCGCCTTTTCCGGCAAGATCGTCGTCCGTAAAATAAGGAATGCTGGATCCTTTGACCCATTTGATTCGGTTGGTTCCCTTTTCCCAAACCCAGTCGACGCCCTCTTTGTATTCCTTTTTCAGATATACATCCACAACTGCGTTGATCTTGGTGGGAACGAACAGAAGCGTTCCGTAAATGCTGCCGTCGCTTTGCTTGATCATGGCCATGGATTCGTTATACATAGTGCTCTGCTTCCAGAAAGGCGCAATGCGCTGAGCAGCGGTGTAAGAATAAGATAGTACCGGCTATTTTATCGGGAGCTGTGAGCTTTGAGTTGCAGAGGAATACCGCGGAGAGCAGAACGCCGTTGCTTCCGCCGTCAGCAAGATGAAATCCGAGATTTTGAATCGGAGTTTTGTTCCACGGCTTTGCGTTTTCAACAACGTGGCTGTCAGCAATTCGGTTGACCGGAATGAAAATGTTTCCTTTGAAATTTGCGGGCAGTTTAATGCAATATCTGCCGTTTACACCGCTTTGACCTTCAGCTTCAAGAACTTCGCCGTCATAAGCCAGCGCAATCGGATCGCCGGTAGGAT
>JAHAAN010000154.1 GCA_018376855.1 Clostridiales bacterium | reverse complement strand
GAGCTGGTTTTGCACAGTTTGCAAATATGTTCGTCAATATGATAGGTTCCTTTCTCAATGCAGAGGAATATCAGGAGACGATGAGCCAGCTGACGGATGGCAAGAGCATGTTTTTCCTGATCGTGTGCATGGGAATCATAGCACCACTTGCGGAGGAGATCGTGTTCCGCTGGCTGATCTATCTGAGACTCCGGGATTATATGCGCTCCGGTGCTGCGATCGTGATCTCCGGCATTATGCTTAAAAAAACAAAGATGTTTGCCGGCGAGCCTGCTCCGTTTGTGATGGAGCTTCCTGCGTATCATTGGCCTACGGTTTCCAATATCCTGCGCAGCATGTGGGAACGCGGCAGCTCCTTTATCAAAAAAGCGGGCACGATCATTCTGCTTTCTACGATCGTCATTTGGGCAGGCTCCCGCTTCGGTGTGGTAGACGGACAGTTCCTCTTTGATGTGGATATGGAGCTGGAGTTGAGCATATTGGGCATCATCGGCAGCGCGGTCAGCTGGCTTTTCTCGCCGCTCGGCTTCGGCAATATCAAGGCTACGATTGCGACCATTATGGGTCTTGTGGCAAAGGAAGAGGTCGTCGGTGTGTTCGGTGTGCTTGATTTTGAAGGAATGACGCAGCTTGCCGGCTATTCGTTCTTGGTGTTTAACCTTTTGTGCGCGCCCTGCTTTGCGGCGATTGGAGCGATTCGCAGGGAGATGAACAATGTTAAATGGACATGGTTTGCCATCGGTTATCAGTGCGTGTTTGCCTATGCGGTTGCGTTGATGGTCTATCAGTTTGGCATGATGTTTGCCGGAAGCGGCAGCGTTATCGGAATCATAGCGGCTGTTGCTGTGCTGGCGCTGATGCTGTTTATGCTCTTCAAACCTTATAGAGAAAGCCAGACACTGAAAGAAAAGATAAGGGTTTGAGTGATAAGGAGGTCATTTTATGGCAGACTTTTTTGCGGAAAACTGGGGAACGCTGTTAGCGGCTGCGGCGGTAGCGGCCGTTATTGCAGCGGTCGTTGTGAAAATGGTTAAGGATAAGCAAAAAGGAAAGACTTCCTGCGGCTGCGGGTGTGAAAATTGCCCTTCGGCCGGCTCATGCCGCAGCAGCAGGAAAAAATAAGAAATCCGCCGCTTACCGGAGCTTGCTTCAGGCTCCGGTTATTTTATTTTCGCTGCGGCGCCCAAAAGAAAATATTTTTTTGAAATGGATAAATACCGCCGGAATTCCTGTAAATGCGCTTGACAAAAAATGCATTTGCTTTTAACATTGATATTGTAATATGGGTGTTTTTGCGATTTTATGACGATATCTGTTGAGGGGTAAAGCATGGATTTTGAGCATATAGCAATGTTGGCAGGCGGCTTGGGGTTGTTTCTGTACGGAATGCACCTGATGGGGGACGGCCTTGAGGTTGCGGCAGGGAACCGACTTAGGAGCCTTTTGAATGTGCTGACGCGCAATCGTTTTTTGGCGATCTTGGTTGGCTTTTTGTTTACGGCGATTGTGCAAAGTTCGTCAGCTACCACGGTGATGGTTGTCGGCTTCGTCAATGCCGGGCTGATGGATCTGATGCAGGCCGCGGGCGTAATCATGGGCGCGAATATCGGCACAACGGTAACAGGTCAGCTGATAGCCTTTAAGCTGGATCAGGCGGCGCCGCTGATCCTGTTGGCGGGCATTGTTATGATGCTCTTTCTTAAAAAGAAAAAGGCCACTGAATTCGGGCAGATCATCGCGGGCTTTGGCATCCTGTTTGTAGGCTTGAGTATGATGAGCGAATCGATGGAACCGCTTCGTTATGATGAGGGCGTGAGGGAGCTGTTCGTTTCGGTAGGCAGCAATCCTTTTCTTTGTATTTTAGTCGGTTTTGTCGTAACGATGATTATTCAAAGTTCCTCTGCTTCCATTGGTATTTTGCAGGCTTTGGCCATGCAGGGCGACTTGATCCCGCTTGAAGGAGCATTGTTTGTGCTGATCGGCACGAATATCGGAACGTGCGTAACGGCTATGCTTTCCAGTGTCGGCACTAATAAAAATGCGCGCAGCGCAGCCGTGATCCATTTGTTGTTTAATTGCTTCGGCGCAGTTTTGATGTATGCGATGTTCTCTTTGCCGTGCGTGCCGTGGGTCAGCAACGGCCAGTTCCAAATGGTCTATTTTAAGGATATGCTCAATCAGATACACCCCGGCGATATGTCGCGCCAGATCGCAATGGCAAATACCATTGCCAAAACGCTTTCCGTTCTTGTGATGGTGGGCTTCACCAAGTATCTTGTAAAGCTTTCGCAGCTGCTTGTGCCCGGCAAGGCTGAAAAGCCGGCGGAGGACAAGCTGCGGTATCTTGACGAGCGCATTTTGCTTACGCCGCCGGTTGCCGTGGCGCAGGCGCAGCGCGAGGTTCAGCGCATGGGCGCGCTTGCTTTGAAAAATTTGGAGCTGAGTATTGAGTATTTTAATCAGATGGACGATAATCTTATTGCGGACATGGCGCAGCGTGAGCAATGCATTGACACGCTTAATCATGAAATCACAAAATATCTGGTGATTATCAACGGCTTGGATATTACGGAAACAGATCGGCGGCTGATCGGCTCGCTGTTCCATGTGGTTACGGATATTGAACGTATCGGAGACCATGCGGAAAATATATATGAGCTTGGAATTGAACGGAAAAACACGCATACGGAGTTTTCCGAAAACGCACAGCGGGAGCTTAGCGAAATGTGCACCTGCTCCACGGAGATCGTGCGGGAAAGCTTGATTGTGTTTGAAACGGGGAACCGTGAAAAGCTTGCGGAGATCGAGGCGCTTGAACAGCGTATCGACGATATGCAGGAGCGCCTGCATAAAGAGCATATCCGCCGCCTGAACGAAGCACATTGCACGCCGCAGTCGGGCGCGATCTTTTTGGAAGCGGTTAATAATTTGGAGCGCGTGGGCGACCATGCGTGCAACATTTCCGATTCGGTTACGGAAAGATAAAAAACTGTTTGCTTCGGGGTTTTGAAAACCCCGTTTTTTTATTTTATGCGATTTTATGATTGCTGCAATTTGATTGTCATCCTATTTGAATAATGTGGTTGACAATTTGGGCTGCGCAGGATAGGATAGGAGCATAAGAAGAGTTTGCTTGTTTTTTTAAGAGAAGGGAGCAGCCGCCGTTATGAACTTGCAGGAAAAGATATTGGAGGAATTGCGCTGTAAAAAGGGTGAAAGCATTTCGGGCGCTTATTTGGCACGCTGTTTTGGCGTGAGCCGCAATACGGTTTGGAAGGCAGTGCACGCGCTGCAGCAGCAGGGATATAAGATCAGCGCCTCCACGAACCGTGGATATTGTCTGCTTCCGGAAAACGACCGCATCTCTGCGCGCGGGATCTCAGAGCGTCTTTGTGCGGCAGCCTCTGAAGCGGAGATTCGGTTTTATGACTGTGTGGACTCCACCAATGCGGTAGTCAAACAGCTTGCGGAAGAAGGGGCAAAGCACGGCTGCACGGTGGTTGCGCGCAAGCAGACGGCCGGCCGCGGACGAATGGGGAGAAGCTTTTATTCGCCTCCCGGTGGGGGGTTATATATGAGCGTGCTGCTGCGTCCCCGCATTTCGGCGGGGCAGGCGCAGATGATCACAGTGGCAGCGGCTGCCGCCGTAGCTTGTGCTGCGGAAGCCGTATGTGGAGAGACTGCGGAAATCAAGTGGGTCAATGATGTCTATTGCAGGGGAAAGAAAATCTGTGGGATTCTCACCGAGGCGTCTGTCAGCTGCGAAACGGGCGGCATTCATTATGCCGTGCTGGGAATTGGCGTTAATATTCTGCCGCCGCACGGAAGCGCTTGCTGCGGATATTTTGAACCGCTTTTTTGCTTATTATGAAACGCTGGAGGAAAAACCGTTTATGGAAGAATATCGGCGTCGATCTTTTATTCCGGGGCATGAGATCAATGTAATCCGGGGCGGGTTGATTCGGCCTGCTTATGCGGTGGAGATTGATGAAGAAGCCCGCTTGCTTGTTCGGTATCCGGACGGCCAAACAGAAGCGCTTGCCTGCGGTGAAGTCAGCGTGCGTTTGAAAGACAAGGAGCAGCGCTGAGAGGGTTTAAGCAGTTCTGTATTGAAGGAAAAACGGTACAGGCGTTTTGGAAAAAAGGAGAATTTGTAACATGAAACGGAATGAAAAGGTTTTAAAACTTGTTTATATCGCATTGTTCGCCGCATTAACGGCGGCGCTTTCTCAGGTTGCCGTTCCCACGCCGTGGGTTCCGCTTACGCTGCAAACCTTCGCGGCGGCGTTGTGCGGATATATGCTCGGCTGGAAAGAAGGCCTTGCGGCGCTGGCGGTTTACCTGCTGCTGGGCGCAGCGGGCGTTCCGGTGTTTGCAAATTTTAAAGCAGGGGTGCAGGCGCTTGTGGGGCCTACCGGCGGCTTCTTGTTCGGATTCCTTCCCATGGCGGCGCTCTGTGGGCTGCGAATGAGCCAAAAACGTGCAATAATCGGAATTTTACTGGGGTTTTTGGGCTTGCTTTTGTGCCATGCCGCCGGTACGCTTCAGTATGCGCTGGTCAGTCATATTGGCGTAGGCAGAGCTTTTCTGCTGGTTTCGCTCCCGTATTTGCTAAAGGATGTGCTGTCTGTAGCGGGCGCGTATTTTCTTGCGCGTGTGCTGAGAAAAAGAATTCCGTCCTTAAACGCTTAAATATTATGCCGCAGAAACGGTTTTTCTGGACGATATTACTGTGGCGGAGCTGGAAAAGGCTTTACAAGTGCCGGTGAATATTGTAAAATCAAGCGGCAAATGTCCGGTGAAGGAGATACTTTTATGAAAAATATTGAATTTTTTAAAAATAAGAAAGCCGTGTATTCCTTTGAAATCTTTCCTCCGAAGAAAACCTCTCCGGTTGAAACAGTATACC
>JAHAAN010000153.1 GCA_018376855.1 Clostridiales bacterium | reverse complement strand
TCGGTGTCAAGAATGCGGTTCAGGCGTTCGGAATCGTTTGCAGATGCTTCTACAATTTTTCCGTCCTTAAACGTGAAGGAAATATTTTCAAACGTAAAGCCCTCGTGCACCGACGGCGTGTTGTAGGTAATGGTGCCGTTTAAGCTGTTGCGAATGGGCGCAGTATACACTTCGCCGTCGGGGATGTTTCGCAAGCCGTCGCATTTAACGGCGCGCATTCCCTTGATGGAAAAGTGCAGATCTGTGCCTTTTCCTACGATATGCACGCGGTCTGCGCGTTCCATGCAGGCGGCGAGCGTGTCCATTGCTTTGGACATCTTGGCATAATCTAAATTGCATACGCTGAAAAAGAAATTCTCAAACGCTTCCGTACTCATTTTGGCCAGCTGGCTCATGGAAGCGTTCGGGTAGCGCAGCACGACCCATTTGGTTTTGGGGACGCGGATCTGTCCGTGTACTTTTGCGGAATAAACGGAGTTGTAAAGCTCTGTCTGCGCAGGCGGAAGGTCGGAAAGCTCAAAACTGTTTTTGGTGGCGCGTACACCGATATACGCCTGCATCTGCTGCATAACGGCGCTGTCGTGTGCTGCGGCTTTTTCAAAATCTTCGCGGGATGCGCCGGCATATACGGCGCGCTGAACGGCGGAGTCCCGCAGCCATACATGAGGGGTTCCGCCTGCTTTATAGACTTCTTTTACAAGCAAAGCAACAAAGGCGTTGTCAATATCGGTTGCTTCGATCAGGCAATTTTCACCCTGCTGAAGGTCGCAGGAGTAGGTTACAAGCTTGTTGGCAAGCTGTTCAAGTCTTGGATCGATCATAGTGGTACATTCCTTTTTCTTTTTATTTGAAAGGCATTATTTTTCTTCAAAGCCGTATAGGTTGGAAACGGTGAACTGTGGGCGGCCTTTGGCTTCGTCGTAGATGCGCCCGATATATTCGCCCAGCACGCCCATGCCAAGCATCAGTACGCCGGAAAGCAGTGTGCAGGCCGCTACAATGATCTGCCATGAACCGAAGCCTACGCCGCAGATAGCCAGAACGATCAATACAAGCAGCCAAATGCCGCCGCCGGCGATCATGGAAAGGCCAAGCGCAGAGAGCCATTCAAGCGGTTTATTGCTGAAGGAAATGATGCCGTCCTTGGCCAGCTTAATCATTTTTTTTAGCGGATATTTTGTTTCGCCTGCAAAGCGCTTGTCGCGGTGGTATTCAAAGGCGTATTGCCGGAAGCCTACCCATGAACCCATGCCGCGCAGAAAACGGTTATGTTCCGGCATAGTGTTCATGACGTCCAGCACACAGCGGTCAATTAGCCGGAAATCGCCTGTATCGCGCGGAACCATGTTGCCGGTAAGCGAATTAATCACTTTGTAGAACATGTTTGCCGTGATCAGCTTGAAGGCTGATTCGCCGTCGCGTTTAAGCCGCTTTCCGTATACGACCTGATAACCCTCGCGCCATTTTTCCAGCATTTGTGGGATCAATTCCGGCGGATCCTGAAGATCAGCGTCGATAATGAGCGCTGCATCGCCCTGTGCGTATTTCATTCCTGCTGTTACGGCGGTTTGGTGCCCGAAATTGCGTGCAAATTCAATAATGCGAACATGCTTGTCCGCCGCCTGAATAGGGAGCATGATCTCCATTGTTTTGTCGCGGCTGCCGTCATTGATAAAAATCATTTCATACTCTTCGCCCAATTCGCTAAGCACAGCGTTCAGCCGTTTGTAGGATTCGGCAATGACTTCCTCTTCATTATACATCGGGATAATGACTGATAGCTTCATAACGCCTCCATAAGAATAGTATTAATTTAGTATTAACTGAATTATACTCTGAAAACATGTGAAAATCAAGAATTTTGCGGGAGATTCTATAGAAAAGTGCAGAATTTGCTGGTCAAATGAACGCTGTTTGGATATAATGAAAGCATCAAGCGTTAACAGGAGGTTTTTTATGCCGTTAGTTACAACAAAGGAAATGTTTGAAAAAGCGTATAAAGGTGGGTATGCCATCGGTGCGTTCAACGTTAACAACATGGAATTGGTTCAGGGAATCGTGGAAGCGGGGAAAGAGACGCAGGCGCCGCTGATCCTGCAGGTCAGCTCCGGGGCAAGAAAATATGCGAAGCACGGTTATTTAGTGCATTTGGTACAGGCGGCAGTTGAAGATACGGGGCTGCCCATTGCGCTGCATTTGGATCATGGCGACAGCTTTGAGCTTTGCAAGGATTGTATTGACGGCGGCTTTACTTCCGTGATGATCGACGCGTCTCATTATGCTTTTGAGGAGAATATTGCGCTTACCCGCAGGGTAGTGGAGTACGCGCACGATCACGGCGTGGTGGTTGAGGCGGAATTGGGGCGTTTGGCAGGCATTGAGGACGCTGTTAACGTTTCGGATGCCGATGCGGCATTTACTCGGCCTGATGAGGTGGAGGAGTTTGTTTCTCGCACGGGGGTGGATTCGTTAGCGATTGCGATCGGCACAAGCCACGGCGCCTATAAATTTAAAGGAGAGGCGCATCTTCGTTTTGATATTCTTCAGGAGGTTGCAAAGCGTTTGCCTGATTTCCCCATTGTGCTTCACGGCGCGTCAAGCGTCATGCCGGAATATGTGGAAATGATCAATCAGTATGGCGGCGCTATGCCCGGCGCGCAGGGCGTTCCGGAGGAGCTGCTGAGAAAGGCGGCGTCTATGGCTGTCTGCAAGATTAATATTGATTCTGATCTGCGTCTTGCGGTAACGGCGGCGATTCGAAAGCATCTTGTGGAAAATCCGTCTCATTTTGATCCGCGTCAGTATCTTGCTCCGGCGCGTGAGGCCGTTAAACAGGTCGTTGCGCACAAGATCGTTCATGTGTTGGGCTGCGATCATAAGATTTAATATGGAAATATTAAATTGAGATTTCGTCAGCTGTATTTGTAAGAAAGCGTTTTATGAAGAAAACGGTGTGATCTGCGAATGGATGGACACACCGTTTTTTCATTCATGAAATGATAATGATTTCTTGCGTATATAGATTAAAGCGGGATGAATGGTACGGAGCCGTTGTTTTGAGGAAGCGTGCAAACGCTTTTTCTGCCGTTTTTAATTGCGATCGGTATACAGCGTCAAATGACTGCAAATAAAACAGTTGCTTTTTATTTGTTGCATGATTTTTTGCAGAATAGCTTCTTTCTTTGTTAAGAGGGAGGGGGGATTGTGATTTCCCCCTTACGCCCCCTTAACAATCTCCCGTAACCCTTTGAAGTGCCTGTTTGGTGAGATGGGAAAAGAAAGTTTTGAGCAAAAAAGTTTGTTCTTTCTAAGCCGCAATAGGGCGGCAAACAAAAGCGCGTTGCGTTTGTGTTTGTTATTTTTTAATTGCGGCCACTATATTGTGCCAAACGATCATCTTTCGGCCAATCGTTTTTTGTTTCTGCTTTGTCGCCCTTTAGAATGTTTCAATAGCGCTTCTGTTTTAAGGTGTAAGCGTTTCAAGCCATTTTCTGACTTCTGATTCTGACGCGCCGGAAGAAAATCTTTTGCCCTCCAGCCAATTGCCCGTTCCGGCTGTTTCTTTAAGCAGTTCTGCGCTTTGCCCTAAACCGGAGCTTGCGGAAGTGCAGAAGGGAATAATTGTTTTGCCCGTAAAGTTATTTGCTTCTATAAAGCCGTTTATTGGCCATGCTGCGATTCCACACCAAATAGGATAGCCGATGAACACGGTATCATATGCGCTCCAATTGTCAACTGCTGCAGCTGCAAGAGGAACCTTTCTTGCATTTGGGTCATTCTGTCAAGTGGTTTTGAGATATTTTTTGAAAAATCTCCAAAGTGCATAGCTGTGCGTAAAGTCAATCAGGCAACCTCCGCTTCCTGCAAAGCCATTG
>JAHAAN010000152.1 GCA_018376855.1 Clostridiales bacterium | reverse complement strand
AGGAACGCCTCGGATTGCAAACCGTTTGCTCAAGAGGGTACGTGATTTTGCGCAGGTACGGGCAAACGGCGTGATTACGGAAAAAGTGGCGCAGGAAGCTTTGAATATGCTTGAGATCGATCCTTTAGGACTGGATAGCTGCGATCGGCGGATTTTAACGGCGATGATTCAAAAGTTCGGCGGAGGGCCGGTGGGATTGGATACGCTTGCGGCGGCAACGGGAGATGAAAATGTTACGATTGAAGATGTTGTAGAGCCGTTTTTATTGCAGCTGGGTTTTATTTCAAGAACGCCGAGAGGGCGTGTTGCGATGCCGGCGGCTTATGCGCATTTAGGAATTGAGTATCAGGAGAAAAGGTAAATGAACAACACCGAATTAAACACCTCAATGTTTTCTTATGAGCTTCCGCAGGAGTTTATTGCACAAACGCCGGTTGAACCACGGGATCATGCAAAGCTTTTGGTTTATAACCGTGCAGAACGCAGCATAAGCCATCGACATTTTTATGATCTTCCGGAATATTTGCGTGCGGGAGATGTGTTGGTTATCAATGAGACCCGTGTAATTCCGGCGCGTTTATTTGGATTTAGGCCGGGGCGTCAGGAAGCTGTTGAGGTTTTGCTGCTGCATCGCCGGGAAAAAGACGTTTGGGAAACGCTTGTGCGGCCGGGGAAGAAGGTAAAGGTTGGAACCAAGCTGATGTTTGGAAGCGAAGCATGCGGGATGGCATGTGAAGCAATAGAGATTCTTGAAGACGGCCAACGGTTGATGCGATTTGAATATGAAGGCGTATTTGAAGAATTATTGGATGCTTTGGGGCAAATGCCCCTTCCGCCTTATATTACTGAAAAGCTTTCGGACAGGGAGCGGTATCAAACGGTGTATTCAAAGGAAAGCGGGTCGGCAGCAGCTCCGACCGCGGGACTTCATTTTACACCGGAGCTGCTTGAAAAAATAAAAAAAATGGGGGTGCATATCGTGCCCGTGCTTCTGCATGTGGGGCTTGGAACCTTTCGGCCGGTTAAGGCGGAGAAGCTTTCGGAGCACAAAATGCACAGTGAGTATTATTGCGTCAGCGCTGAAGCCGCCGAGGAAATCAACTGCGCAAGGCAGGCGGGCGGCAGGGTTTTTGCGGTGGGGACAACGTCGACGCGCGTGCTTGAAACGGTTGCGGATTCTGACGGAACGGTGGTGCCCGGCAGCGGATGGACGGATATTTTTATCTATCCGGGCTATCGTTTCAAATGCGTGGATAAACAGATCACGAATTTTCATTTGCCGGAATCAACCTTACTAATGCTGGTCAGCGCTTTAGCTTCGACAGAAGAAATCCTTCGGATTTATGAAACGGCTAAACAGGAACATTATCGTTTTTTTAGTTTTGGGGATGCGTGCCTTATCTATTGATTATGTGAGGATAGTTCGATTTGGAGGAAGGAATGAGTTTATATCGTTGCTGAAAGAAAATCGGGCGGCGGAGAAGAGCTTAGGTTGATTCCTGTAAACTACGGCATTATTTGGGATACTTTTAAATTAAGCGTTTTAGAATATTATAGCAGAGAGCAGAAAATTTTTCGGTTTGGAGCACGGTCTGCAGAAAAGAAAAATTTATTGCTTGACAAGCCGGGAATTTTTGTCTATACTCTTATAGAAAACGCACTCATGTCTGCATATGGCTTGTTCCTTTCGGGGTTAAGATATGCATAGGATATGGGGAGGTAAAAACAAGGAGGAAAATCATGGCATCCGTAATTTCTATGAAAAGCTTGCTGGAGGCAGGCGTACACTTCGGTCATCAAACCCGCAGATGGAATCCTAAAATGGCGCCGTATATTTTTACAGAGCGCAACGGGATTCATATTATCGATCTTCAGAAAACCGTGAAGAAGATCGAAGAGGCTTATTCTTTTGTTCGCGACGCTGCGGCAGAAGGAAAAACGATTCTTTTTGTGGGCACTAAGAAGCAGGCTCAGGAATCTATTGAGCAGGAAGCGCTTCGCTGCGGAATGTACTATGTAAATCAACGTTGGGCTGGTGGAATGCTCACAAACTTCAGAACTATCTTAACGCGCATTGCACGTTTGAACGAGTTGGAAGAGATGGAAAACAGCGGCCAAATGGCTTTGCTTCCCAAAAAGGAGCAAGCGAAGCTTGGTAAAGAAAAGAAGGAATTGCTTTCAACTTTCGGCGGTATACGCGGAATGAAAAAGGTTCCTGATATTATGTTTGTGGTGGATCCGCGCAAGGAACACAATGCAATTCATGAAGCGAAAAAATTAGGAATTAAGATCGTTGGAATTGTTGATACAAACTGTGATCCGGATGAGGCGGATTATGTTATTCCGGGTAACGACGATGCGATTCGTGCGGTGAAGCTGATTGCAAGCACAATGGCAAATGCGGTGCTTGAGGCGAATCAGGGCGAAAGCATGTATGCCGGAGAGCAGGAAGCCGCTGAAGCAGTTGAAGAGAATGCCGAAGCTGCTGTTGAAACCGAAGCATAAGAGTTTATTGAACAGTAAAATGGGGGAATTGCCGATGCAGTGCTCCCATTTTTT
Organism: Clostridiales bacterium; assembly: GCA_018376855.1. Lineage (GTDB taxonomy): Bacteria > Bacillota > Clostridia > Christensenellales > QALW01 > JAHAAN01. Next base: position 1,346 of record JAHAAN010000152.1, on the reverse strand, counting down.
AAGAAAGAGTTTAGAGGAGAGGTTAATATGTTTACAGCACAGGATGTAAAGGAACTGCGTGAAAAAACAGGCGTCGGCATGATGGACTGCAAGCGCGCTTTAACAGAAGCTGACGGCAATATGGATGAGGCAATTAAAATTCTTCGTGAAAAAGGTCTTGCGGCAGCGGCTAAAAAACAGGGACGTATTGCTGCGGAAGGTATTGTGGAATCCTACATTCATTTGGGCGGCAAGATCGGCGTTTTGGTTGAGGTAAACTGTGAAACGGATTTTGTTGCAAAAACTGCTGAGTTTAAGGCTTTTGTGCACAGCTTGGCTATGCATATTGCGGCTGCAAAACCGCTCTATGTTTCCCGCGACGAAGTGCCTGCTGCAACGATAGAAAGCGAAAAAGAGATCATTCGCGCACAGGCAATCAACGAGGGGAAAAAGGAGCAGTTTGTTGATCGCATTGTGGAAGGTCGTATTGATAAATACTATCAAGAGGTTTGCTTACTGGAACAGCATTATATTCTTAATACGGAATTAACGATTGAACAGCTGGTTAATGAACAGGTTGCGAAGGTAGGGGAAAAAATTTCGATTCGCCGCTTTGTCCGTTATGAGATGGGCGAAGGTCTTGAGAAGAGAAAAGATGATTTTGCCGCTGAGGTTATGGGGCAAATTAAATAAAAGACCGGGCGGGCGCAGGCTCGCCTTTTTTAAAAGGGGATTGATTCATGGAAAATAAGCCGATATATAAAAGAGTCGTTTTAAAAATAAGCGGTGAAGCGCTTGCAGGTGAAAGCGGATTTGGAATCAATAATGAAACGATTACAAAGGTTGCGGATCAAATTATTTCCGTTGCAAAGCTGGGCGTGGAGATCGGCATTGTAATTGGTGCGGGAAACATTTGGCGCGGCCGTCAGGGAACAAATATGGACCGTTCTACGGCAGATTATATGGGAATGCTTGCTACGGTTATTAATTCCCTTGCTATGCAGGATGCGCTGGAGAATAAGGGTTATAAAACGCGTGTGATGACAGCAATTTCTATGCCGGAAATTGCGGAACCTTATATTAAGCGTAAAGCCATGAGCCATTTGGATAAAAATTTGATTACGATTTTTGCCTGCGGGCTGGGCAATCCGTTTTTTTCTACAGACACTACAGCGGCGCTGCGTGCTGCGGAGATCGAAGCAGATATTGTTTTGATGGCTAAAAATATTGACGGTGTGTATGAAGGCGACCCAAGGAAAAATCCTAATGTGAGAAAGTATAAAACGCTTCGTTATATTGATGTGCTTGAGAAGGGCATACAGGTGATGGACAGCACGGCTACAACACTTTGCATGGATAATAATATT
>JAHAAN010000008.1 GCA_018376855.1 Clostridiales bacterium | reverse complement strand
GATGCTTGGAGGCTGCGGGCCGAAGAGCCTGCAAAGTTCGCCTTCTCCTTTTGAAACGGCGACGCAAACGCCTTTGGTGACGGAGAGTGGTATGCCGCAGATCACGCTGACAGCCGAGCCCAGCCCTACGCCGTTCGTTACGGCAGCGCCGAGCCCGACGCTGACGGAAACCCCTGCGCCTACACCAACGGAAACGCCCATTCCTACGCCTACATTAACACCCACGCCGACACCGAAACCAACTCCTAAACCAACTCCTAAACCCACACCGAAGCCGACACCGAAACCAACGCCAACGCTTACGCCGAAGCCCACTCCAACGCTGCATCCAACCCCGGTGTGCACGCCCGGCGCGGCATTTAACGAGTTAGTAGATCCGTTGGGTACAACGATAGAAACCCGCTTTCTTGTGCCGGAGGGCTTTGAACGGGTTCCGGTTCAGGAGGGAAGCTTTGCCGAGTATCTGCGCAATCTGCCGCTCAAGGCGGATGGGAGTGTCCTGCATTATATCGGGAAGGACGGTACCCCTGCGGGAGAGGTGCCTGGGGATCCTTATAAGACGCCGGCGGCGCATGCGGCGATTTTGGATTTGCCTATGCTCAGCGACAGCGAGCAGTGCGCGGATACCGTTATTCACCTTTATGCGGAATATCTTTACGCGCAGGCGCGCTATGACGAGATCTCTTTTCATTTCTATAACGGCTTTGAGTGCGATTTTCTGCATTATACGCAGGGTTATCGCCCCAATGCTGCCAAAAACGGCTGGTTTTTTGGTCAAGATCATTGGACGGGTACGGAGCGGAAAGTATTTGAGCTGTATCTTAAAATGGTTTTTACCTATGCCAATACGACCTCTTTGTTCAGGCAGGATCTGACACCTGCCGCGCTTTCCGATATGGCAATCGGAGATATGTTTATCGTGCCGGCAGCATCCGGAAGAAGCGGGCATGTGGTGCTCATCGCGGATATGATTCAAAATCCCGAAACGGGAGAGGTGCGCTTTATGACCGTGCAGGGGAGTATGCCCGCGGTGGAAGCGCATGTGATGCTCAATGCCGAGGAGGCGGAGCTTTCCCCGTGGCAGAATGCACGGTTTGAAAACGGCATGTTTGTCAGCGCTACATATTGGGAATGCCCGGTGGAAAATCTGCGGCGGTTTTGCTGAAGCGGTGAAAAGCAGATAACGAAAGTACGGCTTTGGGAGCATTGCTGTAAAAATTTACATCCGCATTCTTGATTATGAAACCGGAGATACTGTATACCATCTTTCGGACAGAATGGTTCATGATTATTCTCTATTTTTACAAGATGGAGTGTTGTGCGTAAGAGAAACCGGATATATGGATCAAGAAACTGTTCGGATCGGTGTTTTGGGCTATGATGAAACAAGCCGGTCTGTCATGGTAGCTTGGGAATGAGATTTCCGGTAACGGGCTTGAGTGCGGCGCTGCAAGGAAGAACGGTGCCGTCAGTTAGGGAAAATCGAAATACGGCACAAAATCGGCAGCAGATAACAAGAGGCTTATGGGGCTTTTATCTGCGCGCGAATCTAAATTAGCGCATTAAAACTTAAAGGCTGTTGAAAGTGCGAAAAGGGCTGTCAGCACAGCGCTTTTTATCGGACATAGACAAGTTGTGAAAATATGTTTTATAGGTTATCGTGCCGTATTAGATTATTGTGGGGGCAAAAAATAAGCTGCCGATTGCTTTTATGGAATTTGTTGAGAAAAAGATGAATTTACCGTTCGTTTTACATGCGAAAAGCAGAGAATTTGTTTGTAAGCTCGGAGAAATAATTGTTAATGAGCCAATTTCATTTGCCAAAGGTAAAGGCTTTTGGAGCTTGTAAAAGCGTGAATTTTAATGGGTGAGGGATTTGCAGCTTCTTTTGCATATGGAGCGAAGTGATTTCATGGCTGTAGATTTCGCCGTCTGCCATAAGTGTTTTGACTGTTTCATTACGAATCTCTTTCGCAAAAAGGTATATGTAGTTTGCGCAGAGAAAATCACCCCGTGGGACGTTTTGTTCTGCGGGGTTGTTTTTTAGGTTCTGCTTCTTTATTTTCATTTCTTATATTTACAACGGGAGCAGGTTTGAATTATAATATCATATATTGCAATATATTGTTTTTTATTGTAGAGCACTAAAAATAATCTCATGATTATAATGCTTGTCAGCTCGATTCATATGGCTTTCACAAACAGCCGTATTGTAAAAAAGAAAAAAGGAGAGGATTAATGAGAATGATAAAAGAAAAAAGCAAGCTGATTTCAGTGCTTACATTTTGTGTTTTGTTGTGCGGATGCGGGCAGGAAACCATACAGGGAACGGTTTCTGCCAAACCTGGGGGATCGCTCGGCACACTTTTGATTCAGACGCGCGCTCCGGAATCCACTGTGCCGTATGCTGCGGTATCCGGCGCACATCCTACTCCGGTGTGCACGCCCGGTGCTGCGTTTAACGAGCTTGTAAATCCGTCGGGTATGACGATAGCAACCCGTTTCCTTGTGCCGGAGGGCTTTGAAAGAGTTCCCGTTCAGGCTGGAAGCTTTGCGGAGTATCTGCGTAATCTGCCCCTTAAGGCGGACGGCAGCCGGCTGCATTATATAGGCAAAAAGGGAGTCCTTGCTGGGGAGGTGCCGAAGGACGTTTACAGTGCGCCTGCCGCGCATGCAGCCATTTTAGCTCTGCGTATGCTGGGGGCATATGAACAGTGCGCCGATACAGTTATCCATTTGTATGCTGAATATCTGTATGCGCAAAAGCGTTACGGTGAAATTTCATTTATGTTCAACAACGGCTTTGCGTGTGATTTTCTGCATTACACGCAGGGCTATCGGCCCGATGCAGATTGCCGCGAATGGGTGTGGAATCGGGAAAACTGGACGGGTACAGATCGTCGCATGTTTAATCTCTATTTGGAGAAGGTATTTTTGTATGCCAATACGGCGTCATTATTTCGATATGATCTTCAGCCTGTGAGGGTTGCCGATATGAAAATTGGGGATATGTTTATTGTGCCGGCGTCAGCGGGCGATTCGGGGCATGTGGTAATCATTGCGGATATGATCCGAAATGCTGCGACGGGCGAAATACGCTTTATAACCGTGCAGGGAAGTATGCCTGCGGTGGAGGCGCATGTCATGATGAATGCGGAGGAGACAAGGCTTTCTCCGTGGCAGAATGCGCGTTTTGAAAATGGCATGTTTGTTAGCGCTACATATTGGGAATGCCCGATGGGGAATTTGCGGAGATTTAAATAATGTCTGCGGCCGGTAATTTTGCCGGTGCGCAAATGGAGAGCATGACTGTTTCTGTTGCTTTTAATAAGTGTTTTAGAAAGTGGATAAGAAATCTGTGCCTTCGGAAGAAAAAAGCTTTTGAGATTGGCTTACTTTAATAGCAGAAAAGAAACCAATTCTTTCGCGCTTAAACTAAGGGGGGCGCACGCGCACGCGCCCCATATCCGCGGCCACTATACCGCGGCCGCTTTTAGTACGGTGGGAATAGAAACTTTTTAACAGGAAAAATTTTTAACAATAGGAATTGACAAATAGAAAGTTTGTTGCTGCACAACAGCCAGGACAGGGCGGCAAACCAAAGTACATTGCGTTTTTGTTTATTATTTTTTAATCGCGGCCACTATACCGCGTCAAACGATCACTTTACAACGATTATTTTGAAGCGCTTGCGCACTTCTGCAAATAAAACAGTTTCTTTTATTTACTGCGTGTTTTTTGCAAAACAATTCTTTTCTTGTCAAAGAGGTGAGTTGGGTGCTGTGAAAACAGAATATAACAACAGAAAAATTGCTTTAGGGAACAATCGGAACATTTTTTTCAGTGCAATACAGAGTGGCAAGCGCGAGCTGCTTTGGGCACAATATTAAAGATTTTTTTATTGCTGGGCGGGATGCCTCAGACCGCCCACCTCTTGACAGAGCGGGTGCCGTATATTAAAATATGTGAGTAAAATATCAGCTATGGGCGTTTTAGCCGAACTTGGGGAGAAAAGAAGCGCTCCTTTTTGAGTAAAAATATTTGCCGTCGAAGTTTTAAACGGGGAAGCCGTTTGCTTCTATGCTGCTATTCGGGACGGCTTTGAATCGGCTGATGTGGTGTTGCATTTTGGGGTTTGAATATCAGCGGCGGGAGCCGCGTTTGTGAGGAATTTATGTATTTTTCTTTGCTGCAGTTTTCTGCTTATTTATTGCCTGCTGTGCTGCTGTTGATAGCAGGCTTGCTTGCTGCGGTATTTTTGATTGTGCGCAGGCGGATCCGCACATTTTCCAGGAAAGTTTTCGGAACGGATTCTTTGCTTGAGGGCTTTGAAAGGCAGGCAGCAGAGGAGAGCGAAACGCCGCGCTCGGTTTCTGCTATGACATCGGTATATCTCCCTAAAATCGCAAAGGATTTTCCGGAGTTTTCGTGGAATGAGTGCCGAAAGGTTGCTGAGAATCTGCTGATCGGTGCGCTGCGTTCCGTTTCCGCGCGGCAGCTTTTGCTTTCTGAAGAGCAGGCGGGCGCTAATCTATGCGAGCAGATTCGTTCGGAGATCGTTCACGATCAAAGCTTAGGTATAGTGCGCTGTTATAAAGGGATCAAAGTTCACCGAACAGAGATCAGTCGTTACAGTAAGCACAAAGGCACCTGTGTGATCACATTGCAGTCCGCGGTGGAATATATTGCGTTTACCAAAAAGGGGGAAGTGATTTCAGAAGGCTCTGAAACGGTGCGGCAGCAGGTGAAATATGAGTCGGAAATGGTTTATGTTCAGGATTCCGTGCTTGCTGGGCAGACGGATAACGGCGTGAGCGTGATCTGCCCTAACTGCGGCGCGCCGGTTACGGATTTAGGGCATAAGAACTGTGCGTACTGCGGTTCAGCTGTAACAGAAATCAATTTGCGCGTTTGGCGGCTTAATGGGTTCAGAAAGGTAAACTGATACAATTTTGGCAACTGAAACTCTTTTTCGGGCGGTATTTCGGCATTTTTCGCGAATGCCGAAATTTTTTTCTTGGAAAAGTTCCTGTTATCATGTATAATAATGCACGGAATGACAGACTTTTATGTGCAAATTTGGATGCTTTTTGTATCCGCATGAAGAAAAGCTGTGAGCTGCGGTAATTTCGGCAGGAAATGGCGGCAGCGTAAAAGAAAAAGTCTTTTCACGGGAAGCCGTATTTCTTTCAGAAAACAAGGAAGCACGGCAGTGCGCCGAACCCGTTACAAATTCAACAAGGAATGGTGATTACTATGAAACAAACAGCCGAAACAGCCGGATACGGTACGATGTTCTGGATGGACGGCTTTCGCGGCGGCAGTGAGCTTGGGTTTCTGACGCCCTCCTACGGAGCCGTGTTTGATGCGGCTTCATGCTCCGTTACACATTTGGGTGCGATTGCGGTGGCAGATGATACGCCGCTGCTGACGCCGCGCCGTCTTCGGGCGCTGCCGGAGCTTTCCGTGGAGTGGAACATTCATGTGGATTCACGCGTGTATGAATTTGCGGGGGGGACGGATGCGGACAGCGCTGCTATGCTTCAGGCAGGGCAGTATATCAACCGTATGGACGTGTCCGGCTGCCGCTTTGAGAGCATGCACGGGGAGGCGTTTTCCGCACCCGTGCGTGTGGAGGTTACGGCGCACAGAGGGTTTATCAGCCTATGCCTGATCGTGGAGCCGAAGACGGATCTGCGCTTCTGCATTCTTACGGCGCGCGTTCGGGCACAGTCTCCCGTGCAGTCGTGCGGCACGGGAGGCGGCTGCGGAATCGTGCGTTATTCGGGCGGTGAAGGCTTATATGTTCTTTCTGCCGACGGGGTGGATCCCGAACAGCAGGAGGACGGATTTCTGTTCAGACTGCCCTGTCCTGCGGTAGAGGCGGGCGGGCAGGCGCGTATCGGGGTGAAGCTTTTTCCGTCGGCCGGAGAGGGCGTGCCGGATAAAATGTTTTCCGCGCCCCCGCTTGCTTACTGCATGCAGGCGCGAATACTGAAGCCCTATCAGGAATATCTGCCCGTTTCTTATGACAGAACACGCCAGTGGTATCAGGTAACGATGCCCGGCAAGATTGCGGAGGACTTTGAGGAGACGGTTTGCCTTGAGGCGGAGAATCCGTATAACGAGCCGATCCTGCTGCCGGTTATGATTTCAAAGGCTGTGCCGCTGCTTGGCAGCGCGCAGCTGCTGGACGCCGACGGCGTTCCCTTGGGAATCGCGGTGCAGCAGAGTGCGGAGCGAACTTTCCGCGGTGGGCGGACTGTTGACTATCAGGATCTTTGCTTTGATCTGCCGCTCGGTCCTTCGGAAAATGCCAAGGTGTATGTGAAGATTTATTATGCGGCGCTGCCGGAGGGAGCGTCGGCCGTCCGGATGGTTCATTTTTGGGATCATCGCGCGCGTTATGCGCAGTCGCGTTACGAGCTTTCGGTGGGCAATGCGAGCGCGCTGGCACAGATCGATACCGAGCGCGGTCAGCGGGGAAGAAGCATTTCGCAGCTGTATCCGTTGGCATGTGAAAGCGGCGGAGAGCTGCTTACGCGGGGAGGGGCCTCGCCGTTCGGAACGTGCTGTGCGGCAGAGATATGGGATTCTATCGGGCAGCGCATCGAGCTTTCTGCACTTTCGGCGCGTGTGCTTAGCGAAGGCCCGTATTACACGGAAATGACGCAGGGCTGCGTTACTTCGGATGGAAACATCGGCTTGCGAATGCGTTTTTCCTCCTATGCGGCGAACGACTGTATGCGCTTGTTTGTGCGTATTCGGGCGGAGGTTCTTCGGCCGTGCTGTTATGGAAGATTTGTTTTGTTTGCGCTTGAAACAGCCGGAAACGCACTGCTTCGCATAGGGCAGCATGACGCTTGCTATGAACCAATTTCCGTTCGTGCCGGCAGCGTGCGGTATATCCGTAAGCCGGAGCCGCTTTTGGGGCATCTGCCTTTTATCTCTGTGCAGAGCGGGGTAACGCATGGCGTGATCGTGAGAGATTATCATGCGCGTGTTGCCGGCCAAAACGATCAGCAGCCGTATTTTGCGGTTTTCGGCACGGAGAATGGAGAATGCGGTGCGCGCTATGAGCTTGTTCTTCCGCCGTCGCAGGCGCTTTCCATCGGTGATTTTGCAGATCTTGATTTGGAACTTTTGCTGCTGCCGCAGGCAGAGCAATATTATGGTTCTAATGCGCAATTTGCGGATGCTTTGCGCAGAATGGACGGTGCAAGGCTGGTTCAGAGAGAGACGCAGGGTAATGATTTAACGGTTTACACGGCCTGCGGGCAGACAGTTCGGAATTATCCCATTGTAGTCAAGGCTTCGCAGGAAAAGGCGGAGTTTACGGTTCACGGCGGGATCGGACTGATGCCGGTAAGCATATGCGGCGTTGCATCTCCGCAGGGGCATGCGCTCTATACCCTGCGCGCTGAGCAGTGGAACAAGCTCAGCGACCGTTATCAGTGCCGCTATGACGCCGCCTCGAACACCTATTGCCTTACTTTCTGTGTCAGTATGGACGACAGTACCGGCGGCAAGGGCGAGCATGCTTTTCGGTTTGAATAACCCGTTTGCATTGCGGTTGAGAAGAAACAAGCGGGTAATATTATGAACAACCGTATTGAATATGTTGCGCCGATAACCTCGTTTACACTCCTAAAGAAGTGTAAACTAATGGTTTTATTTACAAACCATGCAATAGTTGCATGGATGAAAAAGGGTTAATTAGAGAGAAAAGAACGCTTCGATTGAGGTAGAATAGAATTTGATGGTAGGGATAAAAATTCACAAACAGAAGATACGGGTAGTCTAGTACATACGAAAGAAAATTGCAAGTATGATTATGCACTTGCGCCGAAATATCGACAGGTGATATAAGGAAAAATCAAGAAAGATATAGGCATAATGCTAAGGAAGCTATACGAGTACAAAGGAGTAGAGATAAGACAAGTAAAAGTTTACAAAGGTTATATCTATATGTTTGGTTGATAGCACCCCAATATAGCATATCTTAAATTACGGGACACTTCGAAAAAAGTAGCCTAATGATAATTGAGAAGTATGCAAATATGGAAACAAGCACTTCAGATGTAGAGAATATTATGTAGCTATAGTAGGAGAAAACAAATAGGCAATAGAGCAATATATTCGGAATCAAGCGCAGGAAGATTAAAGCAGAGAGCAATTGTGTATGAAAGAATAGATTGCTTTGTTTGCAATAACTGATAAAAGAGTTTAAGTAAAAAGCTTCTTTAGGAGCAAGATAGTGAAAAACGTGTTTAAAGGATTTTTGTCGAGTCTATAGGCTCGGCTGGCACTGTGTTATAAGGTGGTAGTGACCTTGACCCCCAACTTAAAATAGAAAGAATAAACAGGAACAAACCCATCTATTCGTAGATAACGAAGGATTATGCAAGCAGGCATCGTTTTTTGATCAGAGAGAGTTTTCTGCTAAGCTAAATTTGCTCATGGTTTGGAAAAACGATATATCCGTCGATGAGAGTTCGGATTCTATGGATGATTGTTGGTAATGAAAAAGGAGTTTTCTTACATGGCATTGCTGCATGGATTCCCCCTTCTTGACATTGAGGGAGTGCGGTATTGTGTGGTCAGGGAAAATAGTTTAGGGAAGCGCATCAAAAATTTTGGTCACTGTGGGACTGAGGTTCTACAGCATCTCCTTTTTTCTATCGCCAGTCGAACAGAGTCCAATGCTGGTTTGATATTTTGTCAGACACAGGTTTTGTAGATTATAACATTGCTGTCAGATAAATCACGGGTGATAAAAAGGCAAAGAAGTTTTTGTTTTGAAGGGGCATAGCTGATACCTATACTTATTTTGATTGGATTTATAGCAGACAAATTGCGATCCAACAGGTTATTTTCCTGCCGAAATAAACGAATTTCTAACAGCGGATCTTAGCCGACAAACTAACTGTATTTATGCATGACACGCCAAATTGTTTTGAGGTTGTCATGCTTTTCTATATGGCTGTTAATTCATATCTATATTTTGCGGTAGCTATAGGCATAAAGCGTTCGCTTTAGCTGGATGGATCACGATTTTTCTGCTTATTTTAACTGAAATACCGGTGGTATTTGTCGTGGGATGTCTGCAAAAATTGACATATAGTGTTGATTGGCTAATCGCATAAGCTTTTTTCGATTTTCAGTCGATTTAAGAAAATCCTGTGAAGGTTCGTTCTCGATATCCAAGAAAAGGGGGTTATACTGCCGTGTTTGTGGTTGAGCGCGTCGGAAGCAAAGTTCAGGGGTTTCAGATTGGGGATATTGCGTTTACAATGGGATATCATCAATCGTATTAGATTGTGCATTATAAAGATGCAGTGAAAGTTCCGAAAAACGTAAAGCTGGAGCATGCGCTTTTTATTCGGATGGCAAATGTTTCGATGGCAACGCCGAGCAAAACCGGCATAACGCTCGGAGGCTGGTTCTTGTAACCGGTCTTGGCGCGGTGGGGTTGATGGCAATGATTGTATATTCTAATTTAGGCTATAGGATTATCGGCGTGCTGTTGCCGCTGCGGCAGGTTTTTAAGAGTTATATGAAAGCGTACCGTTGGACGATGGCAGGTATAATAAAAAGGTGGGGTTGGCGCTTGAATGCTCCGGAAATGAAGCTGCGGCTTTAGATTGCTGCAAAATTGCAAGGCCGCATGGAGAGGTGTCGATCGTAGGCGTGCCATGGAAGAGGTGCAGCGATGTATATGCGTTTGACCTTTTGAATGCTGTGTTTTATAATTATGTAAAGCTATACAGCGGGTGGGAGTTTGATTTGCAGCAGCATCCTTCGCAGTTTATGTATGAAACTTTTGAGAAAAACTTTGCGCTGGCAATGGATATGCTTGCGGACGGAAAAATAAAAATCGGGGACTTCTATACGGTAAGGCCGTATACCGAGGTTCAAAGCGCGTTTGACGATATCTACAATAAAAAGGAAAAAAGCTTTCGGCCATCCTTTCGTGGGACGAGGCATAAATGTTAGCCTTTATCGGCAGCAAATAAACCTGTAAGCTTTATAAGTTTGATTTATGTATGATTTAATCCAAATCTCTATTGATTATGAAATATATCGGCAGCAGTTCCGAACAGGCGCTTTAAGAGATTATGGGAGTTTGTTAGGAAGGCGTAAGGAGAAAACCGGAATTTCCCTTATCCTCTTGACAGAGAAAATCGTTTTGCCGAATAGATGCGGAAGGAATAAAAATGATCGCCTTACGGCGATCATTTGCGGCGGCTATAGATGGCTGCTTTAAAGAGTTTTCCATTATAACAGTTCTGAAAAATCGTAAATATACCGTTCCGTGATCGCTTTTATTTCTTCGGTATAGTCAGCGCTTGAACGGTCGTATACGCCGAATACGCGCATACCGGCGCGCACGGCAGTTAAATCGGCATGATAGTTATCGTCTAAAAAGATCACGCTTTGCATGGGTGCGCCGATCTGTTCGGCAGCGCGGCGATAGATCGCAGGGTCTGTTTTAGTGGTTTCAAAATCGTCGCACGACCAAACGTGGTCAAACAGCTCATAAAGCCCTAAACGCTTTAAGCATGGGTCGAGCATGGGATGTGGGCTGGCGGTGAGTACGCTGAGACTGTGGCCGCGCGCGCGCAGAGCACGGAGGGTTTCGAGTACATGCGGTTTTGCAGGAATGGCGCTGAGATAGGCTTCTGATGCATATGTGTGCATGAGTGCAATAATTTCCTTTTCCGGCAGCTTCATGCCCAGTGTGCGAAAATAAGCCGCTGTTCCGGCGAAGCCGAGCGGTGTAATGGTTTTGATGATATCGGGCGGGTAGCTGATTTTATTTTCGTTAAGGATTCGCAGCATGGTGGTTTCCCAGGCGGGCATGGAATCCACCAGCGTTCCGTCAAAGTCAAACAGGTAAGCGGTCATAAAATTTGTGCAAGTCTAAACGTTCCGGTAAGGCCGTGAACGTACAGCTCCTTTCTTTCACACTTCTATGTTAGCAATGCGCAGATAGCGCCGCAGCGGATATTCGCCGTCGTGTGCTTCTCCGCTGAAGGTGTCGGACATGCTGCCTGCATGCGTAACGCGCACAACGCCGCAGCGGATCAGCAGCTCTGCTAAGCGCGAGCGTTCGGTGTCTTCCGCAATAAGACCTGCCGTTTGCAGATAGCCCTTTTTGCGGCGGAGCGTTTGCATCATTTTTTGCTCGGGCAGGCGTTTTACAAGGCAGCTGCCGTACATATCCGAAAGCTCCAGCTCGCTGTCCTCGCAGGCGGTCAGGCTGCAATTCGTTCCGAAGAACGTTTGCCGCGCGTTTTCGGCAGGTTTTCCTTCAAGCACATTTTCTAATACATAATTATACTTCCGAAGCGTGATTTCTGCAACTGCTCCGATTTCCCTAATGGGGTATTTTTCCTCCGCGCGGTTCAAATACGGCAGAAATTCGCGGCAAAAGCTATGAAGATCCTCCATACGCTCCGTGTTCAGGAAGATCGTTTGGCAGGAGCTGCACAAAAGCTGGCGTGTTTGAATAATATGCTCTGCCAGCCCCTTCAGCTCCGATTCCTGAAAGTGATTTCCCGAAAGGTAAGCAAAGCTCAGCCGATGCCCCCATTCAATGATCTTTGCGGCGGGGGAGGCCAGCTGCCGCACGGCGCGCACAGCCGCTTCGCCGCCCCAGACCACGATGCCGTCCGCCATATCCGCCATTTTTTTCATGGCGACAATATCGGTGGAGGGCGTATCGAATACATATAAATAGTCTGCCAAAGCAGGCTCGGTTTCCACCAAGCGTGCGGCAATCTGCACGGTCAGGCCGCTGTCCGCCTGCGGAAGCTTTAAAATATTGATGTTGCCGGTCAGCAGGCCTTCGGCTACACTGAAGGCGGGCAGGATGTCCACGTTTCCGGCAGCAATGTGGAACAGCGTTCCTAACGGGACGGGGCACACGCGCAGCTTTTTTAACCCGAACGGCGGGGCGGTCGTATACGGAGTCATAAATTCGCGCCCCAGCTCGGTTTGCAGCTTGTATTCAATGCTTTCGCGCTTCAGCAGTTTGATCGCCTGCCCTACATAAAAATCAATGTTGTCAATCTCCAGCGAGGCAATCAGGTCGTTGAAATCGCCGCGTTCGATGCGCCGGCTCAGGGCGTCAATAGCGTTTACAACTGTTTCGGTTTTCAGCGGCTTCTGTGCGCGCGTTTCATTGATGCGATCCTCTAGCTCGTTCAGCACTCGGTTTTGCTCCGAAGCGGGAAGGATTTTTCCGTTCGCAAAGATCATAAAAGCTCACCTGCCTTTTCCAGATTCAGCAGTTCTGCCGCGCCTGCCGCGCAGGTTTTAATGTCCTTGATGCCTACGCGCCCGATGATTTCAAGATAGGGAGAAGCGGCGCCGCACCCGCATTCCTCTGCCGGGTGCAGCACGCCTAAATCGTCCGTCATTACACTGAGAATCGGCGTGGCCTTTACCATCGGCGTAATCAGGTTTACAAGGCCGATCCTTCCGTTTTCAACCGGTTCAAGCGTTCGCACGTCGCGGATAATCACACGGCTGTAGGCGGGAATATGGAAGTGGTGCTTCGGGCAGTCGCAGTAAAGGATCGGGTGCTCTACGGCGCCGAAAAATTCCACAATGTTTTCTTCTTCGATTCCTAAAACCTTTTTAGCAAGCGCGTAAAACGTTGCTTTGTCCACCTGTTCTTTGTAAAATTGCTTCCACCCGCCGCCCAGCATGATCTTGGAGCGCTTCGGAAGCGTAAAGGACAGGCTACGCTCATCAAGCAGCTTCATCAAAAAATAGGTATAGGACGGAAACCCCATGAAACGCACGGGGCAGTGAGATCCGCTGTATTTTTCTATGGCCTTGATGATATTTTCAAGATCGGGCTCGTATTTGCCGTTTCGGTATTCCAGCGCGTAGGTGCGGTGCAGCGCGGGCGCAAACAGCGTGGCGCCGAACGCAGTCTTAGTCACGGCGGTTTGGTTGCCCCTGTGCGGACGGTAGCCGAAGATAATGTAGTTTGTGGGGCGAAGCGAGAGAAGCTGCCGATATTTTGTTACCTTTCGCACCATATGCAGTGCGGAAAGCAAGCCGCCTGCATCAAAACCGATTCGGCTGAATTTCCCTTTTGTGCCGGAGGACGTTGCCTTGATCGGGATTCTGTGCTTCGGCACGGAGTACAACTCTCGGCCTTTGAACAGCAGCGTCGGCAAAAAAGGAAGCTTGGCAATGTCCTCATAGCAGGTCAGCTGATCGGGAGAAAAGCCTTGGCTTTCAAGCATTGCGCGGTATTGCGGGTTTTTCCGGTAATGATATTCACAGTTCTCCTTTACCGCTTTGAAAAAAAGCCTGTTGCTTTTCTCGGTGTCAAAGAGTGATCCGGAACGAAAGAGCTTTCTTCGCCATTTCATTGCGTTTTGTCCCCTTAATGAATTTTAGATTGCAGCGCTGTAAGCAGCTTTGCTATGTAAAAGGGAGACAGGAAAGGCTGTTTTGCAGAGCGCCTTTCTCAGTCAATTTTGTTTCGGCATTACAGCGCTTTGTGTGATTCTATTATATAGAAAGCAGGAGCGTTTGTAAAGATTCCATTGCAGAAAATTATGTCTATCCGAACGTCTCTATTGCGGCAACTGTCTTTAGTATTTCCGGATCGATATCTTGGCGGCCGTAAGCATCTAAAAAGCGGTCTTGATATTGGTTTGTTTTTAAATTGAAGGCAAGACTCCAGATCCCCCAAAACAGGTCGATATGCTTATCGCCTACGCCGCCGCAGCCTACGTCTATAAAGCCGCTGAAATGCCAGTGATCCAAAATAATATTAGGCAGGCAGTAATCTCCATGGAGAAGTGTGTCTGCCTTTAACAAATGAGCGCCGCTTTGGGCAACGTTCCATGCCTCTTCAGCAGATGCATATCCCCAGTTATTCAATAAAGCGGAATCATAAAGTCCTGTGCGGTAATTGTGCGCTGCCGCTTCAAGATAACTTTCCGTTCGGTTAGCAACGGGGCAGCCGGTGCAATCGGTTTCGTGCAGCGATCTTAAAAGCTCGGCAAGCATATCACAGAGCCTTTTGGGCGTTTGAAGATAGGACGAATGCGTGCAATCCTCTCCGGGCAGCCGCGCAGTCAGAAGCCAATCTTTTTCATGGCTCAAATAGGCCAACACTTCGGCAGATAACTGCTTTTTATGGAAGAAATGGGTCAGCTCGGCTTCCTTTTCTAATGAGCCTTTGGGGGCGGATTTAAGAAAATATCCATTCTCCTTGTCGATGAAAAAGACCTGCGCGGCTTTGGAGCTGCTGCTGTCATATATCGCCGCGTCGGCAAGCAAAGCATGAAATGCAGCGGGAAACTGCTCAATGTCGGCGTGTATCGGCGTTCTGTTCATGGAGTGCGCCTCCTTTTTGGGCATTTGCAAGAGATATATTTGCTGCAAATAGAATAGCATGGGTGTTTTGTAATTGTCAAGGTAGATGTGCTGTTGTTGTGTTTTAGATATAGGGCTAAAGCAAAATAGCCGCTGCAAGGGTGGACTATTTTTATATGTTAAAAAAGCTGCTGAATAGAATAGAAAAACAGACAAATCCGAATCGTTTAAGATAGATTTGTCTGTTTTGGTGCCGAAGACCGGGATCGAACCGGTACGGTGTTGCCACCGCAGGATTTTAAGTCCTGTGCGTCTGCCTGTTCCGCCACTCCGGCAAATGCAAAGCAGTGAGATGCGACATTCGGTAACACCCCGTAATGCTGAAAGCTCACTGCCGTTTTGGTGCCGGTGGTCGGGGTCGAACCGACACGGTATCGCTACCACGGGATTTTGAGTCCCGCACGTCTGCCAATTCCATCACACCGGCTTGTTTTGATTTCGGGTAACATCATATCACATTCTTTTGAATTTTGCAACGGTTTCTTGCATTCAATTTGAAAATTTTTATTTTGCAAAAATCATGCCGAAATATGAAAAAGCGGTTGACAGCAAAATTAACCGCAGTTATAATATATTTGTTAATGGAATATCCCACTTTTGGCGTAGACAGCAGGTGCGCAAGCGTAAATCCTGCCGAGGCAAGAGCGATTTACGGTGAACGGTTAAATCCTCATGCTGTGCGCATGGGGTTTTTTATTGGCAAAAGCATTTTGGTTAAGGAGGTGCAACAAATGTCAAGTGCTGCAATCAATGCAAAGAGCGAAGTCGTAAACGAGATCAAAGAAAAGCTCCAAAAGGCTAAGAGCGTAATCATTGTGGATTACAGAGGTCTGACGGTCAGCGAGGATAACGATCTGCGCGCGCAGTTTAGAAAGGCTGGCGTGGAATACAAAGTATTTAAGAACACTTTGGTGGCTCGCGCTGCAAAGGAGCTGGGTATCGAAGGGCTGGACAGCTATTTGGAAGGTCCGAGCGCATTTGCTTTCGGTTATGAGGATCCGGTTACGGCTCCGAAGATCATGAGCGATTTTGTGGACAAAGCAAAGAAAGCCGAGATCAAGGGCGGTATCATGGATAACGCTGCGATCACAAACGCTGTTGTGGCTAAGCTGGCGGCTACTCCCAGCAAGGAAGTGCTGCTTACAAAGCTTATGTGGTCCATTACCGGCAGTGTGCGTAACCTTGCCTGCGGTCTCAACGCAGTTAAGGAAAAAATGGAAGCACAGGCTTAATGAGCTGGAACAAATGTTAAAAATGAAAAAAACAAATTAAAATTGGAGGATAATAAAATGACTATTGCAGAAATCGTAGAAGCAATCAAATCTATGACGATTCTTGAAGTTGCTGATCTTGTTAAAGCGATCGAAGAGGAGTTCGGCGTATCTGCGGCTCCCGTTGCTGTTGCAGGCGCTGCCGTTGCAGGCGGAGCTGCTGCCGCTGAGGAAGAGAAAACGGAGTTTGACGTTGTTCTCAAAGAGGTTGGCGCGAATAAGCTGGCTGTTATCAAGGCGGTTCGCGAGATCACCGGTCTTGGCCTGAAAGAGGCAAAGGATATGGTTGAGGGCGCTCCCAAAACGGTTAAGGAAGGCGTTGCTAAGGATGAAGCGGAAGCGCTCAAGGCAAAGCTTGCTGAAGCCGGTGCTGTTGCTGAACTGAAGTAATTTGGGAAAGCTTAAACAGAAAACAGACGCTGTGCAGGAGGGATTGTTCCGCTGCATAGCGTTTTTTTTATGCAGTATTTTTTATTGCTCCACAATAAAAAATACACTATGACTATGCTTCTCGCCTCTTGCAGGGCAACCGAACCATATGGCTAAAAAATAGCCGCTTCCTGTTTTCTGTTTCTCGTTTTTTTCTCTGCGGCTATTTTTTATTTTATTTCTATTTTGCAAGATGCCAATATGAAAGTGTAATGGAAAGTTGAACTCGCATTTCATAAATATGCACGAATGAGCATATAATTCAATGGAAAATATACGGCCGTGTTTTTGATTTCTTTCATCAATAATTCTGAGCAAGGATTCGGAAGTAAGCCTGCGGATGCTTACAGACAGGGCATAGCTCCGGCGCCTTTTTTCCTACATGGATATGGCCGCAGTTGGAACATTGCCAAATCATATCGCCGTCCCGGGAGAACACCAAGCCGTCTTCAATATTGGCCAGCAGCTTGCGGTAGCGCTCCTCGTGTTCTTTTTCGATTTTTCCCACAGCGTCAAAAAGCGCGGCGATTTCATGAAAGCCTTCTTCGTGCGCTTCCTTTGCCATGCGGACGTACATGTCGGTCCACTCGCCGTTTTCACCGGCTGCGGCGTCAAGCAGATTTTCCTCTGTGCTGCCGATGGCGCCGCCATTGAGCAGCTTAAACCAAATTTTTGCGTGTTCTTTTTCGTTGTTGGCGGTTTCCGTAAACAATTCTGCAATTTGTTCATAACCGTCCTTTTTTGCTTTGGAGGCATAGTATGTATATTTATTGCGCGCCTGCGATTCGCCGGCAAAAGCCTCCTTCAGATTTGCTTCTGTTTTGGTTCCTTTCAGATCATAACTCATGTTTCTTTCTCCTTTTCTTTTTCGAGGCATTCTCTGCAAACGCCCTCTAACGTGATTCCAACGTAACTTAGGCTTGCACCGAGCCGTTTCACCAAAAGCTGTTCATATTGCCGCAGATCGGCAGGAAGTTCAAGGTCGGTGATTTTTCCGCAGAGGGTGCAGTAAAAATGTTGATGGGGCGCGCAGTTGGTGTCGTACCGGTCTGAGCCGGACGGCATATGCAGTCTGCGCACGACCCCTTGCTGTTCCATACCTTGCAGATTGCGGTAAACCGTGCTGATGCTGGCGCTGGAATCGCAAGCTTTCACCGAAAGATAAATATCTTCCGCCGTAGGGTGATTGCTGTGGCGAAAAACGGCTTGTTCAATTTCTTCACGTTGTTTGGAGTAATTTTTCATGAATACCTCAAAATAAAAATGATTTTTATTTTTATGTTATTATAGGGCAATTATTTTATTATGTCAATACTGAAATAAAAAACTTTCCATGAAACACTTGCAAAGAATTCATTGCTAATGGTATAATAGGAACGATTAAAACGAAGGGATTGCGGAGCATGACAAAAGTTTACGTTGCAAAGGGCAAGCATACTGACTTGCTGAAATTGCCCCAATACTTTGCCGAGCAGGCGAAACGCGGAAAATTTGTCACGCAAATTACCTCCTTGTGGTTTATTTTTGAGGTTCGTGAGCCTGCTGAGATGGAATATAATCTCATTCCTATTAATAATCACGATGAGTTTGAACAGGTTCAACAGCTTGAGGGCTGGAAACATATTACAATCGGAAGCGACTTTGCGCTTATTTATGCTCCTGCGGGTACGCCGCTGAGCCTTGTATGCGATCAGGATACGCTTTTGGTGAAGCTGAATTATATGCGTGTTATGTATGTGCTGCGCTTTTTGCTGGCGGTAGGTGGGCTGATTTTTTCCTTGCTTGCGATTTATCAGTATTGGTTTTCGGCGCGCTGGCTCAGTATTTGTGCGATTGTTCTTTCCGCGCTTCTCCTGCTGTTTGCCTCGTTTGAATTGGTTCCGCTTATGCAGCTTCAGAGAAGCATGAAAAACCTGCAAAATAAGCGGGATGCTTGATATCGGGAGTTGCTTTGGCACTGCCGCGAAGGCGGCCGTGCTTATTTTGTGCCGGAGGAGGCGCTTGTGTTGAAGCTGTTGTTTGTTTGCAGCGGGAATACCTGCCGAAGCCCGATGGCGGCTGCTTTGCGCAGGGTTTTGTGTAAGGAAGATGATGTTTGCAGCGCGGGGCTGTATACGGTGCAGGGCAGTCCGGCTTCGCAGCAGGCTGCTGCGGCTGTGCTTCCATACGGCGCTTCTTTGCAGGATCATCGCTCTCAGCCCGTTACGCAGCTGCTTTTGCAGGAGGCGGATTATGTGATTGCCATGACGCACGCACAAAAGCAGGCGCTTTCTGCTTACTGTGCGCCGCAGAAGCTTTTTACGCTCGGCGAGCTATGCGGGGGAGAGGATATTTCCGATCCTTACGGCGGCGATCAGCGTGTGTATGATGCCTGCGCAGCACAGATCTACGAGTATTTGCAGAAAATGCGTTTTCCCTTTTCCGGCAGTGAAAAGCCGGATCATCAATAAAAAAATGAAAGCCGCTTTGCGGCAGAATGGAGTATGAAATGAAAATCACGAATTTAACAACGGAGCAGCTGGCAGATCCTACGGGGCTGGACACGCTCTCCCCACGCTTTTCCTGGCAGGTTGAGGATTTTTCTGCAGGGGCGTCGCAGGCGGCGTATCGGATCGAGGTGGCGTCTGAAAAAGAGCTTTTAGCGGAGGCCGATATGTGGAACAGCGGGATCGTTGCAAGCCCTGTGCTTTCCATGATTCCTTACGACGGCAAGAAGCTGGAAAGCCTGCGCGGCTATTTTTGGCGCGTTACGGTAACGGATACTTTCGGCAATACCGCCGTAAGTGAGCCGGCTTCTTTCGGAATGGGAATGGTTGAGCCCGATACATGGACGGCGGGATGGATTACCAGCCCTACCTATCAAAAGAATGTGGCTTCTATGTTCCGCAAAGATTTTACCGTGAAGCCCGGCTTGCGAAGAGCTGTGGCGCTGGTGTGCGGGCTTGGTTATAACGAGGTGTCCGTCAACGGCAAAAAGCAGGGCAGCAGCGTGCTTGATCCGGGCTGGACGACTTTCGATAAGCGCGCGCAGTATGTCGGGCATGACATTACGCCGTCTTTGCAGGAGGGTGTTAATACGATCGGCGTTGTGCTGGGAGAGGGCTGGTATAACAACGATCATGAAGTGTTCCGCCAGTTTTCATTTCTCAAACCGCTTACATGGCTTGGGCAGCCGCGTTTGAGCGCACAGATCTTTTTGGAGTATGAGGACGGCTGCGAGCTGCTGCTTACCGGCGAAAATGAGGGCTGGACAGCCGGCGACGGCCCGATTGTTTATAACGACGTTTTTAACGGCGAGCACTATGACGCTACAAAGGAGATCAATGGCTGGGATACGCCGGCAGCAACCGGCACGCAGGGCTGGAAGCCGGCAGTTGCCATTGAGGGCCCCGGCGGCGTGCTGGAGCCGGAGATTGCGGAGCCGATCCGTGTCATTCGGGATATTGCGCCTGTAAAGCTTACGGAGCCGAAGCCGGGCGTGTTTGTGTATGATATGGGGCAGAATTTTGCAGGCTGGGTGCAGCTGCGCGTTACTGCGCCGCGCGGAACGGAAATTTCTTTAAAGTTTGCGGAAATGCTTTATGAGGACGGCACCGTAAATCAGGAAAATCTCCGTTGGGCGAAGAATCACGATATTTATATCGCTAAGGGTGAGGGCGAGGAGGTTTTTGAACCGCACTTTACCTACCATGGCTTCCGTTATGTGCAGCTTACCGGCATCACACCCACAATGGAGACGATTATGGGCAGGCAGGTTCGCTCCGCCGTTTCGCAAACGGGCGATTTCTCCTGCGGCAACGCGCTGCTGAATAAGATCCAGCGCTGCGTGCTGTGGACGGAGGAAAGCAACCTGCACTCCGTTCCTACGGATTGCCCTCAGCGTGACGAGCGTCAGGGCTGGGTGAACGACTGCACAGTTCGTATTGAGGAGATTATCTATAATTTCGGCGTGGCCGCGTTTATGCGCAAATGGCAGAAGGATCTTGCTGATACGCAGGATCCGGACGGTGCCATTAAGGACGTTGCTCCCCGTGCATTCGGTGCGGATAAGGCTGATCCGCTCTCATCCATTTTCCTGTTTGTGCCGTGGTTTAACCGCCTGTTCTATGCTGATGACCGCATTATTCCCGAGCAGTATGACCACCTGTGCGCATGGCAGGCTTATCTTACCACGCGCAGCCATTTCGGTATCATGCAGTATTACAATTACGGCGACTGGGCAGGCCCCGTGGATGGCGGCGTGGGCGGCAGAGAGGCCAACAGCGCGCTTTCTGCGATTACGCCGGGCGAGTTTGTTTCAACAATCTTTTACTATCAGAATGCCGTGATGCTTTCCGAGATGGCAAAAATCATCGGTCGCACGGAGGATGTGGAAAAATACAGGCAGCAAGCTGAGTATATTAAAGCCAGCATTAACCGTGAGTATTTCCATTATGAAACCGCGCAGTATGCGCTCGGCTCGCAGGCCTCCAATATCTTGGCGCTGCATTTCGATATTGTCCCGCAGGAGTACAGGCAGCGCGTGCTGAATAACCTTACGGCGGATATTGCCGCGCATGATTATCATTTGACCACGGGCAATATTGCCACTAAGTATCTCTTTGAGGTGCTCAGCGATAACGGCTTGGTGGACGTGGCCTATGCGATCGCTACGCAGGAGGATTATCCCAGCTGGGGATATATGTTTGCAAACGGCGCTACGACGATTTGGGAGCGTTGGGAGCTTGGCACAACCTGCGAAATGAATTCACATAACCATCCGATGTACGGCACGATCAGCACATGGTTCTTCAAGCATTTGGCCGGCATTTCTCCGCTTGAGCCGGGCTTTAAAAAGCTTCGCATCGCGCCGAAGCTGCCGCAGAAGCTCGATCATGCGGAAGGCAGGCTAGAAACCGTGCTGGGAGACGTCGTTTCCAAATGGGAGAAAACAGAAGCAGGCCTGAAAATGGAGCTCTTTGTTCCCTTTGGAGCGGAAGCAGTTGTAGAGATCCCACAGGAATACAATCAGGCGCTTTCCTGCAACGGGCAGGAGGCGTCCGAAGCGCAGGCAGGCGTTATTTCCGTTGAGCGCACCGAAGACGGTTCCTTTGTGCTTGTGCTTTCCAGCGGGCAGTTCCATTTGCTTGTTAAATAAAATTGTTGAAAATAGAGGAAACCGCCGCAATCCATGCGGCGGCTTTTTTTATATTTCGGAAAGGGTGTTTTGCAATGAGAACGAAAGCATTCGCATATTTTAACGCTTGTTGGAAATGCTAAAGGGTATCATAATTTAAAGAATATTAAGGAGTGTCTGATTATGGCAAAAGCGGAATGCAGCAGCTGCGGAAAGTATGCGGATGTTCGGAGTATGGAACAGTGCAGTGGGTGCGGAAGGTATCTTTGCGCTGAATGCGCCTATGAGTCGCACGGCCGTTGCGAGGAGTGTGCAGGGCAAATAGACGGCGAATATTGATCCGCGCGAAAAAAAGAAGAGCCTGTCATCTTTTAGCAAAATGGATTTTAAATATATGCATAAATGCTCATGTGAATGATCTTCCGGCGAGAATCCGCTTTGTTCCGCATTTAATGCTTGCAATTTGTTTCCGTTTATATTATAATAAATTTTCGTGGGAAGTTGCCTGAAAACAGGAGAAAGCCCATACTGAATGAACGGTGATTGATGAAAGGATTATCATTGGAATGAAGATCATCATAGACGCATTTGGCGGAGATCATGCGCCGAGTGAAATCATCAAGGGAACAGTACAGGCGCTTGGGGAATTTCCTGAACTGCATGTAATTCTTACGGGCGATGAACAAAAAATCAACGCGGAGCTTCAAAAAGAGACGCAGGCGCCCATGGATCGCATTTCCGTCGTGCATGCGCCGGATGTTATTTCTATGGACGAGCCTCCTGTCAATGCGATTAAGCGTAAAAAGAATTCTTCGCTTGTGGTGGGTCTTGAGCTTCTTAAAGCCCGTGAGGGGGATGCGTTTATTACCTGCGGGAGCACTGGCGCTACCTTGAGCGGCGCGCTGCTGCGCGTAGGGCGGATTCGCGGGATTCTGCGGCCGGCGTTAGCGCCGATGTTGCCCAATGAGCGCGGCACGGGCGTTTTGCTGATTGACTGCGGCGCAAATATGGATTGTAAGCCTGCAAATCTTGAGCAGTTCGCTATGATGGGCGACGCCTATATGCGCTGTGTTGCCGGGGTGGAAAACCCGCGCATTGCGCTTGCAAACGTGGGCGTGGAGGATGAAAAAGGCAATGAGCTGACGCATGCCGCTTACCCACTTATTAAGGCGCATGAGGAGCTTAATTTTGTCGGCAATATGGAAGCCAGAGACGTTTTTTCGGCTTCGGATGTTATTGTGTCGGATGGCTTTGCCGGAAATCTGCTGTTGAAAAGTGTCGAGGGTACGGCGGGCTATTTGATGGGAACCCTGAAAAAGGAATTCCTTTCCTCGCTGCGCGGTAAGTTAGGCGCAATGATGCTTAAGCCCGCGCTCAAGCGTGTGAAGAAGAGTATGGATTACACCGAGTACGGCGGCGCTCCGTTGTTGGGAATCGACGGAATTGTGCTCAAAGGGCACGGTTCTTCCAATGCCAAGGCAATGGCATCAACGGTTCGTCAGGCGGTTCGCATGATCGATGCAGATATTGTGGGTGTGATTAAAAGCAGGCTTTCACAGGCGGACAGTGAATGAAAGTTTTGTCGCGGGCATATACTGTTTCGGGGCAAGGATTTATCATAATATTATAAAAATAGCAGGAGGATTTATTATGGAAGAACAGGTTATTGAGGTAATTGCAGAGCAGCTGAGCATGGACAAATCCAAAATCACGGGCGCGTCGAATTTGGTGGAGGATCTGAAGGCGGATTCGCTGGATATCGCCGCTTTGATGCTGGAGCTTGAGGAAAAGTATAAGATTGAGATCCCCGACGAGGAACTGGTGAATCTGCGTACTGTTTCGGACATTGCCGCCTACATAAGCGCAAGACAGTAAGGCGTTATACGAAAGAAGGGTATCGGAATGAAGGCTGAGCTTCAACAGCTGGAACATTCAATTCAATATACATTCCGCAACAGGGGCTTGCTTGAGCAAGCCCTTACTCATCCTTCCTATACCGGGGAACATCCGGAGGTTGGGCATTATCAGCGGTTGGAATTTTTGGGAGACGCCGTGATCGGCATGACGGTCGGCGAGTTTCTTTACTGCGCTTCAGAGCAGATGGACGAAGGACGGCTTTCGCAGAGCCGTGCGAAGATCGTTTCGGAAAATCCGTTGTTTGTTACGGCAAAATCCGTTGATTTAGGAAAATATGTTCGTCTGAGCACAGGAGAACGAAACAGTGGAGGCGCGGAAAAGCCAAGTATTCTTTCTGACGTTTTTGAGGCATTGATGGCGGCAGTTTATTTAGACGGCGGGTTTGATGAAGCCAAAAGGGTGATCCTCGCATTGCTGCGGCCGCGCATCGAAGAGGTTTTGGAAAGCACCGGCAGCTCGGATGATAAAAGCAGGCTTCAGGAGCTTTTGCAGCATCACCGCAGCAACGTTAGAATCGAATATATTTGTTTGGAAAGCTCAGGCCCTGCGCATGACAGGACCTTTGTTTCTGCAGTGCGTGTGGACGGGAAAATGCTTGGCAGGGGAGAGGGAAAAAGCAAAAAGCTCTCCGAACAGATGGCGGCGCGCCGCGCACTGGAAAAGCTTTCGGCAAAAGGCGAGAGATGACTTTTGAATCGGAAATGTTTTTCGCACAGGGAAAGTCGTTTTTTTTGACAATCCGGAATAAAAGATAAGAACCGTTTTCTTTGCACGAAACCGGTTCTTTTTTATATATGGAAGAACGCTCTGTTATTGAACGCAGTCGTTGAAAATTTGTTTATAAGCCGGCTCGGGTTGGTCTATATAGCCAAAGGCGTCTACAGAGGAAACGAGCATGGCGCAAAACATCAGCAAAATTCCGAATTTTTTCATATCAGCTTTCTTTTTATGAAACATGAGTTTTTTTCATGCTCTACTCCTTTCTTTTTTATGTATGCTTAGTATTTCAAAAAATTGTAGCAGTATACGTTTTTTTGCTGTAGAAAATGATGGAAAATGTTGTTTTTGCAGAAACAGCTTATTTTATGTATGGGTAAAATTATTTATTATTTTTATTGCTGTGTAATAAAACTACACATTTGTACGGTATTGATAAAATACTTACTTTTTCGTCTGTTGTTTTTTTCTGCGTTTTTTTATTTTTGGCGCTCTGTCGGAGGGTTATGCGCGGAAATTCCAAACAATGCGCGAAAATAAGGAATTCTTCGGATGGTTTCGTAGAATAGGAGCGTAATAATAAAAGAGGCGAAGACGATTATAAAGAATTGTGTCCACATGCTGAGGGGGAGTTTTAACACGAAAAATCCGACTGCTACCAACACGGGTTGGTGAAGGATATAGAGAGGAAAGGAAGCTTTTGAAAAATAGGCGCTGAGCCTGCCTTGAAAGTTGAAGGCGGTTTGGCCTATTCCGAGAAAGAATAAAATGCCTGTCCAGCCGAAGAAAACAAACAGCCCCGTGCCAAGCTCGTTGCGCATATTTTTAAAGCAGTATAAGTAAGTATAGAGACAGCCGGAGATAAGCCATAAGAGCAGTGAAATAAAACGGTATTGTTTTAGCTTTTGCAAGAGGGTTTCCTGCGATAGGATGTAATAGCCTATCAGAAACAGGGTGAAAAACTGTCCTATGCTTTTTCCTGCGATGTTAAGTACATACAGCATAAGCCATTCAGGGAGAAACAAAAGGAGCAGTCCCATATAGGAAAGCTTGCTAAACTGAAGCTCCGGCCGCCGTTTTTTCTGCGCGAGAATGATAGGCAGGCATGCTGCCGAAATAAGAAACAGATAGAGCAGAAACCAAAAGTGCGCCGGAGTAAAGCCGCCTTTGTAGCCTGTTAGATCGGTTTCCTTGGTGAAAAACAAAATATATTGCGCTGCATATGTTCCTGTGTATCCATGGGAAATTTCTGCAATATAGGTCATGATAGGGGCGAGAAACAGCACACCGAAAACAAAAGGCACGAAAAGCTTTTTGGTTCGTTCCGTTAAGAACTGCCTGCCGGTTCGCTTTTGCAGCGAATATTTGCAGCTGATCCCCGCGATGGCAAAAAGCAACGTCATGAACCAAGGGTAAACGAAGGTTGAAAAGGCATACAGGATATCGTCCGTGTGAGACCATATATAAAAGCCGCTGTATTCACCGCCGTTCCATATCTGCGCCGCATGAAAAGGAAAGAGCAGCAGGATCGCCATCCATCTTAAATTATCGATAAAATATTTGCGCTGCGGCATGACGGCGATCCTCCGCTCCGTTATGTTTTATGGATTTGCTATTTTATGCAGATCAGTTCGTAGTCGCGCGTGCCTAACCCGATTTTTTCCGCATGTGCAAGGCAGGTTTTCCATTCCGATTCCGGTGTAGAATTGGTAAAATGATCGTGATGATCCACAAAATCCGGATCGGCAAGATTTTTGGCGAGCTGACTTCCGGGCATGGGAGAAGCTGCCATACATGCGTCTACGCAGGCTTGATCAAGCGCAAGAGGATCGAACGAGGCAAACATGCCCAAGTTCGGAAGGATCGGCACATCGTTTTCGCAGTGACAATCGCAGTTTGGGGAAACGTCTACCACCAAAGAAATATGGAAGTTTGGCCTCCCATCCACCACAGCCTTGGCATATTCCGCCATGCGGCAGTTCAGGTCTGAAACAGCGGCATAGTGGGAAAAGGCGATTGCGTCAAAATTGCAGGCGCCGATGCAGCGGCCGCAGCCGACGCAATGCGTTTCGTCTACGCTCATCTTTTTCGTGCTTTCATTAAAGACGAGGCCGTTATTGGCACATTCTTTTTGACATTTGCGGCAGCCGCGGCAGAGCGCAGGGTCGATCTGAGGCTTGCCGTCGTTGTGCTGCTCTTTTTTGCCGGCGCGGGAGCCGCAGCCCATGCCGATGTTTTTGATCGCGCCGCCAAAGCCTGTCATTTCGTGCCCTTTAAAGTGTGTCAGGCTGATGAATACATCGGCGTCCATGATCGCGCGGCCGATCAGAGCTTCTTTGATGTATTCCCCGCCCTTAACGGGAACAGCAATATCATCGGTTCCTTTCAGGCCGTCGCCGATCAGAATGGGGCAGCCTGCCGTAAGCGGGGTGAAGCCGTTCTGCCATGCGCATTCCAAATGCTCAAGCGCATTTTTGCGGCTTCCGGGATACAGCGTGTTGCAGTCGGTTAAAAAAGGCTTTCCGCCAAGCTCCTTTACAACGTCCACTACTGCGCGGGCATAATTGGGGCGCAGATAGCTGATGTTTCCCAGCTCTCCGAAATGGATCTTGATCGCCGCAAATTTTCCGTCCAGCCCGAGCTGTTCAATCCCTGCTTTTTTTATGAGCTTTTTGAGCTTTGCCGGAAGGCCGTCTCCAAATGCAGTTGTATGAAAGTCCGTAAAG
>JAHAAN010000151.1 GCA_018376855.1 Clostridiales bacterium | reverse complement strand
AATCCATGATGATCGCGCCGAAAATACGGATCCATACTCATATATTTCAGCGTATCGTTCATCCAGCCCATATTCCATTTATAAGTAAAACCAAGCCCGCCCTGCTCAAGCGGAGCGGTAACGCCTTCAAAGTCGGAAGCTTCCTCTGCAATCATCAGCGCACCCGGAAAGCGCTTATAAACCTCCCGATTAAGCGTTTTTAAAAAATCGATCGCTTCCAGATCCTCCCGGCCGCCGAACATATTGGGCTGCCATTCTCCGTCCTGTTTCCCGTAATCCAAATACAGCATACAGGAAACCGCATCCACACGCAGACCGTCTATGTGAAATTCATCCAGCCAATAGAGCGCATTGGAAATCAAAAAGGAACGAACCTCCCGCTTGCCCAAATCAAACCGAAGTGTTCCCCACTGCTTCTGATCTGCCCGCCAACCGGAATGCTCATAAAGCGCGGTGCCGTCAAAGCTGCGCAGGCCCTGCTCGTCGCGCGGGAAATGCGCAGGCACCCAGTCCATAATTACGCCGATCTGTCTGCTGTGCATAGTATCAACAAAATATTTAAAATCCTCCGGCGTACCATAACGCGAGGTAGGCGCAAAATACCCCGTGATCTGATAGCCCCAAGAGCCGTCGTACGGATGTTCCGCAATCGGCATCAGTTCAATGTGCGTATATCCGTTATCCGCCGCATACCGGGAAAGTTTATCTGCAAGCTCACGGTAAGAAAGCATTTCCCCGTTCCTTCCGCGCAGCCACGAACCCAAATGCACTTCGTAAATCACCATCGGTTCGTTCACATCGGCAACTTTTCCGTGCTTGATTCTATAAACCGAATCGTGCCATTTATATTGATCCTGCCATGTGCGGGAAGCCGTTTGAGGGCGCAGCTCAGCAAAACGTGCAAACGGATCCGCTTTATATTGAATCGCTCCGGACGGCGTTTCCAACGAAAACTTGTAAGTCCATCCGACGCCGACGCCGTCAAGATACGTTTCCCAAATTCCCGAATCGGAAACAGGCGTCATCGGGTGAACGCCGTGCTGCCAGTTGTTCCAATTGCCCACGACGCTGACGCTTTTTGCATTAGGCGCCCAAACCGCAAAATAATAGCCGTCTATCTGCCCCGTGCTGTTAAAAACAGGACGTGCTCCGAGCGTATTGGCAAGCTCGAAGTGCGTCCCTTCATGAAACAGATAAACATCAAAATCGCTGATCATACGGCTCTGCGTGTTCCTCGGGTTACATTGCACTACCTTTTCTTCCATGAATCCGCCACCTCCATATAATTCATGCACAGTTATATGCAACTATGCAAAATAGCCGCAAATCCTTTTTCCTATAAAGCTCTTTTGAACCGATATTTTCTGTTTCAATTATAACATGAAAACAATGGCAATACAAGAGCAAAAAAGATAGAAAATAAGTAAAACTTTTATGAGTTTTATGCAAAAAGCAACCGGCAAAAAGCGAATAATCATTTTACATGACGGAATTAAAGTTTGAAACAATTTAAGTTATCTATAACCATAACCGCCGGCAGTATGCAATAGCAGTTTCTTAGCTACTAAAAAAGGCGGAGCAAAAGCCCCGTCTCTTTCAAAAAATCTGCATGATTCCGAATTTTATCCTTCCGATGTCTCCAACTTCGTCAGCTGGCCTTGTGCATCTACAAAAACCAAGCCGTAATAATCATCCGAACCGATATAAAAGTAAATTCCCGAATCCGCAAAATACGGCTCAGAGCAGACCTGCAAAGCGCCCAGTGCACAAGCAGCTGCAACCTGTGTACCGTCAAATCGCTTTAACTCAAATATACCTTCGTTATTCTGCACATAATACAGCTTGCCTTCATGCCCGTTTAAGCCGATGCACGGAACGTTTTCATGCTGTGAAAGAACACCGGTTTCAATGTTAAAACTCTCTAAAACACTGCTTTCCTCAGTTGAAAAATAGATATTTTTCTCATAAGCAAACAAATTCAGTGCTGCATTCTTTTCCAGCACAGTATGCTGCAGTTTCGTATCAAGATCCATGCACAGGATCGCAGAACCGTTTGTAAAATAAAGATTTTGTTCCCACGCGGAAGGAATATCCGTCATGCCAAGCTGAAAAACCTGCATTTCACCGCCGGCTGCCGGCACTGCTACAAGGTCTCCGGCGGAGGTCATCATCCATACGGTTTCCCCATACACATAAACCCATAAAATTTCGCCGTAAAACAACAGCGTTTCCGTTTCCGCATTGTCCACCGAACGCGAAACCACTTTATACTGCTCGGGGCTGTTGTCATCGCCGCGCGTTTGAACTTCGCGGTGAATCAAATTTCTCTCGCTGACAAACAAATAATCCGGCGCATCGGCTGTGCAAAGCAGTTCCATCGCACCGTCCCTATAGCTCAAAATACTATCGCCGGCCGAAAAATAAAGAATTTCTCCCTGCTGCACAAAACGCCGCGGAACAGAATCGGCAACCACGCCGCTTGGCGTCTGCGGAATGGTGGGCGTATAAACCGGCTGCGTCGCCTGACTTTGGCTGTCGCATGCGCAAAGCAGCATTACAAGCGCCACAGTTAAAACAATCCAAAACTTTTTCATAGACATTGATACCTCTGTAACCGCAAACGGTTTCCTTCCTAAAAATTCTTTTGTTCTATAAAACATCGATCTGTTTTAAATATTCGCGAAGCCGCTCCGCACTGCCGTCCGCATAACAATAGCCCTGCATTCCAACGGCTCTTGCGCCGTCTATATTGGCCTGCATATCGTCGATAAAAAAGCATTCCTCCGGTTTAAGCGAATAGCGTTCAAACAGCGTTTGATAAATCCTGCGGCCCGGCTTAATACATTTTTCCTCTGCCGAAACAATCATACCGTCAAACAACGAAAGCGCAGGAATATTCTCGGCATACTCACGGAAACGCTCATTGGCATTAGAGCAAAGATAAATGCCGTACCCGCACTGTTTCAATTCCCGCACCAAATCATACATCAACGGATCCGCATCCATATAGCGGTGAAAATTCATATAAACATCCGCACACACACCATAAAGCGCAGGCTCAAGCTCCCTGCACGCCAGCGCAATAACATCATGCTGTGAAATCGCTCCTGCGTCGCTCAGCAGCCAGCCCTCTGAATGAAACAGCGCCCTGTGGATCTGCTCGCGGTATTCTTTGGGCACCCTCATCGACTCCATGATGTATTCCGATTGAAATCGGATCAGCACGCGGCCCATATCAAAAACTATATTTTTAATCATTTACTTACTCCGGCTTACAGCCTATATATTTTCAACAAAACGGTTTTTGAATCTGCACCCGATCCAAAAACTCATTCGCCTCTTTAACACGCTGCGCATCATACTCTGCCGCATCATGACAGTCAAATCCCACGCTTACTTTGATTCCGGCCTTGCGGACTTCCTCCTGCTGTGCGCAGGACCTCATAAACTCCTTAACATATGAATGTTCATGATAGCCATGTATACTGTCATAATTCACATTAAGTTCCCAAAAAAGATCATTTTCCTTCATCAAATCAAACACAGGCAACCCGCACTGCGCCTGATAAGCAAACAGATCCGTATGCGCAATTCCCGCCCTGCACGGAAAGCTTTTCCTGTATGCCAAAAAATCTTCAAACGATTGCGACGGATGACCAACATTTTCAAAAATACAGAAGTCAAAATCCGCAAGCAGCGCAGGAGCTAAGACCGTGGAACGCGGAACGGTTCGGATCTCCATACCGCACAGCAGTTCAATATATCCTTTATACCGATGCTTCAGCGTCGAAATCGTGTGAATATATTCGGCAATCCTATTCTCAAACCAATAGTTATGATCGGTAATCCCCAACATTTCAACACCGCCCGTTATCGCCTTTTCAATTAAGCTTTCCGGAGCGCTGCATGCATCCGCACTGTAATGGGTATGACTATGTAGGTCAATGATTTTCATTCCAAACCTCCGCGAAGATAAGAACGCCTTTTACATTGGTAGTTTACCACACCCTCGGCTTTCACGCAAGCCGATAATTAAATTCCTGCT
>JAHAAN010000150.1 GCA_018376855.1 Clostridiales bacterium | reverse complement strand
CGAAGCAAACTGTAGATTTCTCGTGCTTGTGCTTTTGTATTGCAAATCAACAGCAGATTACCGTTTTTCTGAGCGCATTCAGCAGCAAATTCCGATAATTCCTCCAGCGAATAACCGGAAGCAATTCTACGATCCGTAATTTCCGTACGCTTAAATAAATTCCATAAATCCGCATCATAAGGAATCAAATCGGCCTCTTGATCATACTGAATAAAATGCTTTGTTTTTTCAAGACAAGGCTGGGTTGCTGAACACAAGACGACTGTTGCTCCGCAAAACCCCGTTAAAAAATTCAACGCCAAATTAAATTCCGAAATCATATTGCGCGGCACAGACTGCACCTCATCAATAATGATCACGCTTTCGCTTAATGCATTCATACGGCGAATACAGGAGCTTTTTCCGGCAAATAAAGTGTGCAAAAATTGAACCAGCGTTGTAATAACAACCGGTGCTCGCCAGCTTTCCAGCATCAATTCGTTCAGATCAAGCTTTTCAGAAGAATTGATTTCACGCGCAATATTAGAATGATGTTCTAAAACAATTTCATTATTTTGAATATAGTCTTTAAGATCCTTTGCATTCTGTTCCAAAACACTTAGCAGCGGTATTACAAAAAAGATTCGTTTCTTTTTATGGACAGCAGCCTCTGCAAGCGAATAGCGAAGCGTAGCCAATGTTTTTCCGCCCCCGGTAGGCACCGACAAACGAACGATTTTATGCTCCTTTTCCGCGCCTGCCCGGCACTGCAAAGAGATTTTTCTCCTTGCAAAATTGATCTCTGTCTGCGCAGGAAGCGCATCAATGCGGGACTCCGCAGTTTCAAGAAGCCTTAGCCAATCTTTTGGCTCAAGCTGTTTTAATTTCATCTCTTCTCCGCCCATAAACTCTGCAGTATCGCGTCTGTCGCCTTCAATAACAGAGGATAAAATAATTCTACTGAGCATAGCCAATAAAAAGCAAAGCTCTTGCTGATCGCTACGCTTTTGCATAAAATCATTCAATTTATTGAACTGCACCTGAATCTCACACAGCGAAGCATGAAATAACTCGTCCAATTCTTCCGCCGACGCACAGAGCTTTAAAAAATTTTCGACTGCTTCGCAATAGTTAGTTCCATCCTTCGTGATTCTGTGCAGAAACCCATCCGTTCCGTCAGGCGAAACGCAATCAAACTGGCCGTGATGTGAACCAACCGCAAAGGCAATAACCTCTGCCGTCAATTGCTTCATTTCATTGTCCTTGTGCCAATGCTCCATAACATACCGAACACCAGCAAATGTGTGATTAACACTTCCGCGCAGCGCGGTGTTCCCCGCAGAAAGATACTCCTGAAACGCCTGCGTAAATTTTCCCATATCATGAAGCAGACCGGCAAGATAAGCGGTTTGTTTCAGTTCCAGCGGCGCCGATAAAGCCGCATATTCCGCGCACTTTCTGCAATGTGCCTGAACAGACTGTTCTATTTGCTCACCGGAATCCGTTATACGAACATGCGCAAAATAGCTCATTTCCCCTCCTTTATATTAAGAAAAATATTTTTAAAAATTATGTATTTTTTTGTCTTTTTTAATATATCACAAAATAATTGGAAATTCAATACCAAATTTATATTTTTTATAACAATAAAAAAACGGCAGCGCATGCTGCCGCAAATATATGCCGCTATCGATTATATTTTACGATGACCGGTTTTCACCAAAAGATTATGAATTTTCTGCGCCGGATTCAAAAGCCCTGAAACCGAACTGTCATGATTCAGCGTATCGACAATGTATGAAATATATTTTGCCATATCCACATCCACATACCATTCACGGGAAAGCAGTTCCGGTGTATGATACGTTAGATTAGTAGTAAAAAGCTTATTAAACAGCCCTTCTTTATAGGCTCTGTCAAAATTAGCAAGTCCGTCCACAAACAAGCCGAAGGTGGTGCAGATAAAAATTCTTCTGGCTTTCATTGCCTTCAGCTTCGCGGCAATATCAAGCACGGAATCCCCGGAGGAAATCATATCGTCAACGATAATTACATCCTTTCCTTCCACATTATCACCGAGGAACTGATGTGCAACGATAGGATTTCGCCCATTGATAATAACGGAATAATCACGGCGCTTATAGAACATGCCCAAATCCAATTCAAGCATGGAAGAATAGTAAATACAGCGCCCCATTCCGCCCTCGTCGGGAGAAATAATCATCATATGATCGCGATCAATCTCCACATCGGGAACCTGTTTGATTAACGCTTTAATCATCTGATAAGTAGGCTGCACATTTTCAAAACCGCTAAGCGGAATCGCGTTCTGCACACGCGCATCATGAGCATCAAAAGTAATAATATTTTCAACGCCCATACTGACAAGCTCCTGAAGTGCAAGCGCGCAATCAAGCGACTCTCTTGAAGAACGCTTATGCTGCCTTCCCTCATAAAGCATCGGCATGATCACAGTAATTCGCCTTGCTTTACCCGCAGCCGCAGCAATCACACGTTTAAGATCCTGATAATGCTCGTCCGGACTCATGGGAACTTCCTGCCCATACATTTTATAAGTACATCCATGATTAAAAACGTCCGAAATAATAAAAAGGTCATAACCGCGAATAGACTGACGAATCGTTCCTTTTCCCTCACCCGTACCAAAACGAGGGCACACCGCATTGATTTTATAAGTATCGCGTTGATAACCCGCAAAAGCGATCGTATTTTTGTGCTCATTCTGACGCTCCGCACGCCATTTCACCAAATACTCATCAATATGCTTTCCAAGCTCCTCACAACCATGCATAGAAATGATCCCCAAACTACCAACAGGAATCGACTCAAACTCATCTAAAAAGTCAGGCATTCTCCGTTCCTCCACCCTTACGCTCTTAAAATCTGTAACTCTTCGACTTTTATTGTACTACACAAGACCTATTTTGTAAATTATTTTTAAACCTTTTGTAACTTATTTCTACGACGTACTTGCAGCGAATACACACTCTTCAAACCCGACAAAGCGCTGAGGAAAAGCAGCGGCATATAATTCTGAATGTATCTCGCGCTTGTCTCCCACATCAGTAAAAATAGAAACAGCCCAAAAACAGAAAGCTGCGGCACAAACGGTTCGTCTCTCCGCCCGACATGCACCGCCGCAAAAACGCCCGAAATGA
This sequence comes from Clostridiales bacterium, assembly GCA_018376855.1. Taxonomy (GTDB): domain Bacteria; phylum Bacillota; class Clostridia; order Christensenellales; family QALW01; genus JAHAAN01. The sequence continues at coordinate 895 of JAHAAN010000150.1, read as the reverse complement.
CCGCTAAAAGCATCAACGCTGTATGCACACCTTGACAAAAATGGCTGTATAAAGCATAGTCCTTTCCGTCATAAAGCACAAATTCATGAAGCTTCCCTCGCTGCTGAGGCCGATCATCCAAGAAATCCGACAATGCATAGGTGCCGTTGCCAAAGCAGCGCACACTTTTTCTTATAAACAGTTCCATCATTCCACCGACTCCGTTTTCACGAATGCGTTGTGGGATCAGTTCAGCATTAGCACGGCTGCGCTCCGTTTTATTAGGCAGCGCCTGAGCGCGCGCATAATCCTCGCCGTTATAGGCGCCGTTGCCATGCAGCCCCATCGCAATCCAATGCGAATAAGGTATCCCCCGCTCTTCAGCACGCTCAGGATCAATCAAAGACGGATAAATCGACGCATGAAAAGCCGCAAAAATGCAAACCACCACAACTGTCGATATGCTTGCCATTTCAAAAACACGTTTCCAGCTGCCCGAGAAAATTTCCTGTATAACGATTGCAATGAGCACAATCGCGGCCGTCATTTTTATCAGCATTCCTGCCGCAGCAGCCGCAGCCATTGCAATCCACCATATAAAGTGCTTCTTCTTAGACTCTTTTGCTTTAAGATACAAATAATAAGTCAAAATCGGAAAGAGCATGGAAAGGACGTCTGTATAGAACACTGCGCCCATAAAAAAGAACGGAACTGTCAATACATACATGCATAAAACTACAGCTTCCCCTGCCGCGCCGCACAGGCGCTTAGCCACCGCACAGGTGCAAAGCACCGTAAGCTGCACCAATAGTGTGGTAAAAACCAAAGCAGCAGTATAATCATCCGTAACGGAAAACAAGCGGCAAAATGAAAACAAGATTTTAAACACCGTAAGCCCACCGAGATTATTAGAAAA
>JAHAAN010000007.1 GCA_018376855.1 Clostridiales bacterium | reverse complement strand
ATCTCTTCATCTGAAATAAATTCTTCTGCTTTTAATGATTTTACATCATACACTTGTATCTGCCTCTTTTATTCTGCGGTGCGCTTGTGCGCCCGGCGAAACAAAAAGCGAGTAGCCCGTGTGGCAAGGAAGCCGAAAAGGAAGCCCGCGATCACGGAAAAGGCAAGCCCGAACAGAACGGAGCGCCATTGCGCGGCGTTGATTCCCGCCGCGCTTCCGTTTGCGGCAACGGCGGCTCCGGAAATGCCGGCAATCAGCGCATGGCTTTCGCTGGTGGGGATTCCAAAGCGCCACGCGGCGCAGGCCCAGATCACAATGGCGATCATTGCGGCGCACAGCGCGGTCAGCGCGCTGCGGGCGTCGCTTCCGAAGTCGGCCATGTTTGCGATGGTAAATGCTACGGAGCGGTTCAGTAAGGTCATTACGGCGATTCCGGCAAGGTTGCATATAGCGGCGGTGAAAATTGCCGCGCGCGGGGACATGCAGCGCGTGGTAATGCAGGTCGCGATGGCGTTGGGCGCGTCGGTCCATCCGTTGACGAGGATAACGCCCAGCGTCAGCAGTGTCATAATCAGCAGCGGCGGGCTGCTTTGCAGACTGGAGAGAAAATCGGAAAGGCTCACATTGCACCTCCGTTTAATGAGAATCGTCGGCTTTTATAAAAGAATATTCGCAGAATCTGCAAAAATGAATGCATTTTAGAAAGGTGAATTTTATATCAGCTCTTGAAATCCGGCTTTTTGCATGGTACAATGCATATAATGATTGGGGAAAATGCGGTAGGAGCAGTATATGAAACAGATCGACAAATGGCTTCCGGCGGCTTTGCTGCTGTTTGCGGGGATAGTTTGCGTGCTGTACGGGGTCTTTATGATTCCCGCAGCGGAGACGGAGACATATTCGGAGAAACCGCTTCAGCCTGTTTCCGTGCAGGCTGAAGAGTTGGTTACGGGTATTTCGCTGCGCGCTTATGCGTCGGGTAAAAATGCATTTCCGGATTCCTTGGACGGCTGCGTGCCGGCGCTGGAGAAATACGTTACCGCCGTCAGCGCGCTGCTGCTGCCGGAGGAGCTGAGTACTAACGGATATGCGGAATATGCGGCGTATTTTCACGCCAAAAATGCGGGGGAGTATACGTTTACTCTTTCGGTAAAGGGCGGAGCAAGGCTGTTTCTGAATGGGGAAAAGCTGATTGAGGAGGTCTCTCTTGAGGCGGATACGGCGGGCAGCCGCTCCGTTTGGCTGGAGCAGGGCTATTATATGCTTCGGGTGTGCGCCTTTGGGGGCGGGGAACCGCTAAAGCTTTCGCTTCGTTACCGTATCAGCGACGGGGAGGAACGCAGCACGGCTGAACGGCTGTACCGCCTGAGGGACGGCGGTTCGGCAGAGCTTCCGGCACGGCTGAATTCGCTCTCGTTTCTCAGCGGAATCAATCCTTCGCTGGGGGCTGATGTTTCGTGCGCCATCGACGTGCAGGCACACCGCATTACGGCGCTGCTGCCGCCGGGGCAGCGGCTCGATAAGCTGACGGCCAGCTTTGAGGCGGCGGGCAGGGTGTATCTGAACGGAGAGGAGCTGATCTCCGGCGTTACGGAGGCGGATTTTTCTCAGGAGGGGGAGCTGAGGATCGTCAGCGGCAGCAGCGAGAGAGTGTTTGCCGTGCATGTGCGCTCCTTGCAGACGGGGCTGCCGTGCGTCTGCATCAACACCTTCGGCGGCGAGGAGATTACATCGAAGTGGGAATATGTGAAAGCAAGCGTAACGATCTTGGGAAACGGCGCCTCCTACGGCGCGGATCTGCCCCCGACCAATATTGACGTTAAAATACGCGGAAATTACAGCTCCGGCTTGGAAAAAAAGCCGTATATGCTGAAGTTCGGGGAGCATACGGCCGTGCTTGATCTCACGGCGGAAAAGAGCTGGGTGCTCGTTGCCAGCCATATCGACCTTTCCCTGATGCGCAACTATACCGCCTATGAAACCGCAAGGCATTTTGATGCGATCGGCTACACGCCGCGCATGCGGTTTGTGGATGTGTTTGTCAACGGCGATTACCGCGGCAATTATCTGCTGGGCGATCATGTGGAAATTTCAAGCACAAAGCTTGCGCTGAACGACCGCGCGCTTGGCGCAGACGTCGGCTGTGTGTTTGAGCTGGAAAAGGATTTTCGCGCCGAGGGCGTGAAGGGGTATGACTATTTTCAAACGCCGCAGGGCTGGTGCGTAACGTTTAAGGATCCGAATGCTTCAAAGCTGACTGCAGAACAGAGAGCGTATTTAGCGTCGTATTTTATTCAGGCGGAAAACGCGATCATGAGCGGTGCGGGCTATGAAGAATATATTGATGTGGACAGCTTTATCGACTGGTTTTTGATCGAAACCCTGTTCAAAAACTGCGACAGTGATTTTACCTCCAGCATTTATTTTCATAAGGACGCGGGCGGCAAGCTGAAAATGGGCCCCGTGTGGGATTTTGACAGCGGCCTTGCCAACCATTCCTCAAACCCGGAATGGATGAAATCGGAGGGCTGGGAGCCGAGATGGGGCACTTATTTTGAAGCGCTGATGAAGGATTCTGCGTTCCGCAGGCGAATGAGCGAGCGTTGGGCGGAAATGAAGCCGCTGGCCGTCGATACATATGCGGAGCTGGTGGACAGCACTGTTGCCCTGATCGAGCGCTCCTTTAAAGAAAATTTTAAAGTCTATTCGATTTTGGAAACGGGGATCTGGCCCGTGCCGGAGAATATTTCCTCCCGCAAAAGCATACAGGGTCAGGCGCAGTTTATGAAAACATGGATCGCCCGCCGTGCCGCATGGCTGGATGCGGAATTCCAGAAAGAGGAATATTAAAATCATGCGTCGGCTTAGGGTAACGGTTTGTTTTTAGAGAAATGGCTGTGCTGGGCAGCAGCAGGTTTCTTGCTTTTGCCGCGGGGCGGCGGAAGGGGGAGAAACGCCGCGGCGGAGCGAAGCGAAGGCTGTAGGCGGTTCGAGCGCGGAAGTCGCCCTAATGCGGCTGCAAAAAATCAGCCGGTTCTTTTTGTGTGGCGCCGTCTTTTTTGCGGCCGCGGTACAGTGGCCGCAAACGATCGCTTTGCGGCAATTATTTTGAAGCGCTTATGCATTTTCGCTTCGTTTCTTCCAAACATTTTCTTAAAACGCTCTTTTTCCTTTTAAGGGAGCGATGGGGCAATTTTCCCCTTAATAATCTCTGTAATCCCTCAAAGAGCCTTTTTGACAATGGAAATTTTAACAGGATGATTTTAAAAACAATAAAACGGAAAGAATCGTTTTCTCCAACCGCAATCGGGGCGACTTCCGCGCCCGCACGCCTACAGCCTTCGCTTCGCTTCGGCGCGGCGGTTCGGTCTCCTTCCGCCGCCCCTTTTTTCCCCAAATACCGGAAAACAAAACCCGGCGGATATCCGCCGGGTTTTTGATCGTGAAGCAGCTGTTTTCAGACTCGAAAAGCAATCAAGGAATTGGTCTGCAAAAGCGCTTTTTATTAAAATAGAGAAATTTGAGCGAGGACTACTTCAGCCGGTAGCTGTAGCTCAGGCGTCCCATCGGCATCGCGCTTCCGGAGGTGTAGGTGTCCATAATGCCGTCGCCCTCCACGCTGTCGGTTACCTTGAAATAGAGGGTATAGGCGCAGATCACGCTTCGCGGAATCGTAACCGTTAAGCGGTTTCCGTTCACTTGATAAGGAACGGTGAGCTTTTCGGAAACGCTTTTGTCCGCTGCCAGCGTATAGAGAGCCATTTCACTGCCGTTCTTTGCGCGCAGCACATATTCGTAGCTTTCCCAGCCCTTTTGCGCCGGCGCTCCCATTCCCAAATAAAGATTCATCCATGCCGGATCGCCCGCAAAGGGAGTAATGTCGTCCTTGCAGGTAACGGTAAAGGTTACGGTTTCGGCATCGTTGGAAACTTCAACCTTTTGCAGTGCGTTTGCAGGAGCCTTTTGCGTGTAGCGCACGGCCTCGCAGCAGGAATATTCATCGCGCGCCATGCCGGAAGCGTCCACTTTATAATAAACGCCGTCTTCCGTGGTGGTGTTTTTCATTCCGACGCTCTTAAACTTGCGAACATTCTGAATCAGCTGTAAGTAGAACGCATCCTCATAGCCGCCCTTCATGGGTTCGATATCGCGGGAAAGCTCCATCGTTGCGGCGTCGCAGAGCATATATTCGCCGTCCCAAAGCTGCTTGTAAGCGATCCACTCGTTCCAGCCGCCCACGAATACCATGCTGAGTCTATCCGCTTCTGCAATGGCGTTATCCCACTGGCGCTGCACGAACGTGCCCTTTTCCGCGTCCTCAGGAACGTTGACCTTATTCACGGGATCCCAGCCGCGTCCCCAGTTTTCAAGGCCGCGCGTGATCGTAAAGCTCATCGGCACATTAGGATGGCTGCCCACGGTAACGTTCATCACGTCGGTGTGGATCGGCTGCGGATAGATCCATTCCACCCACGGCAGGCCGTCGGGGTAAACGACGTCGTTCGTAGGCCACTGCGGGCGCTTGAAGGTGAAGAAATCCTCGATCTCTTTCGGATACGGCTCCGGGTGATAGGTGGAAACAGAGTGGTCGGTGATCCCTTCCGCCGCCAAATCTGCCGCAGGATCAGTGAAAGCGATGATAAAAGGCTTTCCGTCCAGCCGGTACCAGCTCTGTGGGTAGACGTTCGGTTTATAAATATCCTCGTACAGGCGCAGAACGGTTTTGATAGAGCGCGTGTGGGTGTAGAAGGTTACACGCGGCGGGTTAAAGCCCTGCTCAATCATTTCGGTAATAACTTTCATCACCGGCCAGTATACCTTATTGTAGGTAACGTTGTTGGTGGTGTCAAAGGCGATATAGTCAACGCCGGCAGTCGTCAGCATTTCTAACTGTTTGCGAATAACCCATTCATCCATGCTGTTGTAGTAGCCCCAAAGAGGTTCGCCCCACCAGTGCCCCTGTCCGCTGGGACTGAGCTCCTTGTTGTCCTGATAATAAAGGATATTCTTGCCGTCCGGCAGTTCAGAGATCTTCTGTGCATCCCAAAAGCCGCTGAGAAAGGGCTGGCCGAGCCATGCCCAGAAAAACATTCCGACTTGCTTTCCGTTGTCGCCGTGGCTTTGTTCCACGAGTCTTCCGAATTGGTCTATGCCTACGATGTGATCTTGACTGTGCATAATATGTGCACCTCCGTTTTCATTGGTACCCGTATTTTACGGATATTTATTTTATTTTTCAAGGTGAGGAGATATGGAAAACGGCTTGTATTCCGCTGAATTTTCGGAATACAAGCCGTTTTTGGAAAATATGTCCTTGAGAAATGATTTCTTGCGCAGATTTCTGCCTGTTTCATATTTTTTGTGCGAGAAGACGGCGCCGCATTTTGGGCAGGCTTTTTATACGCTTGCGCGGGGAGAGCGGCCGGCAAGCAGATCAGGGGAATTGTATACCGAGAGCAGCTCCTTAAGCTCTTCTTCCGAAGCGGAGGGCGGCGCGGGAACGGTTACTTCCCGTGCGCCGAGCTGATAGCCCCTTCTGCTTTGCAGGAAGAATACAAGGCACTTGAAGGAGCCGATCTCCTGCAGCTCTACCTTGTACAGCGTTATGCTCAGGCCGAAGGAAATAAACCGGCCGTTCATCCACAGCCCTGTGCGCGACAGCACAATCTGCTGCTGCTTTCCGAAGAACAGGCACAGCAGGCGGTTGTAAAAGTAGATCCATATCGGGTGGAACAGCCCTGCAAGGATCAGCAGCAGGCCGGCGGCAATAAACAGCAGCAGATACATTGCGGAAATATCCGGCTGGAGCAGCAAAAACAAGGCGCCCAGCGCCGCGCAGACGGCGGAGGCTGTCAGCAGATAACGGGAATAGGACGCCTTTCTGCGCCGCGCGTCCATCTTTAGAAAGCGGGAGAGAAACAGCGCGTTGTAATGCCAAACCACTAATAAATTGCGGAACAGTCCGTTTGCCTTTTCCTGGAGCGCAATGCTTACGATCAGCCCTGCGGCGGAAACGGCCAGCAGCGCCAGACCTGTGAGCAGCCATATCATAAACGAGGTCGAATCGCTTTCGGGAATAAGAATAGCATAGGCAATGGCGAGCAGAGAAAGCATCAAAAGAATTCCGAACACGGTAATGCCTGTGCGCAGGAGGCGCTGCATCGTAATGTTTCGGTATAGCTTTTTGTTATCGTTTTCGGTCTGCCTGCCCTCGGAAGGGTTGAAGATACTGCTCATTTTATGAACGCTGCTTTCGCTTGCACGAAAGCTTCCTTTCTTGGAATTTTGGAATGCCGTAAAGCAAAGAACAACGGTTTGAAAGGCTTTTTAAAAGCGATTGCCTGTCAGCGCTCCGCCTTATTCTTTTCAAAATGCGCTTCCAGCTCCTCGATGAATCGGTTCACATTGCCCAGCTGGTCAGCCGGTACGGGGATCTGTAAGTAGTTATTGTTTCCCTTCTGCGTGATTCCCAAACGCAGAACGTGCTTTTTATCGTCTAACGCCACTTCAAAAACGGCGTTCATTTGGCCGTCCAGCTTCAGCATGGTTCCAGAAAGATACATGGCGTTATGGCACAGCACAAAGCTGTTGCCGCCGTAAAGCAGGAATGCCCTTTGGTGCAGGTAAATCAGCGCTCCGCCCAGCAGCGTCAGCGCTCCGGCGCCCAGCACGGCGGCTGATGCGGCGTCCATTGTGTCGGAAAGCAAAAACAGTGCGAACAGCACCAGCACGGCGGCAAGCAGTGTCAGCAGCTTTGTTATGAGCCGGCGGCTCAAAAGCTTTGTGTTTGCTTCGCCGGGAAGGGGCCACGAGAGCAGCTCTAAGCGGCGGTTGACTTCGCGCGCGCTCTGCTGGCTTTTAGCCGCCAGCAGAAGAACGGGCAGGCTTAAAAAATAAAGAAATATCACGGAGATTCCGAACATTGCAAGGCGTTCGGGATCGTTTCTCACAGCCGCCGCATAGACGGCGCAGATGATGACGCTCAGCAGAACGCCGCTCCACAGGCTTATGGCGGGGTGATTTTTTTTCATGCAGATTCCTCTTTCTTCTTTTTGTTGCAAATGCAAAGCTTTTGCGCGCGGCGCTGCCTACAGTGCGCAGCGGCCGATAAAGCGCGCGAAGGCGTCGTTTCCTTCGGGAGTGTCCTTGAACACGGCGGCGTCTCCGAGCAGCTGCATGCACAGCTGCGCCAGCTCGTTTCGCAGCACTGCCTGCGCTTCTTCGGGAGAACGGAAGCTGCGGCGCGCGCGGATCTCATCGGCCCACGCTTTGTGCGGCTCCACGGCGGCAGCGTCATATTCCTGCCCGCACAGGTAGCAAACGGTTTGCGCCAGCTCGTTTTTGAGCCTTCCGGGAAGAATGAAAAGCCCCATCACTTCGATCAGGCCGATATTTTCTCGCTTAATATGGTGGCGGCAGGGATGCGGATGAAAAATTCCCAGCGGGAATTCCGCGCTGGTGAGGTTGTTGCGGAAGACCAGATCCAAAATATATTTGCCGTCTTGCTTTTGGGAGATCGGCGTGATCGTGTTGTGCGCTGTGCCGTCGGTATGGGCGTAGATTCCCTGAGAGGCGTCGCTGTACTGCTCCCATGCGAGCGTAACCCGCTCTGCAAGCGCTGTCAGCGCTTCGCGGTTTTCGCTTTCTAACCGCAGCACCGGCATAGGCCATTTGAGCTGCGACGCTTCGATTTCAGGCTCACGGCAGGCAAACCGGCGCAGCACGGGCGCTTTCATCATCGGCAGCGTATGCCTTCCCCCCTGAAAGTGCAGATGGGAGAGGATGGAGCCGCCCGCAATGGGCAGGCCGGCGTTAGAACCGATGAAATAATGCGGGAACTGATCTAAAAAGTCAAACAGGCGCACGTAGGTCGCGCGGCAGATGTCCATCGGCGTGTGGCTGTCCGAAAGCGCGATGCAGTGCTCGTTGAAATAAACATAGGGGCTGTACTGCATCCGCCAAGCTTCGCCGTTGAGTGTGAGCGGCACGGTGCGCAGCAGCTGGCGCGCAGGGTGATTGACGCGCCCGGCATAGCCAACGTTTTCCTTGCACAGCTGGCATTTAGGGTAGTTCGTTTGCGGCGCGGCAAGCTGGCGCGCGATTTCCTGCGGGTCTTTTTCCGGCTTGGTCAGGTTGATCGTTACTTCGGCTTCCCCGTAGGGCGTTGCTTCGTGGAAGATCAGGTTGCGCGCGATCTCCTGCGTGCGGATATAGTTGCTCTTGCGGCACAGCGCATAAAACCAGTCCGTCGCCGCGCGCGGGCCTTGTTCGCGGTACAGACGGCTGAATTCCGCCTCCGCCGCAGAGGGCCACATCAGCATACACGCGCCGATGCGGTTTTCAAAAATCTCCCGAAAAACGGGCGTGTTCGGCTCGAACAGGCCGGCCTGCGCGGCGTAGTCCGTCATCAGGGAAAGGGTTTGTGCAATATATTCCGGAAGCTCGGCTTCCGCAGCTTTTTTTTCGCTTGGCGCATCCAAACGGAACAGCTCTAACAGGCGGTTGCGTACAAGGTCTTCGTCCGCTTTGCCGCACAGGCCGTTCTTTACTGCGTAAGAGGTGCATATTTCAATGTAAAAAAGAATATCGTGATCCATGTAAACTCCGTTCCGCCGCCGCAGAGGCGGCATTTGTGTGGATTGTTATAGACATATTTAAAAATATTATAATAGGAATTTGCGGATTTCGCAAGAACCTATTTGAAAAATTCTGTTTTTATGATATACTATCATCAATATAAGGTATACTGATTTTCAGGGAAGGGTTTGTATATGGCAGTTCATTTGTACACAAGGCTGGATTCCAAAACGGCGCAGAGAGCGATTGAGCGTTTGTACGGCGCGGAAAACAGCCAGCGTCAGCTTAGGCGCTATAAGGCGCTTGCCAAAAAGTTTATTGAGCGCTTTGCCGGCGAGGATTTTTCGTTTTTTTCCACCTCCGGGCGGACGGAGCTGATCGGCAATCACACCGATCACAACTACGGCATGGTGCTTGCGGGCAGCGTGCAGCTGGATACGATCTGCGCTGCGCAGAAAACGGACGATCTGCGGGTCTGCATCGTTTCGGAAGGCTTTGAACGCGAATTCTGCGTGGATTTGAACAGCTTGGACGCCGATGTAAAGGAGCGCGGCACCACGGAGTCGCTGATCCGCGGGATCGCGCGTCGGTTTGCCGATGCGGGCTATGCGGTGGGCGGCTTTAACGCTTATGTTCTCAGCGACGTGCTGCGCGGATCGGGGCTTTCCTCCTCCGCAGCCATTGAGATCCTCATCTGCACGGTGTTTTCCGAGCTGTATAACGGCGGCTCGATGGAGCCTATGGAAATGGCGAAGATCTCGCAGTGGGCGGAGAATGTGTATTTCGGCAAGCCCTGCGGGCTGATGGATCAGCTGGCGTGCGCGTGGGGAGGGATCATCGGCATTGATTTCAGGGATCCTCAAAATCCTGAAGTAACGCCGATCAAATTTGATTTTCAGAAGAACGGCTACAGCATGGTCATTACCGACGTTCACGCCGATCACGCCGATCTTACGGGCGAGTATGCCGCCATCACCGAGGAGATGCACGAGGTGGCCGCGTATTTCGGAAAGGAAAAGCTGCGGCAGGTGGAGGAAAAAACATTCTTTTGCTCTCTAGGCGAGCTTTACGGCGCCGTAAGCGACAGGGCGATCCTGCGGGCGATCCACTTCTATGAGGAAAATAACAGAGCGCTTGCGGCGGCGGACGCGCTGCGCAAGGGAAGGCTTCAGGAATTTTTTAACGCTGTCAACGCATCGGGCGAAAGCTCTTGGTGCAAGCTGCAAAACCTGTATCCGGCAGGGGCGAAGGCGCAGGCGATTCCGGTGGCGCTTGCGGCGGCGCAGCATATTCTTGCGGGAAAGGGCGCGTGCCGCGTACACGGCGGCGGCTTCGGCGGCACGATCGAGGCCTTTGTTCCCGTGGAGATCAAAAGCGCTTATATGAATGAAATGAACCGAATCTTCGGGGGCGGTTCGTCTATTGAGCTGGAAATCCGTCAGTGCCGCACGATGAAGCTGGAGCTGTGAGGGAAGGAATATGCTGTTGATTGCAAACGCTGCGGCGCTGGAGCCGTCCGGGCGGTTCCGAAGCGGGCAGGATATTTTAATCAATAACGGGAAAATTGCCGCAGTGGGGCAGCATCTGCCGGCGGAGGGCTGCGAGGTGCTGGATGCCGAGGGCGCGTTTGTAACGCCGGGGCTGATCGACGCGCACTGCCATGTCGGGCTTTTGGAGGACAGCGCCGGCTCTGCCGGCGACGACGTGAACGAGATCGGCGATCCCGTTACGCCGCAGCTGCGCGCAGTGGACGGAATCAATCCGCGCGACCGTGCGTTCCGCGATGCGCTTGAGGCGGGTGTAACGACGGTTGTTACAGGGCCGGGCAGCGCGAATGTGATTGGCGGGCAGTTTTGCGCCGTGAAAACGGCGGGCAGCGCGCTGGAGGAGATGCTTCTGCTTGCGCCGGCGGCGATGAAGGTCGCCTTTGGGGAAAACCCAAAGCGCATTTACGGGGAAAAGGGTCTTGCGCCCGTTACGCGCATGGCGGCGGTCTCGTTGCTGCGGCAGGCGCTTTCGCAGGCGCGGCAGTATCAAAGAAAGCTGGAATATGCAGGCTCGGAGGCCGAATTGCCGGAGTCGGACGCAAAGTGCGAGGCGCTGCTTCCGGCGCTCAGAGGCGAGCTTCCGCTCAAAATCCATGCGCACCGGGCCGACGATATTCAAACGGCGATCCGCGTGGCCGAGGAATTCGGCCTGCGCTATACGATAGATCACTGCACGGAGGGCTACTTGATGCCCGAAACGCTGAAAAAGCATGGGGTGCGGTGCGTTCTCGGTCCGCTGCTGATGGGGCATCCGAAGTTAGAAATGCAGAACCTTTCATGGAAGAGCGCGGCCGTTTTGGAACAGGCGGGAATTGAGTTCGCTTTCGGAACGGATCATCCGGAGGTGCCGGTTTCGATGCTTTCGGCCACGGCGGCGGTGTGCGTGCGCGAGGGGCTGAGCGAGGCTGCGGCCATGCGGGCGCTGACAGCCGGCGCCGCGAAGCTGTGCGGGCTGTCAGATAGAGTCGGCACGGTCGAAGCGGGGAAGGATGCGGATCTTGTAATCTTCCGCGGGCATCCGCTTGATCTGCGTTCGCGTCCGGCGTGCGTGCTTGTAAACGGCAGGCGGGAGATATAGCTTGAAATCATGGATGGCGGCGTTTTGCCTGCCGTCCTGAAATATAAAATGAAAACTTTATCGGGAGGGAATTTTTTCAATATGGACAGTGATTATCGACGACAATGGCTCAGCGCAGCTTCGGAGCGTTTTTCCACGCGCGTCTTTAACGCCGAGCCGATTGATGAAAACGACGAGGCGGCGCTGCTGGAATGCGAGGCGCTGCTGCGCGCTATGTACGGAGAGGTACGCATTGCCTATAAATCTTTGATCGGGCAGGAGGAGAATCCCTTTGATACGTTCGGGGGGAAGATCGAAGGCGCGGCAGGGATTGCAGCGGTCTTCTGCAAGAAGGACGCCGAGCATGAGCGCCAAAAGGTGGGAATGGCCGGCGAGCGCTTTGTGCTTGAATGCACGGCGCGCGGGCTTAAGACCTGCTGGGTGTGCGGTTCTTATAACCATGCTTCGGCGCTGCACCTGTTTGAGCATAACGATTCCGAGGAGCTGTATGCGGTGATCGCCATCGGGGAATCTGAGGCGGAGCCGAGCGAGAAGCATACCGAAAAGGCGCCGTTTGATGAACTGTTTGAAATTCAGCCCGGCGTGCCGGACGCCGATGTGATCGAGCAGGCTGCGCGCTTTGCCGCATCGTCCGCTCCGTCCTCCATGAACCGGCAGCCGTGGCGGTTTGAGGCGGATGAAAAGGGCATTCTGCTTTCGCTGCGCCAGCGCAGCCTGATCGCCAATAAGATGCAGTATATTGATCTGGGAATTGCCGCCGCGCATTTGGAGATTTATCTGAAGGAGCATGACATTCCTGGAGAGTGGATTTTTTTGGAGGATGAAAACCTCTGCTATGCTTTTACCTGAAAACGGAGGCGCTATGAAGCGATATCGCTATGTTTTGTTAGACGCCGATCAAACGCTGTTTGATTTTGAACGCTCTGAGGCCGCCGCGCTTTCGGAGCTTCTTTTACAGCGCGGCATCGCGCCGGAGCAGAGGCTGCTGCGGCTGTATCATGAGATCAACGACGCAATGTGGAGGGCCTATGAGCGCGGCGAGGTTTCGCAGGAGGCGCTTAAGATCCGGCGCTTTGAGCTGTTTTCCGCACAAACGGGCATTCGGGAGAGCGCAGAGCTGCTTGCAAAGGAATATATGAATCGGCTTTCGCAGCAGGCTTTTTTATTTGACGGCGCGCGGGAGCTGCTGTGCCGCTTGGCGGAAAAGTATTCTCTTGCGCTTGTAACCAACGGCGTGGGCTTTATTCAGCGTTCGCGCATTGAAAAAAGCGGGATCGCGCAGTATTTCCGCGCGATCGTGATTTCCGGTGAGATCGGCCTTGCAAAGCCGGACGCCGCTTTTGTGCGCTATGCGCTTGACGCGCTTGCGTGCGCGGATCCGCAGCAGGCTGTGCTCGTGGGGGACAGTCTCACCGCCGATGTGCAGGCGGGCCGCAATGCGGGCATAGATACCGTGTGGTTTTGTCCCGGTGAAAAAATAAGCGAGCTTCCCACCTATACGGTGCGAAGCTATGAGGAGCTGACGCAAATATTATGATGCTGCAGATGCTGGAAAAGAAACGCGACGGGGGAGAGCTTTCGCGCGAGGAGCTGCGCGCGTTCGTTCAGGGCGTTACGGACGGGAGCATTCCCGATTATCAGATCAGCGCCATGCTGATGGCGATCTTTTTTCGCGGTATGACGCCGCGTGAAACGGCGGAGCTGACGGACGCAATGGCGCGCTCCGGCGAGGTCTGCGATCTGAGTGCGATTCCGGGCGTTAAGGTGGATAAGCATTCCTCCGGCGGCGTGGCCGACGGGGTAACGCCGGTGCTGGCGCCCATGCTGGCGGCGTGCGGCGCGGTAGTGGCGAAAATGAGCGGCCGCGGGTTAGGGCATACGGGCGGCACGGTGGATAAGCTGGAAAGCATACCGGGCATGCGCGTGGATCTTTCCATGCAGGAGTTCAAGCGTATCGCCTCGGAAATAGGGCTTTGCATCACAGGCCAGTCGGCCGATCTTGCTCCGGCTGATAAAATTCTTTACGCGCTGCGCGACGTAACGGGAACCGTCCCCTGCGTTTCGCTGATCGCCTCCAGCATCATGAGTAAAAAGCTGGCGGCGGGCGCGGACTGCATTATGCTTGACGTTAAATGCGGCAGCGGCGCGTTTATGGAAACGCTTCCGCAGGCGCGCAGTCTTGCTAAAGCCATGGTGGAGATCGGCCGTGCTGCGGGCAGAAAGGTGCAGGCGGTCGTTACAGATATGAACCGCCCTTTGGGCAGCATGATCGGCAACAGCTTGGAGATCATGGAGACTATTCGCGCGCTTAAAGGGGAATTGAACGGCACTCCCTTAATGGAGGTCTGTTTAGGCTTAGGAGAGCGCTTGCTGGTGATGGCGGGCCTTGCTGAAACGTATGAGCATGCGTGCAGTTTGCTCAAAACAAGTATTGCGGATGGAAGCGCGCTTGCGCGGTTTCGCGCGTTTGTCGCTGCGCAGGGCGGGGATGTGCGCGTGTTGGAGGATTTCTCTCTTCTGCCGTCAGCTCGGTATATGGCGGTGTATGCGGCGCCCCGAAGCGGTTTTATTTCGGCGATGCGTGCGGAGCGCATCGGCATGGCGGCGCTGGAGCTGGGCGCGGGGCGGCATATAAAGGGAGAACGGATTGATTACGGCGCGGGGATCGAAATGAAAAAGACCTTGGGCGACGCCGTGCGGCAGGGTGAACCGCTGGCCGTTATGCACGCTTCTGATGAGCGGCTGTTTGCCAAAGCAACTGTGCTGCTGGATACGGCGCTGGACTATTCCGGCAGCCCGTGCGAGCTGCCGCCGCTGATTTACGAATATATTCAATAGAGGGTGGAACGCTTATGGATAAACAGGAAATCTTATCAAGGATCGACAGCACGGAGCTGAAGCCCACGGCAACGGAAAGGGAAATTTTGCAGCTGTGCGAGGACGCGAAACAATATCGTTTTGCGGCGGTGTGCGTGCATCCGCGCTTTGTTTCGCTTTGCGCGCGAGAGCTTGCGGGCACGTCCGTTAAAGTGGCGACGGTGGTCGGCTTTCCGCAAGGTGCGAATACATCCGCCTGTAAGGCCTTTGAAACAGCGGAGGCAGTGAAAAACGGCGCTTCCGAGATCGACATGGTTCTTGCAATCGGCGCGGTGAAGCAGGGCGATTTTGACTATGTGCGCAGGGATATTGAAGCCGTGGTGCAGGCCGCCGGAGGCGCCTGCGTTAAAGTGATTTTGGAAACCTGCTTTCTCAGTGAGGAGGAAATCGAAAGGGCGTGCCTTTGCGCTGCGGAGGCTGGCGCGCACTTCGTTAAGACCAGCACGGGCTTTGGCGCCGGCGGCGCGCAGCTTTCGGACATTGCCGTTATGAAGCGCGCCGTAGGCGGACGATGCCAAATCAAAGCCTCCGGCGGCATTCGAACGCTGGAAGCATGCGAAGCCTTCCTTTCGGCAGGAGCCGACCGAATCGGAACCGGATCGGGCGCTAAGATCGCGCGGGAGGAATAGATCGGTTCGCAGGGTAGAAGAAAGGAAAAAACGGCGGCTTTTTAATGTCAACGCCATATAAGGAAGTTTCAGGATACGATGTAACTCAATAAAATGGGTTACATCGTTTTCTTCTTGCGGAAACTGTCAATACAGTTTCCATGCTTGTTACGGTATGAGACTAAAGAAGATGGAAAATGCTATCTTTATCCGAAAGTGTATGCGCGCAGCGTTAGGTAGTTTATGCAACTTGCCGCTGTAGTTTCATTGCTGTAAAAACATTTCAAAAGCAATGTCTGCCCGTTCAAACGGAAATTTTTCTTTGTCAACCGGCATTTCAATAAACCCAAACTTTCTGTAAAGATGTACCGCTTGAACACATTTACGGTTTGATACGATTATTATCCTTTCAATGCCTTGTTCTCTTGCATAATCAATGCAAGCTTTAAAACACGCACTTCCTGCACCCGTTCCCGTATACATTCCTTTGGCGGCAAATTTCATAATTTCCCAATCGCCGTCATCTCTGGGGGCTATCATACAGCAAGCCATAACATTGTTATTATCATCCAGAGCGAAGAAAATTTGACCGCCATTCTCTATATATGGCTCGATGTTGGCAAGTTCACGCTCATCTTCGGCTTCCATTACAAACATAGAGGAAATCCAAAGCCTATTCATCTCGATAAAATCATTTTTGTATTCGGGACTATATGATACGACTTTCATTTTCTATACCTTCTTTCTCAATAAATCCATTACAATTTCAAGTGCTGCATACATTTTTTGTTGCTCCTCAACAGATAGGTGAGTCAGTATATTGCCGATTTCATTGTTGGAGTCTCGAATAAATTCCAATGTCCGTTCTTTGCCTTTGACGGTCAAATACAAGTCATAGGCACGCTTATCTGTGCTCGACGGTTTTTTAATGATATAACCGCTTTTTTCATGTGATGAAATAATCTTGCTCAGGTAACTTTTGTCTATATTCATTTTTTCGGCAATATGGGCGGCATTGCATCCTTCATTTTCGTATATTTCAAAGAACACCCTTGCTTCTGGCACAGAATATTCAGAACCGAGATAGTGATTGCCGAGCAATTTCATTGTCGGCATATACAGTCTGTTAAATTCCCGTACCTTTGAAATCAGTTTACTGTTTTGCATTTCAAGCCTCCTATTTGGTGGAAAATGTCAACTATATTATAATTTAAAAGTGGAAAATGTCAACTAAATTGCAAAAAATAACGGCAAGGATTATTCCATGCCGTCGTTCAACATTATGTGTAAATAAGGTCTGCGCTGTCTTTTTGCCTTTGAAACGCCCATAAAGTTGCATTTTATTATTCTTTTCAAATTGCTTCCTTATGTGGCGTTGACAAAAAAGCCGCCGTTCTTTGTTTTTGGATTTTCAGTCATTTAAGCAAACGGATCCTCGAATTCATTATCTTAGATTGTTAAATCCACAGGTTCCAGTCCGCCCGGGTTAAATAAGGCTGTATCACAGGTTGAATTCATTGTTACATAATTGATGCCGATATAGGAATCGGAAACATGACCCAATTCATCTGTAAATTCTTTTTCAACCCAGAAGTAATAATTGGCTTTTCCTGCATTAGTTCTGGTGATTTCAACGTTCTCTACTATGACGGAGGATTCGCCCTGTGCGCATGCAGCGTAATACGCCCATTCACAGTCCAAAATAATGCTGCAATTAACGATTTTGGCAGAAACTCCGGGCTTAACGCTGTCATCGGGATTATAGCCCGATACATTGATTCCCGAATAAATCGTTACATTTTCAACAGTAGTATTTACACCGTTAAGCATTAACCCATAAGAGTAGGTTCTTCCTTCCGGGCGGCTGATCGTACCGTTTTTTATGGTAACATTATCTCCTGTTATCTTAAAACCGACATTCAACGCATTGATAGTTTTTCCATTGAAATCCACTGTTACATTATCAGCGTCAATCACAAAAGGGTTATTGTTGTCATATCCGGCTGCTGCAAGATCAATATCATCGGAAACAGTGATAGCTGCCCCCGGTTTGATCGCGTCTTTAAATTCTTCGGCTGAAGAAACCGAGACGCTTGGATACTCGGCATCCTTGTCGTAATCCTTGCCGAAGCTGTCGTCTTCATACGGAGTCTGAGCAGCAACGAGCGTTACGCCGAGATCGATTTCAGGAGCTTCCGTGCCGGTCTTGTAGTTGGCTTCATTGCCAACGGCCGCAGGCATGTAGACCACAACGGTTACATATCGGGAATCCGGGTTTTCTTCAGTTGCCTTTGAGGCGGGATACAGAACGCCGCTTTCATTCACGGCAAGATCGGAAAGATCTGCAGCATTTTCGGCGGCAGCTGCAATCGCAGCTTCGCGGGTGTCATAAGTGTTGTTGCCGTCGATCAGCGCAAACTTAATGTAGTCAGACAGCCTGAAGGCTTCGCCCGCAGCATTTGTGCCTTCCTTTTCTGCCGCAACATTGATTCCCAGCTTGTATGTAAGCGCAAGTGTGCCGACATTGGCAACCTTGAGGTTTACGACCTCAACATGGCCCGGCTCCCAAAGCGCGTCCTCAAGGAACAGGTTTGTGTCTGCCGTTACGGGGGTCTCTTTATTGTCTTTCACATGGTAAAGCTCTACATCAAGGTTTCCCGCAACGATTTTGTTCTTCCCGCTTGTAACTGAATCGGTAAACCACGCGAAGGTGGAACCGATGAGCATTGCCATGCACAGTATCATCGAAAGGGCGCTCATAAGCAAAGCTCTCTTAGTGTTTTTTGCTTTTGTCATTGGTTTTAACCTCCTTTTAAATATTTTTGTCATATGTGATCGGGCATTTTCCGACAACACCGTTTTCAGGCTGATTCCCGGAGTGTAAAAAGGATAAACGAACCGAATTACTGCTTTTAGGGCAATGTATTCCCTGCTTTGAAAGCATTTTTTGCCGCAGCTTCGTTTATGTACCGCATAAACGGAGGATGCACGGCGCACATAGAAGCGTGTAACAACATAATTTTGATTATGTCGTCAGCACTTGCAAATACCTTCATTATGTACATACCCAATTATAACATAAGCAAAGATGTTTTTCAATGAATTTTCATGCAAAATTTGAAAATCCATCAGAAGACAGAATGTATTGTTCCATGAAAACAAAACCGGAAATATTTAAAAATTTTCCGGCTTTGTTTGCGCGTTTTAATGTACCGAATATTTTAGAATACAATCGTAGAAATATGTGTTTTGTGTGTTTGCGTCCTTTTTTACGTTCTGCACTTATCACATTGACGACATAGTCAAAATTATGTTGTTTGTATGGGGAGCGGATAAGAGAAGAAGATGAAATTCCACAAGGATATTTCCTAACAAACGCTAAAAAAACAGCAAAACAAGACCGGCAAACAAAAAAACTTGCTTTCCGGTCTTGTTCTGCTGTCAAATTTGTCGAATTTTTAAAAATTGGCTGTAGACACTTGATAGCTTCCGAACCATTATGGTATAATATTTATGTAAATTTATGTTTATATTGAAGCTGTTAACAACATAATTTACATTATGTCGTTAACAAACGTTGTATCTTTTCCATTCGACTCGCATGTTGATCACCAGACTCAACGGTATAAATTCTTGTAGTATTCACATTAGCGTGTCCGAGAATATCGGCAAGTTTTACAAGGTCTTTTTCAATGCCGTAGAATGTGCGGGCGAAGAGGCGGCGTAGATTATGGGGAAAGACTTTCCCCGGAGCAATGCCCGCTTTTCTACACAGAGCTTTCATATCTCGCCAGATATTTGAGCGATTCAATGGTTTCCCATTCTTTGATACAAATACGCTTCCGGTTGTCAGGCCGGATTTTTTTATATACTGCTTCAGCAGTTTCTGTAAAGGCGCGGGGATAAAGATCACCCGCGTTTTGTTTTTGCAGTTTACCACTGCTTTGCCCTGCATTACCGCTTCAACCGTGATATACCGAAGCTCGCTTACCCGGATGCCTGTTCCGCAGATGGTTTGGAGTACGAACGAAAGGCGTGTGCCTTCTGACGCTTTTACAAGCTTTTGGTATTCCTCTTTCGTTAGCTCCTTTTCTTCCCTGCAAAACATCTGCCGCTGAATTTTCAGCAGTTTCACACAGCAGTCGCCTTTTCCGATGAACCGCAGATATCTGTTCAGCGCCACCAACATAGAGTTCACGCTTGCAGGTGCGTACTGTTGTGATAAATATTCTTTATATCGGATTGCTTCACCCTTTGTAATTTCGCTTCCATTTATATATATTAAGAAAGTGCGTGCGTCACGGAGATATTTTTCCATCGTTGCGGCGCTTTTTTCTTCATCTTCTAAATATGCTTTGTATTTTCTTAAACTCTCTTCCATTTTACTTTCCTCCGTTGGTTTTTCATAATCATATATTATATCGCTGATTTGAAAAGTATTTAAGAGTTTTGAAAATGGTTATGAAAAAACGATGGAAGAAAAAATATTTTTATGCGCTCTTTTACATCACTTTTCTATTGACTTACACATGTAGGCTTTATTTGAGCAAGCAGATATTCATGACAGAGAAGGTATATCCGTTTTATTGATATATTGTAAAGTGAATGGATCATCGGGAAGCTTTAGGACAGCTGATTGATCTCCTTTTTGAATCAGAGCGTTAATCATGGCGCACCTCCGTGTTATTAAACACCGCCGCACCGAAGTGGGCAATGGTTACCGCCTGCACAATCAAACGGAATGTGTTGTCGGAGATGATCCCGCTGTCTGCCAGTTCGCACAGCGATATTTGTTTCTCACCGGTCTGCAATTCTTTGACGGCTTTCCACAGGGCATAGCTGTCGGTAGATACATCTCCGAGATGAACACCTTTCAAATAAATCTTGCCGTTACTTATCAGGAACGGTTTTGTTTTCTGCCACAGGGCTTTGTCAGCGGTCAGTAGATACAAAATGGCGAGAGCTTTTTGGGTGGGCTTTCGCAGATTGAATCTCTCGGTTTCAAAAATCTGCTTATGCCGGTTGTTTTGAAATATCATGATTGTATCCTCCTTTCGGTTATATATTTGAGACAGGCGTTTTTGGAATGCTGCATTCTTGGCGTCTTTGAAAACGGCTTTTACCGCCCCGCCAATGGAAGCAGCGCCGCATCCAAGCCGGATATCCAACACAGGGCAAAGCGCTAAGGTACAGCTTGTCTTTTTTCTGTAGTAAAGGCAAAGTTTGCAGTCGCAGTCCTTCTTGGTGTATTTGTACGAGCTGCGAAATCGACCGTCTCCTTTCTGTGAGCCATAGGGCAGTTTTTTCATGATCGCCTCTATGCTGTTGAGGGTGGGAGTATCGGTAAAGTACATTGTGTCATCTCCTTTTCGTGAAATGAAAAAAGCCCGAAGTCTTTTGCAAAACTTCGGGCGGGGAAACGCAAAAACGGCAGACAAGTTTTGGGTGACTTGCCTGCCGTTTGAAGCAGTTATTCAGTTATACGGGAGTTCGAGTCTATCCGCAAAGCAAAAATAGCTGTTTTACATCTACGAATATGCAACTTGAAATCCCGGCGTTTGGACAGCAAAAAACCCCGATAAAATCGGGGTTTCGCGGAACATATCTTTTTTATGTTCCTATTATGTAAAGGGTAGACAGTTTAGATATCAGTTAATCCTTCTAAGCTGTTTTCATCTTTATGAAATACGCTATAACTAATATCAGGATAACTTATTCAACTAATCAACTGCTCATAAAACTTTTCAATTTCATCAATTACTACTTGAGTAATTTTGAGACTCAAAAAATTATTTTTGTTTACACCATGTTGTTCCAAAGCGGAGAACAACTTTTCATTAAAATCATATTCTTTATTTTTTCTCCAAAACTCATCCAATGGAACCTTTGCAAGTCGTTCTTTATTGCACAATTGATAAACAATAAATGATACACTCATTTTATACCTAAGGATTATAATGTGATCAATGTCTAACATACTTTCAGACAGTAAAGATATATAGTGCAGAGATACTGGATATCTGATATATGGAATACATCCGTACTCTACGCACGAGACGATAACATCGACGGCTTGTTGTATGCATCCAAATACAAGCATAAAGAAATTATATGAATCCGGTTTATTTTCATCTACCATGTATTGCGTCCCAGTTAACGCAATCCTGAATCGTTCTTCAAATGGTAGTGCTGCATCATCATCTTCCGAAAACATCACCAATTTTCCGATGTCGTCACGAGCGAAGCTCATGATGTCTTCAATGCTGCTACACTTTGCGAAATAGTCATTCAGACCATTTATACCATTAAAAAGGCCAACAAATGCTTGCTCTCCGACTTCATAGATTGAATTACAATCTCTGAATTGGTTAAAGAGTCTTAATGGCAATATGAAGATTTTTTCACGAACATTTTCTAACAGCTTCAAATTGTCCTCTGCCGTCACTCCAATCTGTTCATACAAAAATTCTGCATCTCTGCCTTCTGGCATCTTGTTTCGAATTTCTGAATACTTGCTCAAAGGATCATCGAGAATATGCTTGTCTCCCATTAACAAAAACGGCAAATGTTCATTATCTTCATAATCCATAAACGTAGAAGCTGTGAATACATAACTGTTTTCACCGGGAAACCAAGCCCTTAGATACAGTTGTACTTCCTCAATATGACGCAACCAAAATAGATTGATTTCATCCAATGCTTCAGGAGCATGGCGACTTTTTAATTTTGGAAACAAAGCTGTAAGCAATTCTTTATATTCAGTTTGGATTAGATTGATTTTATTCAGTAATAGGTTTGATTTCAAAGTTTAATACCTCACTTAACAACTGTTCTGGAATGCCATAGAACTCGTTCAAAAGAGAGACCGTTTTGTTCATAACCATAATACAGTCTGGCATAACCGTTTTCAACCTGATTTCGGCCTCAACATCTGGAACACAATGATATTTGTGAGCCGGGTTATTACATTTTAACAGAGAAGATTCACGAATGGATCCCCATAATCCATGTTCAAAAGAAGAATCATAGTCATAATATAGGCCGTAAAGATCTTTCTCGCCAATACTGTCAGCCTTCACCCTTATGTTTTGCTTATCAAAATATTTGGTGTCCATATCGATGAATTCTTCGCCCTTAAATTCATTAACTAACGCTTCAATATAATTTTTATCAAAGTGAGACTCTTCCGAAATACCGCTTTCCCTGCACCTGGCTAAAACTAACTTATATAAACCCATACCATATAACTGATAATCTCGCCAAATATTATCATGAGACAACTCATTTTTTACGAGATATTTCATCATAATGTAGTCCTCTATTAAGACACGCACACAGCTCCTGCCAGAGATAGAATTGAATAATCGGTATTCATAAATCTCTTTCAAGCGTTTATAGGAATATGTTGCAATCCCAAGTAAAACGTTCATTTTCTCATCAAGCGGGTCTGTCACTACAAATAATTCCGAGAGATATATAAATACCTCATGTAGCTTTTCAATATATGCTGTGACATCTCTATTTTCCTCTGGAAATTTAATAACAAATATATTACAATCTGTCATCTCACTTACGCACCTCCAAAATTCTTTCAAATATGCAGAATCAGTTGTCTCAAAAGTCAAAATCATCATTTCATGAGATCGTACCGCTGGACGAGCCATGCGCATTATTTCATCAGTGTGCTCAGTTTTCGGATAAGCCGTTAACAAATCAATCTGCTCTTTCAGAAGATGCACTTTTCCTGAAAGCAGATTGAAGTAGAGTGCAACAAATCTAACATCGGTGGACTCGTTGGACTGATGATCCATAATTTCACGCATTGTTTGAATTATCGCTTCGCATCTATCTTCAACGCTTTGTTCAGGACAGTAAAAGCACTCAGCAAAAGTGGGTGCCTTGCTTGCTGTAAGAAAAATGGTTAATGGTACAAGCGCTTCTTTAGCACCAATAGAAATAATGTAGTTATAAAAAGTTTTTTGAATGTCTATATTCAGTTTTAATATCTGTGATAATCTTGCTGTGTAGAGATCTGGGGCTAATTCGTGTAGCACAGAAATAATACCGTAGGATTTTCTTAACCCTTCTTCTCGACCAAACCGTTTGAGTATCAATCCGATCCAAAGGTACTCTGGCATTCGTCCATATGTCCATGATTTTTCATCTGATAATTCCTGCATATTGGGTATAGAATTTATTGGGGTAATAAACTTGCCCTTTATAAAAGTATGGTTTGATAACTTGCTATGTCCCATTTTTTCACCCCTTATATGTTCGATGTGTTATTATTGACTCGAATCTTAATTTACCCGATCAAACAGTTCCCTGCTCACAATCGCCGGATGATGCTGCTGTATGAGATACCGCTCTAACTCCCCACAGTTCTTGAACTGTTTGCCCGTCAGTACATCCTTCACAAAAGTCTTTTGCAGTAAAACATCACCCAGATACTTTTCGTTCCGGAGCAGCTTGCTGATTGTTTCCCTGCTCCAGCGCTCCTTGCCGGTAGGAGAAGATATCTTACTTTCATAGAGCCAATCGGATATTGCACCAACGCTTTTTCCTTCCGCCCGCATTTGGAATATCCTGCGGACAATCTCAGCGTCTGGCTCATCAATAGCCAACCGTCCATCATCGCCTCGCTTATACCCATAGCACACAAAGTCTGCATAACCGGAGGTCCCCATTCGGAACCCTTGTCGCACACCCCAGCGGATATTTTGACTCATATTCTCACTTTCGCTTTGAGCAAATGCACAGAACACTGCGATGAGCATCTCCATGCGCTCGTCATGGAGCCACAGATTTTCTTCCTCAAAATGGACATCCACGCCTAATTCTTTGAGTTCCCGAAGTACCCGTAGCATATCCAGCGTATTGCGCCCAAGGCGGCTGAAGGATTTGATAAGGATCAAATCAATTTTCCCGCGATGGCAAAGCTTCATCATGGACTGAAACGCAGGTCTATCCTTCATGCGTAAGCCGGATACCCGTTCTGAGAAAACTCCCGCATTTGTCCAATTTGGATTCCCAGAAATAAATTGAGCATAGTATTGCTCCTGTTGTTTAATGCTACCATCCTGCTCCTCCTGTCGTGTGCTGACCCGACAGTAAGCCGCAACACGAAGTGCTTTCTCGGCAGACGGATGCCTGTCCATGATACCAGGTATTTTGATTTGGTTTTGCAAATCCGCACCCTCTATGATAATTTTCTCTATTTTGATTTTATCAGAATGCCGGTCCGATGGCAAACTTATTTTCCAAGTTTTTGCTCCGCTTCTGCTTCTCTTCTTGAACCGCATGGAACATCTCATCAGAAACAATGGCCTCATGGAAGCCGGTATAAAGATACCGTTCCATGAGGCCATCGTTTTCAATTTGTACAGCGCCAGTGCTGATTGTTTTTTGGAGAAGCACCTGCCCGGTGTACTTTTCATTAGAGAGTAGTTTGTCGATTGCTTCCCGGTTCCATTTAGGCTTGCCTGTGGGAGAACGAACGCCCTGCCGCTCCAAGCCTGCGACAATTTTACCCAAGCTATCTCCAGCAAGATACCGCTCGAATATCCAGCATACTACTTTAGCTTCACATGGATTTATCTCCAGTTCCCCGTTAGGACCAAGCGCGTATCCATAGCATTTGCGCCTTGCCATTTTGGAACTGCCGTCCTGAAAGCCTTTTCGCAGGCCGGCTTTGATTGCTTCACTTTTCTGAACTGCGTCCATTGTTATCTCCTTTCAAAACAAAAATACCGCAGTGAAACACTGCGGCACAACGAGTTTGCTGTATTCCATATATAAAAAGTTGACAGACCAACCCCTTGGCGGTCTGTCAACTTATCTTGGAAGGGTACTACGAAAAAGATGCACTGGATTTAAGTTGACCGACAATTCAAAGCTGAAAAAATACTGCCTTTCTGACTGCTACCCGTTGGAGCATTCGGAAAGGCAGTTTCTTTATTCTGCCGTGAGCTGCACTGTTCTTTCAAGTCCGCCTTTGAAGATAATGAGTATCTGCTCGGCTGACAGTACCTTGATGCATTCGATGATCTGCCGCACCGCCTGATTGTCATACTCAATCGGGTGGTTTTTCAGCGCATCGAGTGCAGTCAGGATTTCATCGATACGGCGTTCGCTCTGCTTGGCGGAGGATTGTCTTGCCTTTTTCTCGGCAATCGTTTGCTTGACCGTATTCAGCTCATCGATCAGCGCCGCCATGCAGTTTTCAATGTCCTCTGAGCCTGCCAGCTCCGTGATGCTCTGCACCAGCTCCTGCATCCGTATTTCATCGGCTGCCGTGCTGTTTTCATCGCTTTGTCCGAAGTACATTCCAATGTGGAGCTTCAGCGATTCCAGCGCAGTCTGACCACTTTCGTCCATTACCACCTGTCGGATGCCCTCTGCCACAGCCCTTTGCAAGACGCTTTCTTCAATGGACGGCGAGTCGGCGCAATATTTCTTGCCGTAGTCGAGTCGGCTGATGCACCGCCACATGATTTTCTTTTTTCCATTCCTCGACCATGTGCATCTTCGGTACGGCGTCCCGCAGTGACCGCAGATGAGCAGATCAGTGAGGGCATATTTGCTGGAATATTTGCCGGATTCGGTTTTTGTGCCAATCTCCTTGACTTTACGCTTGCTGGTTCGCCTCGCCATTTCTTCCTGCACACGGTCGAACATCTCTCTTGGAATGATCGCCGGATGGTTGTTCTCTACATAGTATTGCGGGCGGTCATCGTTTTTCTTGGACTTGTGGCTGATGCAATCTACAATGTAGGTCTTTTGCAGGAGAGCGTCGCCTTTGTACTTTTCGTTGGTCAGGATGGAGCGGATGGTGGTAAGCTGCCATTTTTCTTTGCCCATCGGTGTGGGGATGTGTTGTTCTTCCAAGCTGTCACGGATCATTTGCAGGCTGTCGCCCGCAAGGTATCGGTCATAGATAAAGCGGATGATTTCCGCCTGTTCCTCATCGATTTCGGGTTTGTTGTCCGCACCGCGCCTGTATCCGAGGAAGGATTTGTAGCTGATCGCCACATTGCCATTCTTTGCGCTGATGGCTTTTCCGATACGGACATTGCCGCTGAGTGATTCAGATTCCGACTGTGCGAAGATACCATGCATACTAATATAGATTTCACTGGCAGCGTGCATGGTGTTGAGTCCTTCTTTTTCGAAGATGATCGGGATGCCGAGTGCTTTCAGTTCCCTGACATAAGTTAGGCAGTCTACCGTGTTCCTTGCGAATCGGGATACCGATTTGGTAATCACGAGGTCGATATTGCCTTTTCTGCATTGGCGGATCATTCGCATAAAGTCTTTTCGCTTTTCTGCCTGCGTACCGCTGATGCCCTCGTCCGCATAAATCCCTGCAAGCGACCATTCGGGATTTCGCATGATCTTGTCGGTGTAGTAGCCGACCTGTGCATCGAAGCTCATTTCCTGCTCATCCGAATCGGTGGAGACGCGGCAGTAGGCAGCGACACGAAGCTGTTTATAGCCTTGCTTCTTTTCTTCCGGCTTTATGGTGGGCAGGATTTCTCTGACCACCTTAGCCGGCGCTGTCATGATCTGTTCCATTTTCCAGCTCCTTTACGAGTTTTTGTCCGTTTGGCAGTGTGATCCGTATGGTATCATCGTCGATGAGGACGATTTCCCTTACCGTTTCCATGACAGCCTTGCGTGTATAAGAAGAGGACGGAGTGGTTTTATCCAAATCCGTCCTCAATTTATCATATATGGCTTGCCCGATGCTGACCGCCTGATATTTCAGTGCTGCACATTCAAGAATCATTTCCTTGAGAGCATCCGAGTCTGTGTCGGGGCGTTCCAGCATTCGGGCAATTTCGTTTTCCATTCTGTGTATCTCCAAAGCGGCGTCCGACTGTGCAGTTTTTGGAAATGCAGGCTCCGCGTGACTGAGAAGCGCCGATATCAG
>JAHAAN010000149.1 GCA_018376855.1 Clostridiales bacterium | reverse complement strand
ATATGGAAGCTGGAAAAATAAAAGAGAAAACGGCACGGGCATAAATGCCTATGATCGCTGTGATCCGAACGCCCGGCCGGGCTTTATCGGCGGAGCGTTCGGATTCTTTATTTTATTGCGGGCTTTCTTTTTAATCGTTTTATAAGGAATTATGGAATCGGAAATCATGAATTATGCCGAAAAAAGAGCGTTAAGAAGCTGTATTTCACTGCAAGGTAAGCCGTTGGCGCGGCGGAAAAAATGCTTTAAAGGCTTTCAATAAGCTGAAAATAGGGCTATTGCGATGTTGGCGACGGAAATTATGCGAGGGGATCATTTCCAAGGTCTGGCGGAACCAAGCCAGCCTTGCTGCGCCCAATATTTTCCGTCAAGGTATTCGGCGTCAGCTTTATGCAAGGATTTTTGCATAATACGGCAAAATAAGAATTTTACCTTTATAATCAAATTCGTACGCGAAGGCTTTGTATAATCTATGCGGGCAAATTTTCGGGAAAGTTTTTTGATCTTTCGGGTAAGCTTGGCTTGCTTCTGTTTAGGAAGCTTATCCCAGACAATGTCATTCATCAGCGCGCCGGTGAATACTCCGATTTTAGAAACGCCCCACCAAGACAGGCTATGCTTTATATCCTTTGCGGCGGATTTTGCGCCTGCTCCTAAGCATTGTGTCAGGATGACTGCACGCTTTGTAAACATTTCCGGAGCTGGGCGATGAGACATCCAACGGTAGGCAAAATGGTCAAGAAATGCTTTCATTGCGCCGGTAGCATGGAAAACGTAGGCGGGGGAAGTCATTACAAGCAGATCGGCTTCTAAAAGAGATCTTTCAATAACGCTTATTTTCTCTGCGTCTTTGCAGGCATTTTCTCCTTTTAGTATGCAGGCGGTGCAGCCGCTGCAAAAATGGGGGCAGTCTCTTGGAAGGTAATATTCTGTAATATTCGCTTTTCCTTTGAATTCCGATAAAAATAGCTCTTTTATCCGATAAGTTGCGCCATGCTTTTCCGTTCCGTTTATGACCGTGATTTTCATGATTTACACCTCCAAAAGATCGTGCAGAATCTGCGTGTGGAAGGCTTGACGGGTGATTTCTTTTTTTAGGTCGATGCCTAACAGCTGCGATGCAACTTCCTGCCTTAAAAACGCCTGCTGCATAATCGTAATCAGGCAAAAGGTTTTCCGTTTTACGGTCTCTGCGTTCCAATCGGGGCGGCAGGCTGAAACGAGAGGCAGATATGCAGCGTAGGTTCTGTGGGTGTTATCGTTTGCTTTCGGTGTCTGCATATCGGTAAGAATGGAGATTTTGGCCATTGCATGATGCTCGAACAGAAAGCTAAGTGTCATGTTTCCGAGATAGTTCAGCTTTTCAAAGGGCGTAAGCGCCTCTGTTTTTTCCCGTATATGCTGAAACTGTTCTACGACTTTGTTTACCATGCGCTCTATGCACAGCTCAATGAGCTTATCCTTGCTTCCAAAGTGATAATTCACAAGACCTAACCCGACGCCTGCTTTTTTGCAGATTTCGCGGACGGTGATCTCATCCAAGCGCTCGCCCTTTTCTTCAATGAGCGCGATTGCAGCCTGTATCAGCGTTTCCCTGTTGTCCATAGCTATTCCTCCCCTTTCTGAACACTGTTCAAGAACATTATACTGAACAGTGTTCAGAAAGTCAAGTTTATTTTGACGGGAATTCTATTGCGGCAAATTTCTAAAAAGAATTAGGAGGTATTTCCATATTTTAAACGCAGAGGAGAAATCATAAAGAGAATTTTTGTATATATTTTCAACAAAAATTAAAAAAATGTTCATTAACGCTTGCGATGGAAAAGGTTTCTTGTTATAATAATATCGTATTATTTATATTCTTTTATAAAAAGGAGTTATCACAATGAAGCAGAGCAGAAAACGCTTGTGGATTGCAGTGCCTTTGTTTGCGGCAGTGCTTGTTGCCATCGTCGTTATGGTGCTGCTTTCAGGCAAAGCGCCGGATCAATCCTTAGATGAGCTGCCGCTTCCAAGCGGGAGCAGCGCGGTTCTGGAACGCCCGTCCGTGGGAGGTCCGGCAGATTTTTCAGCGCAGGAAAACTTGTTTATTGCCGTGGGTGTGCTTCAGAACATGAAGTTTTACAGCTCGGAAACAACGGGCAGCGTGCTTGCCAAGGTAGGGTTTATTGAATACACGCAAACGGTGCATGACAAAAAAACAAAAAAGGATCAAACGATTTTTACGGAAGCGATCAGCCTAAGCTCCCTAAAAAAGGTTGCGGAACAGAAATATTTTGAAAACGACGCGGTTTTGCTTAGAAAAGCAGAGCGGTTTGACGGCGATACGCCCGTTTGGAGCGAAACGATCACACCGATCTCATACGATACCTATGCGGCGCATTACGGATCGGTGCCGAATTCGCTTTCCAATTATATTCTTTCGCCGGATACGATTCTTTCCGCGCAGATCGTTCAGGTGGGCGAGGAGTATGAGATCACAGCGGAGCTGCGTGCGGCGGAAGCAGCGGTGAACTATATGCGGCAGGTGAAGACGCTTTCAGGCTCTTCAACGATTCCGGAATTCCACAGCGTAAAGCTGGTGCTTACCATTGGGCAGGATTGGGCGCCGGTGCGTTTGGTGATCGAAGAGAACTATGACATTTCCGTGCCGATCATAGGAAAAGCAAACTGCAGCGCGCATTTGATCGAAGTGTTTTCCTATGAGCCGCAGCAAAATCCCCCGGATTCCGGCGCATTTGACGATTTTATCGGCGAGGGAATCAAGCCCGGCGACATACAGGATCTGCCTGAGCCGACAGAACCGGAGCTTTCCGAGCAGATTGCCGCTATTTTTCAGAAGCAAAACAGCTTTCGCGCAGAGCTGAAGCTGAACGGCAAAAAGTATGTGTTTTATGTTGGTATAGATAGTGTGCAGGGGAAGCTTCGTTTGCAAAATAAAGAGCTTTTTGCGGAGTATGACGGAGAGTATATTGCCGTTTCATACAACGGGCAAAAGCTTCGTGCGCGCGCAAAAAATCTTGCGGAAGCGTTTGAATTGGTTTCCGAAAAGCTTGGCATTCAGCTTAATACCGGCGATGTTTCGCTTGAAAAACTGGTTGAAAGCCTGAGAATGGAGGAAACAGCCGGTGGAATGCGTGTCTCGCTGGAACAGAAAGGGCTTTCTGTGCAGGCGGAGCTTTCGAGCAGCGACGGATTAGCGATTGTTTCGGCAAATGCGTCGCTTCAAAGCGGCGGAACCAAGCTCAGTGTGCAGATTACGCCGAGCGAGTTTCAGGCATATCAGAAGGCAGACGCGAGCTATCAGGACATTACTGATGCGTTTAGCTTTGTTAAGCCTGTGTTAGAGCTTACCGAGGCAAATCAGTGGAGCGGAACAGTTGCATTGCAGATAGACAACGGCGAGAGCTATTCGGCGGACGTGTGCTTGATTCGTGCGCAGCCGCTGGAGGGTGAGGCGTTGATCAGAATGCCTGACGGCACGGAAATTCGGGCGGCCTTTTCCGGCGGAAGGATCTATGTTTCAGCCGGAGCGGCAGCCGTGCAGGCAGAGGCGGCGGAGCTGAAGGAATTATTTGAGCGCTTGGAAGCGTTGACGGGAGCAGAGCTGTCCTTTTCGGAATTATCTCTTCCGGAGCTGTCTGCCGAAAAAGTTCTAAACGGGATTAAAGATATTGCCGCGAGCGAAAACCGGCTTTCGTTTTCGCTGCGGCTTGATGAAACGGAGTTTGCATGCAGGGCGGAGCTTGCCGAGGGGAAGGTAAGCGCAATACAGATTTCGGGGATTCCCGTGAACGGAAAAGCGGCTGTTGTTACGGTTTCGGACATCAACTATTCGCGTGAGGCGGGGACGATTGAGGTTTCGGGTGATTTTATCAACGCCTGGGAGCTGTTGGATTTTGCGGAGGCGGTCAAGCGCACGGTGGAGAAGGAGACATATCGGCTTGGCTTTAGCGTTGCAGGGTCAGAGCTGCAAATCAAGGGCGATCTGTTATTAAAGCGTCTTAGCAAGGGCTTTGAGGCGGATGTGCAGCTTTTTGCGGCAGACGGAGCGCTCCAGCATCAGATCGACGCCGTTATGAAGGATCAGAAGATTTACTGCAATTATAACGGTTTGAAGCTGTA
>JAHAAN010000006.1 GCA_018376855.1 Clostridiales bacterium | reverse complement strand
GGCTGGAAGGCGGAGAAAACGCAGATCAAGGGCAACGGCAAGGGCGCTAAGGGCTACGAGAGCTATAACGTCAGAAAATGCCCGCTGTATCGGGCGGATAGGGAGGGCGTATGATTCTTAATGCGCATGCGCCGGAATCGCAGATTTCAGCAGGCGCGAACGGGGAGGCAAAAGCATGAATAAAACAGCAAACGCGGACACGGTTTGTCCGTTTTATGTTTCGGAAAACGCAAACAAGATCAGCTGTGAGGGGCTGGTGTTAGGCACGGTTTGCGTTACGGCGTTTCGCACCAATATCGATAAGGCTATGCATCAGGACATGTACTGCTATTGCCATAAGTATAAGCTCTGCCCTGTGGCCAAGGCGGTGTTCGGGAAGTACAAGGGCGAATAGAGGCAGGCGCAGCTTTCTTGCTTTTATTTGCCAAGGGGAGAAAATGCCGGTTGTAAATGGTATTTTATCCATACGAGGAGGGGGACTATGGCAAACCGTGTCAAGGAGTATCCGCGCGATATGTGGGCGGAAATGGAAACTGCTTATATTACTTCTCAGGATAATAAGGTATCTTATAAATTTCTTTCCGATCGGTACGGAATTCCTGTTACCACAGTGAATCAATATGCAAATAGAAATCATTGGGTTGACAAGAGAAAGAAGTATAGAGAATCTCTTATCAAAGAAACCCTTGTGCGCGAGCGCAGAAAGGATGTTAATAAGCTTTCAAAGCTGATGCTTTCGGCAGATATGCTCTCCGAGGCGATTGAAAAGGTCTTTCAGGATTCAAGGCAATTTTATCGGCACGTTGTCAGAGGTGCGGACGGCGTTCAGCAGGAGGTCATTCTGCAAAAGGTCGATGCGAGAGCTATTCGGGATATGACCTCCAGCCTGCGCGACCTGAGCGCCGTGGTGCGCAATCTCTATGA
This sequence comes from Clostridiales bacterium, assembly GCA_018376855.1. Classification (GTDB taxonomy): domain Bacteria; phylum Bacillota; class Clostridia; order Christensenellales; family QALW01; genus JAHAAN01. The sequence continues at coordinate 26,222 of JAHAAN010000006.1, read as the reverse complement.
TCTGCCAACGCTCAGAGAACAGCAGGCGCAGGCGCTTGCGGCGGAGCGGCTGCTGCTTGAGAAAAAGAAGGCGGCAGGCGGCGGAGACCAAAACGAGGAAACCGGCGTGATCCTTATTCCCGATACAGTGAAGGAAGACGCAGGGAGCGAGGCGGCGCGGAATGAATAAGCGCAGAACCGTTTGGAGGCCGCAGCCGAAGCAGGCGGCGTTTATGGCAAGGCCGGAATATGAGTGCCTGTACGGCGGCGCGGCAGGCGGCGGGAAATCGGACGCGCTGCTTGCGGAAGCGCTTCGCCAGGTGCATATCCCGCACTACAGGGGGCTGATCCTGCGCAAAACCTATCCGCAGCTGTCGGAGCTGATAGACCGCTCGCGAAGCTTATATATGCCGGCGTTTCCCAAGGCGCGTTATAACGCCACGGAGCATGTTTGGGTTTTTCCCAGCGGCGCAAAGATCTTCTTCGGTTCCATGCAGCACACGGCGGATCGCATCAACTATCAGGGCAAGCGATATGATTTTATCGCCTTTGACGAACTGACGCATTTTACATGGGATGAATACAGCTACATGTTTTCGCGCAACCGGCCTTCCGGCGCAGGCACGCGCTGTTATATCCGCGCTGCGACCAACCCCGGGGGCGTGGGGCATGGCTGGGTAAAGGATCGGTTCATTACGCCGGCTCCGCCGCTGACGCCCATCAGAGACACCTACACGGTTGCGGACACAAACGGAACGCAGCGGAAATTAGAGCGCACAAGAATCTTTGTGCCGTCAACGGTGTTTGACAATCAGGCGCTTTTAAGCAACGATCCGAATTATCTTGCAAACCTTGCGATGCTTCCTGAAGCCGAAAAGAACGCTTTGCTGTACGGCTCGTGGGACAGCTTCGACGGGCAGGTGTTCAGAGAGTGGCGCAACGATCCGGCGCATTATGACGATCATCTTTACACACATGTGATCAATCCCTTCAGGATTCCGAAGGAATGGAAGGTTATGCGCTGCTTCGATTTTGGCTATGCAAAGCCGTTTGCGGTGGAATGGATCGCCTACGATCAGGATGGGAAGATGTATCTGATCCATGAGCATTACGGCTGCACGGGCACGCCCAACACCGGCGTGAAGCTTACGCCTGCGGAGATCGCGGCGGAGATCAAGCAGATCGAGGAGGAGGATCCGAACCTGAAGGGACGAAACATTTGGGGCGTGGCGGATCCCGCGATCTTTGATGAATCCCGCGGCGAGAGCGTCGCGGCGATGATGGAACGTTCGCCGAATTTTGTCTCGTGGCTGGCAGGGGACAATACGCGCCTGCCGGGAAAGATGCAGTACCATTATCGCTTGGCCTTTGACGGGAGCGGCGACTGCATGCTGCAGGTGTTCAGCACCTGCAAGAACTTTATCCGCACCATTCCGTCGCTGGTGTACGACGCGCGGCATGTGGAGGACATTGACACAACCCAGGAGGATCACATTTACGATGCTGTGCGCTATGCGCTGATGGAAGCGCCGATCGCGCCGCGAAGAAATGAAACGGACGAATCACATCTGTTTGATCCGCTGAATCAATTTACAAATAGCAGCAATTTTTAATAGGAGGAAGAAAAATGGCTATTGTCGATCAAATCAGGCGCATGATGCGAAGAGAGGGCGGCGCGCAGCCGGAGGCCGAGCCTGCGCAGGCTGCTGCCGTGCGCGAGGATGACGCGCGCTCGCCGAGAGTCGGACGGGCGCAGATCGCTGCCGCGGTTGCGGCTTTAGAGCGGTACAGGGCGGGAAAGTCGAATCTTGAAGCGCGAATCATTGAAAACGAAGAATGGTACAAGCTCAGGCATTGGCGGCAGATTCGCCGCGATACGGGGAGCAAGCCGGGCGATCCGGAACCGGCTTCGGCGTGGCTGTTCAACAGCTTGGCAAATAAACATGCCGACGCGATGGATAATTACCCGATGGCGAACATCCTGCCCCAGGAGGACAGCGATAAAGCCGAGGCAAAAAAGCTTTCCTCGATTGTGCCGGTGGTGATGGAGCAGAACGAATATGAACAGACGTACTCCGACGTGTGGTGGTATAAGCTCAAAACGGGAACGGGCGTATACGGGGTGTTCTGGAATCCGTCAAAGCTCAATGGGCTGGGAGATGTGGATATTCGCAAGATCGACATTCTGAATCTGTTTTGGGAGCCGGGGATCATGGATATTCAGGATTCCCGCAATGTGTTCCTCGTTGACCTTCAGGATAACGATCTGCTGGAGCAGCAGTATCCGCAGCTTCGCGGCAAGCTGGCTTCATCCGCGATCGACGTATCGCATTATGTTTATGACGATACGGTTGATACCTCTGCAAAATCCGCGGTGGTCGATTGGTATTATAAGCTCAATGTCAACGGCAGAACCGTTCTGCATTTTTGTAAATTTGTAGGCGATACGGTCTTATATGCGACGGAGGACGACGCGCTTTACGCGGAGCGCGGCCTGTACGATCACGGCAAATATCCGTTTGTGTTTGACACGCTCTTTCGCGAGGAGGGCACGCCTTGCGGGTTCGGTTATGTGGATATCATGAAGGACTGCCAGATGTACATAGATAAAATGGGGCAGGCGATCATTAAAAACGCGCTTGTGATGTCAAAGCCGCGCTACTTCATTTCCAACACCAGCGCCATCAACGAGAATGAATTCAGGGATATGGATAACGATCTCGTTCATGTTACGGGCGGGCGCTTGGGCGAGGATTCGATCCGGCAGATCGTAGGCTCGCCGCTGAGCAGCGTTTACGTTGCGATCATGAACAATAAGATCGAAGAGTTAAAGGAAACGAGCGGCAACAGGGATTTTTCGCAGGGGGGAACGACGGGCGGCGTTACGGCTGCTTCGGCGATCAGCGCGCTTATGGAGGCGGGCAGCAAGCTTTCGCGCGATATGATTAAAGGATCCTACAGGGCGTATAAAAACGTGTGCTATCTCACTATTGAACTGATCCGGCAGTTTTACGATGAACCGCGCTGCTTCCGCATTACGGGCGTGATGGGCGAGGAGCAGTTTGTTGCCTATGACAACAGGGGCATGCTGCCGCAGCAGCAGGGCAGCGCGTTCGGCATGGATATGGGTGTCAGGATCCCGCTGTTTGATATTAAGGTTGTGCCGCAGAAGTCGTCGCCGTACAGCAAAATGGCGCAGAACGAGCTTGCGCTTCAGTTCTTCGGAGCGGGCTTCTTTAACCCACAGCTTGTCGATCAGGCGCTTGCCTGCCTTGATATGATGGATTTTGACGGCAAGGACAGCGTTATGCAGAAGATCTCGCAGAACGGCGCGTTAACGCAAAAGCTTCAGCAGACGCAGGCGCAGCTGATGCAGCTTGCCCAGATCATAGATCATGACCGCGGCACAAATCTTGCGCAGAGTATTGCCGCTTCCGTCATGGGGCAGCCGATGCCCGCGCCGAGCGGCGTTCCTGCCGAGAGCGGCATGGAGATCAACAGCCTTGGCGGCGCAAGGCCCGAAATGCGCGGTCAGCAAAAAGAGACTGCGGAAAAAGCGGCGAATCAAGCCTCGCCGCGGTAAGGAGGAAGGTATGCTGTACGTTCGCTACGATAAAAAGAGAGACATTCACAGGCTGCGTGTAAAGGGGCATGCAGGCTATGCCCGCAAGGGCGAGGACATTGTTTGCGCAGCCTGCTCGATTCTGGCTTACACCTTGGGGCAGAATGCGCGCGATCTTGAAAGAAGCAGGATCGTTGAGGTGAACAGATGCGTGATCGAGGAGGGAGAAGCGGCCATCGATTTCGCGGTCGTCGACAGAAGCAAGGAGGCCGTCGTTCAGCTTATTATGGACAGCATTCTTCGCGGCTACGAGCTTTTAGCGGGCAATTTTCCGGAAAATGTGCAATATTGCCGGCAAAGGGGAGAAAAAGCAAAGCCGCGCAGCTATAATCAAGACGACACTTCGGATAGACGATGATTCTGGGAGGAAACCGCATGGAAGACAATTTGAATTTGCAGATATTCGCCGATGGCGGAGCTGCATCGGGCGACGGAGCAGGCGCACAGGCCGCCGCTGTGCAGGGTACGGAGAGCGAGGACGCGTCGTTTGCGGGCTATGGTACCGATGGCGCCGAGACGGACGCTTCAGACGGGCAGCTTTCCGGCGAGGATGCAATGCAGGAGGGGGCGCGCATGCCCGTTACGCCCAAGGAAAGGGCCGAAGCCTTCGAGGCGATCATCAAGGGCGAGTATAAAGCCGAATTCGATAAGCGTGTTCAGAGCATTATTAACGAACGCTTTAAATCCGCTAAAACGCTTGAGGCGCAGATGGAAAAGCTGAACCCTGTGCTGGAGCTGATCGGAAAGAAGTACGGAGTGGACGCAAAGAACGTTGATAAGCTGATGGACGCGATCGAAAACGATGATTCCCTGTATGAGGAAGAGGCCATGGAGCGCGGACTGACGATAGAGCAGCTTAAGGAGTTTAAGCGCATTGAGGCGGAGAACGCCGAGTTTAAGCGTTCCGAGGAGGAACGCGCACGCGCGGAGCAGTCGCAGAGGATCTATGCGGAATGGGTGCGGCAGGGGGACGAGCTGAAAAAGCTTTATCCGGGCTTTGATCTGCGCATGGAAGCGCAGAACGAAAGCTTTATGCGGATCCTGCGCGTGCCGGGCATGGATGTGCGCACGGCCTTTGAGATCGCGCACAGAGACGAGCTGATCGCGCCTGCTATGCAGTATACGGCGCAGCAGGTTTCTCAGGCGGTAACGAATAACATTCGGGCGAAGGGGGCGCGGCCGATGGAGAACGGCGCGCAGTCAAGAGCCTCGATACAAACGAAGTCCGACGTTTCCAAGCTGACGAACGCGCAGATGGATGAGATATACCGGCGCGTGGTAGAACGCGGGGAGCGCAATATCAGATTTTAAATTTTGCTTCCCGTGTAAAGAAAGGGGAAAAATATGATGGAATGTAACAGAATCGACCTTCAGGCGTTTGCGGTAACAACACAGACAACAGGCACCAGCACGCTGTCTGCGGAAATGAAAACCTATTATGACAAGGAGCTGCTGCGCAGCGCGCAGCCGGAGCTGGTGCACGACCAGTTCGGGCAGAAGCGGCCGATCCCGCGCGGAAGCGGCAAGACCATTGAGTTCAGAAAGTTCAGCTCTCTGGCTAAGGCGACGACCCCTCTGACCGAAGGCGTTACGCCGGACGGAAAGAGCCTGACGGTGTCCTCCGTTACGGCGACGCTGTCGCAGTACGGCGACTTTGTTCAGGTTTCGGATCTGCTGGAAATGACGGCTATTGATCCGATCATTCTGGAATCGGTGCATTTGCTTGGCTCGCAGGCGGGCGTAACGATGGATACCGTTGTCCGCAACGAGATCAACGGCGGAACGAACGTGATTTACCAGACGAAAGCAGCCGGAACAGCAGTAACGAGTCGTGCGGGCTTAGACGCCACCTGCCTGCTGACGGTCGATACCGTGTTTAAGGCGGCGGCGCAGCTGAAGGCAAACAATGCAAAGGGTATTAACGGCGGCGCATATGTGGCCATTATTCACCCGCATGTGGCCAAGGATCTAATGGCGTCGGCGGTAGGCGCAGGCTCATGGATGGATATCAACAAATATACCAATCCCGAGGCCATTTATAACGGCGAGATCGGCAAGATCGGGAACGTGCGCTTTGTGGAATCGTCCGAGGCAAAGATCTGGTCTGGCGACGGCTGTCCTACCGGGCTGGCGGTTTACTCCGTGTTGGTGGTCGGCGAGGGCGCTTACGGCGTAAGCGATCTGGCAGGCGGCGGTATTGAGCATATCGTGAAGCAGAAGGGCTCTTCCGGCACAGCTGATCCGCTGAATCAGCGCAGCACGGTAGGCTGGAAGGCTACTAAGGTAGCAAAGAGACTGGCAGAGGAATATATGGTTCGCATCGAATGCACCTCCTCCTTCTCTTCAACGGCAGCCGCAAACTGATTTATGCGGGGAGCGGAGCGCCGCTCCCCGATTTTTATTTTTAAGGAGGAATTTACGATGGCAGAGTCCACCACAAAAACTGAAACAAAAACGATGGTAACCATTAAGCTTCCGCGAATCAATCCCAGAGATCCCGATCTTTATGTTGCCGTAAACGGTGAAGCATATCTTATTAAACGGGGAGAATCCGTTCAGGTTCCGGATTATATTAAAGAGGTTATTGACCATTCCGATGAGATGGCAAATCTTGCACAGGATTATATCGACGCTGTCGGAAAAGGCTAAGTCGATACCATTTTGGACGGCATCAATTTTGGTTGATGCCGTTTTTTTGAAAAGGGGGAAACCTACATGACGGTCAAAGAGGCGCTTGAGGCGGCGGACAGGCTTCGCGCCAACCAGTTTCGGCAGGAGGAAAAAATTTCTTGGCTGAGCCGTTTGGACGGACGGATCTACCGTGAGCTGATCGTTCCGCGCAGCGAGGAGAAAAAGGAAGCCTTTGAGCCGTATACTGCGGCGGAACTTGACAGGGAGCTGCTTGCGCCGTATCCGTACGACGAGCTGTATCTTCACTATTTGATTTCGCAGATGGATTATTACAATGCGGAAATCTCGCGCTACAACAATAGCAGCGCGATGTTCAACACGGCCTATCAGGCCTATGAAAACGCTTACAACAGGGAAAAGAGTGTATTTCCTAAAAATAAATTTATTTGGTAAGGGGGGAAGCAGATGTATATTCCTCAGCTTTCGCAGCCCAGCGTTTCAAGGGATATGACACGCGAATTCAAAGGGTATAACCATAATCTTGTTATAGGCGACGGCGAGTTCTACGATATGACGAACTGCACCGGAAAATACTATCCGGCGCTGTCCCCGCGCGACCGGCGCGGAACCTATGCGGAGCTGACTGACGCGCGCGGCATTCTTGCCAAGGACGCGATGGCATGGATCGACGGAAGCAGCCTGTACTATAACGGGCTGGAGATCAGCGGCATTACGCTTAACAGTGAGCTTCCCAATCAGATGGTCTCTATGGGCGCGTATCTGCTTATATTTCCCGATCAGATTTATTTTAACACGCAGGATTTTTCGGATAAGGGCTATCTTGGAAATGAATGGGAGAACGAGGACGCCGAGGTTACGCTTACGATGTGCCGCTCCGACGGATCGGCTTACGGGGATGTAGTGGAAAGCGCCGATAAGCCCGATACGGAGGAGGACGGTGCATATTGGCTGGATATCAGCGCGGAGCCGTCCGTTTTGAAGCAGTATTCGCAAACGGCGGCCTCATGGTATCCGGTGGCGAGCGTGTGCTGCAAAATTGCGGCGGCCAATATTCATGCGGGATTCAGCGCGGGAGACGGCGTAACGCTCTCCGCAGACAAGGACGGCGGCGGAGTATTCCTGCAAAACGGCGATGCATACGGCGGCAGCTATGTAATTCAGGAGGTCGGCGAGGGTTATATCGTTGTGATAGGCGTAATGAATACGTCGATCATCCGTTACAATGCGGGCAATCCGATCACGCTTTCGGTTGAGCGCCGAATTCCTGCGCTTGATTATGTAACGGAGAGCGGGAATCGCATTTGGGGGTGTCATTACGGGATTGTAAACGGGGAGGCTGTGAACGAGATCTATGCCTGCAAGCTGGGAGATGCGAAAAACTGGTTTTGCTATCAGGGAATAGCCTCCGACAGCTATGCGGTATCCCTCGGTTCCGACGGCGTGTTTACCGGCGCGGCAACGTATCAGGGGCATCCCGTGTTTTTTAAGGAAAATTGTATTCACAAGATTTACGGCGATTTTCCTTCCAATTATTCAGTGCAGACGACAAATTGCCGCGGTGTGCAGAAGGGCAGCTGGAGAAGCGTTCAGATCGTCAATGAAGCGCTGATCTATAAAAGCTATACGGATGTTTGCGTGTACGACGGAAGCCTGCCCGTGAGCATTTCCGACGCGCTGGGGAAAGAGCATTACTGCAATGCGGCGGCAGGCGCTGTTGACGGCAGATATTATATCTCCATGCAGGCGGACGACGGCGCGTATCATATGTTTGTTTATGACCTGACAAAGAGTGTTTGGCACAGGGAGGACTGTACGCATGCGTTGGCCTTTGCACGCATGGATCATGAGCTGTATTACATCGATGCGGACACAAACGCCATTATGGCGGTAAACGGCATACTGGGCACGCCGGAGAAGAAGGTGGAGTGGTCGGCGGTCAGCGGGTGCATTGGGTACGATCACCCGGATAACAAGTATGTTGCGCGCGTAAATTTGCGGATGCTGATGGAGCAGGGCGCGACGCTAAGGGTGTCGGTTCAGTATGATTCCTATGGAGAATGGGAGGATCAGGTGTGCATGGAGGGCGTCGGCAGAACGCGCAGCGTTACGATTCCCGTGCTGACGCGCCGGTGCGATCACTTTAGGATCAGGTTTGACGGCACAGGCGTTTGCAGACTGTTTTCGGTCGCAAAGATCATCGAATATGGGAGTGATGAAAACCATGATTAAGATTTCACCGCCCGCAACGCCGGCAGGTTCGCAGGAGCGGAAGATTTTGCAGCTGTATTCCTATCTGTTCCAAATGTCCGAGCAGCTTAACGCTGCGTTGAGTAATCTTGAAGGCGGCTCCGAAAAGGGGAAAACGGCCGAAACCGCGCCTGCCGCTGCGGCATATACCGCGGCGAGCAATCCCGGCAACAACAGGGATTTTGAAACGCTGCGCGCTATGATCGTGAAAACTGCGGATGTTGTAGAGGCGCAGATGGACGTGCTGACAGCGGAGCTGCGCGGCAGCTATGTGGCCAAAAGCGAGTTTGGGCAGTATACGGTGGAAACGCAGAATAAGATTACCGCGACTTCAGAGGCGATCACGCAGCAGTATACGCGGATGGAAACGATTACCGATGAGCTTGACAGTAAAGTAAAAGCAATTAACGGGTATATCAAAGCGGGGATACTTGATGAAGATAAAGATGAAGATGAAGAAGATATTGTGGGGATAGAAATCGGGGAAGTCAACAATTCTAATTTTAAAGCGCGTTTTACGTCGAAACAACTTTCGTTTCTGCAAAACGGCGAAGTGGTCGCGTACATTTCAAATAAAAGGCTGCATATTACGGAGGCGGAGATCAAGAAAAATCTGAAGATAGGAAACTTTCAGATAGACGGATCGGACAACGGATTTACGATCAGATATATAGGGTCGGAGGAATAGCGTGAAAAATAAAATTTTTCACACTGGGAATTTGAAACGCTTTCGGCTTAAGAGCCGAAAGTATTTTGCCGCAAAAGGCGGCGGCAATTTCGGCAGAAGCCGAAACCATTACAAATTCAACAAGGAATGGAGATTAATATGGGTTCAAAAACTTTTGACGCGTATGCCACGTCGCCTAACGGCAGTACCAATACGAACTACAAGGGCAAGATGGTTATTACCGATACGCCGATAGCGGGCAAAAATGCTTCTAACGTAACATGGGCGTTTTATATGTGGTATACGGGCTCTGGAAGCCACGCGCATAAATATAATTACGGCAATGCGCTCACCGTTGTGATCGATGGCAAAACGGTTATAAAGGCTTCAAATTACAAAGCCATTGATCTCAACGGCACGAGCGAGAGCAAGCCGCTGCTTTATGCTTCTCAAACACAAGAAATGCAGCATAATGCAGACGGCACAAAAACCTTTGATTTTGATGTGAAATACGATCAGACGCAGGCGGGCGGATCGCTGGACTATCTGCAAATTGAGGGAAGCTATACAAACGGGGTCATAAGCCTTGCGGGCTCCATGAACCTGTCTAACGAAAAAATGGTTATGGGAACGAAGGTGAATCTTTCCATTGCGCAGCAGATTGCTTCGTACACGCACACGGTGAAATATGCTGTCGGAGACAAGCCTCAGGTTGTGATTGAGGGGGAAAAAACCTCTAAAAGATCGCTGGAATGGGAGATCCCCGTAAGCCTTGCGGCAGAGTATCCGAATTCGCCGGCCGTTCCCTGCACGTTTTATTTGCAGACCTATAACGGCGATACGCCGGTAGGCGAGATGCGTACATATCTTAAAATGTTAGAAGTGCCGGAAAGCATTAAGCCTGAAATTCCTGATAATAAAGTTTCTTTTTCAATGTACAGCGAAAATTCATTGATTCAGGAAAACGGCGAGTATATTGCCGGAAAGTGCAGCGTGCGCGCCCAGATCGCGGAGTCGATCGCAGGCGACGAATACGGGGCGACTGTTGTTTCGGCGAAGCTTACCTGCGGTTCTGAAGAGCCCGCGGTAATAAATAATGTAACGTTTCCGTTGGATATTTCTGTTCCGGTATCGGAGGCGGGAGGTATGACCGCGGCGCTGACGCTGACCAATAGCCGCGGAAGAAGAGCGTCTAAAGAGTGTAAGTTTACGGTAAGAGAATATGCACCTCCGACCATTAATGCGCTGAATTACTATAGGTGTGACATCAACGGCACAAAGCTGTCATCGGGGCAGTATGTAAAGATCGAGGGGATTCCTTCTGTAATGAACATAGAGGGTAATGCGGCGCAGTATACCTTTTCGTATGCATTAAAGGGCAGCGAGAGCTTTTCCGAGCCTGAAGTATTTGAGCTGCTGCCGGCAGTGCTTGGCGGCGGAAATATCGCTTCGGACAAGGCGTATGACATAAAAATCACGATCAGCGATACGGTCGGCGGAACGAATTCGTATATAAGAGATATTTCCCGCGAAAAGGTGCCCTTTGATATTAAATCCAACGGAAAGGCCGTTTGCATCGGAGATTCGGCGCAGAGCCTGAACAACGAATGCTTTAATATGGCGTTTGCGCCGATGATCAAGGGCGAGCCTATCGCGGATTTTGTAATAGAGCAGGGCGAGAGTGATGGATGGGCGTACCGTAAGTGGAGCAGCGGAAGGGCTGAAGCGTACAAGCAGGCGGATACAACCGTGAATGTCAACACGGCGCAGGGCGCGATGTACAGGTCGGACGCTATGAATCAGAACCTGCCTGCGGGGCTGTTCGTGGAAACGCCGCAGTTTTTGATGGAGGGCTCGTATGCGGCCAGCGAGTTGGTGTTTTCTGCGCGGAGCGGCGCCGGTTCCAAGGAAACCACGCCTAACCTTTATATCATTTCATTTACGCCCATGACAGGGGCGATCATCAGGACGCATTGGGCGGCATTCGGGAAGTGGAAGTAGGGAGAGATGCGGCAGGTTGTTGGCTATAATAGCCATAGAGCAAAGGGGGAAACGAAATGGCAAATCTGAAAATAGGAAGCAAGGGCGATGACGTTAAGCAGCTTCAGACGGCGCTGAATGCGACCGGAGATTATAACCTGAAGGTGGACGGCATTTTCGGGAAGGATACGGATAAAGCGGTTCGGGATTATCAAGGCAAAAATAAACTCAGCGTAGACGGGATAGCAGGTGTGAAAACGATGGGGGCGCTCGGCATAACGGCGAAGCAGCCTGCGGCGACTTCGTCCGCCGTGTCCGCAAAGCCTGCGTCTGTAAGTATTGAGGATCAAGCAAGGCAAGATTATTTGAATCTGATGGCAAACAAGCCGGGAGAGTATAGCAGGACGTATGGGCAGCAGCTTAATGACACTGTTAATTCAATTCTGAACAGAGAAGCGTTTAATTATGATTTTAACGGCGATCCGCTGTATCAGTTATATAAGGATCAATATGTGCAGGGCGGGCAGGCGGCTATGCAGGATACGATGGCGCAGGCAGCGGCGCTTACCGGCGGGTATGGAAATTCCTATGCTTCAGCAGCGGGGAATCAGGCATATCAGCAGTATCTGAAGGGTTTAAACGATGTGATTCCGGAGCTTCAGCAGGCGGCGTATAACAGATATTTGAACGAGGGACAGGAAATGGCGGATCGTTTAAATATGCTCATGACGCTGGACAATAACGAATATAACCGCTGGAGCGACAATTATAACCTCTGGAATAACGATGTAATCAACGCTTATAACACCTATGCTAACGAACGCAGCTTTGGTTATAACGCGGAAAACGACGCCTATAACCGTAAGCTTCAGGAGGCGCAGCTTGCGGCCTCCGTCGGCGATCTTTCCAAGCTGGAAAAACTGGGGATCGATACGTCTAAGTATACTGCTGAGGGGAGCAGCAGCGGAACGAACGCTGATGCATACAAGATGACTACAGAACGGTGGAACGATACGTTTAAAGCGTGGAGTACAACCATGACAAAAGAAGAAATGGCGTATGAGGCATATAAGATATTGTCCGGAACAAGCGGGCTGTATAACGACGCTGAAGCAATTTTTCGTCTTGCGCAGCAATATGGATTTTTAGATGAGCTCAGCGCGCTTACTCATAATGATACATGGAAAGCAGAAAAAGGCCGTGAGGCAGAGGTAAGTGCGATTAAAAACGGAACAAGGCAGCTGTCGGCTAAGGAAATGCTGATGGATGATTTTTTTAAGAATCCGGAGAAGTATGTGAATCAGGTTGGTTTGGATGCGAAAAAGAAAAAAGAGGAAGAGGAAAAACGGGAAAAGAAAATGCAAATAGAACCGAATTGGGGACGAGGCTGGAGCCCGAATACATAAATATAATAAAATGTAAATATGACGGGGGATAATGTTAATGGCAACAGGCATTGATCGGTTTAATGAAATCTATGATAGCGGTATAAAGAGCGAAGAAAACAAAGGGAAAGCGGTGAAAAACTCAGAGCAGGTTGACCGCTTTAATGCGATGTATGAAAAATCCGGCGCGGGATATATCGCCTATAAAAAATATGTGGAAAATACAGCCAAGTTTTCGCAGAAAGTTCAATCGGATTATGCAAACAGAGCGGGAAAATGGCAAAGTGCAGATGTGCTTGCACAAAATAAAGCGGATACTTTGGCGGCATTCGATCAGTTGGGAAATAAAGACGCGCTGCTTAACTATGGCTATACAATCTCCGACCCTAAACAGCGGCGTGCTTATTTTGACAGTATCCTCAGTGTAGATGATTATAAAAGAAATGTTTTGAAAAGTTATGATGATGAAGCGGCTTATTGGGGACAGTGGAACTCTGAAGACGCGTATAAAAACAGCGAGGCGTACTTTGTCAATACCTATAATGATTCGTTGCCTGATTGGGAGGAAAAGTCGAAACCTAATTATGATCTTGCGAATGGTTTTTTAGGAATTCCCTTAGACCATACATATAATTATATTAATGATAAGCCAACTAATATTCTTGGTATTACTGACGAATCTCTTGATGGAGGTTATAGGGATCAATATAAAGCAAAGACGATTTTTAATAGCTTAACAGGGGGCACCGCGATTTTTGGAGGATTTGAGGACGATAACTACAAGCTGAGTGCGGTAACTGATGATGACGTAAAACGGTATAATTATATTTATGCTACGGAAGGCAAGGATGAAGCAAATAAATATTTGAAGTCTATTCAAGATAGGCTTTCGTTAGATTATGGACAGAATTTGGCTGATAATGTGTCAGGTAATGCGCTTGCGACGATAGGCTTTCCGGTTTTGCAAGGACTTACGAATTTTAAATATGGTATTAAAGGCTTGCTTGAAAATGAGGCGCCAATAAATCCATATGCAGTTGCGGGTGAAAAAATTAAAGAGAATATTGATACCTTTGAAATTTTTGGCAAGGATTTTGGCCAAGTGATGTATGATCTTGGAGCTACTACGGCTAATATGCTTCCATCTATAATGGTAGACATAGCTTTAGGTGGAACGGGAAAAGTTGGTTCATTCCTTATGGGTGCATCAGCTGCCGGTAACGCCCGGCAAGAAGCGCTTCGCCAGGGCTATACGCAGGAACAGGCATGGGCATACGGAGCAGCAACGGGAGTTCTTGAAACCTGTTTGCAATATGCAATGGGTGGCATTGGTAAACTTGGCGGCAAGGGAAGTTCTTTTGTGCTTAAAAAGCTTGGCAGCACTTCCGCAGGTCAGGCGGTCAGCCGGTACATTGCAAACCTTTCAAACGGGACGTTTAGCGCTGTGCTTCAAGCGGGCGGCAAGCTTGCGGGAAACATGGCGAGCGAGGGCCTTGAGGAGTATTTGCAGGATGTGATCAACCCGCTGACGCGTAACATTACGCTGGGAGAGAACAACGAGTGGGGGCTAAAAAATTTTGTTTCTGAGGATGCTATTTACAGCGGAATTTTGGGTGCGTTAAGCGCAGGTCTGCTGGAGGGCGGTTCGACCGTTTCCGGCGTATACAATGCGCGCAAGGCAGGGCAGGCGGCTTTTGACAGCGGTATATATAAGGGTGCGATTGACTATGCGATGCTGCTTGATCCGGAATGCGACGCATATCAAATTGCAAGCGAGCTTCAAAGCGGAAAGCGAAAGGAGAACGCAGCCAATATCGGAGCGCTGTACGAAGCCGTTTCGGAATATATGGCGGAAAGCAAAAAGCTTGTGAAAAAAGGCAAAATGACCACGGATCAGTACGCCGGGGGCGTGGAAGCGCTCCGGCAGCTGGCTGATGCGCGTGCGGGCGCGGATATCCGGAGAGCGCAGCAGGCTGAGGCTGCACAGACGCCCTCTTCTGCCGAGGTGCAAACGGCTGCAAACACCGTTTCCGCTCCTGTTTTGGACAGCGCCGTGTACAATGCCGTAAAGACTGTGGAAAGCAATGAAAGTGCTGCCGTGAAGGCGGCGAATATTATTGCGAGAATTGAAAGCGGAAATTCCAAGCTTTCTGCCGCCGAGCTGTCCTATATCTCCAGCCCTGCCACCAAAGCGCGGCAGATTCTGCAGCAGCGCACCGGCATTAACATGGGGACGACGGCTTCGCAGGCGAGAAATGCCGTGAAGGAATACATTTCGCAGCGAAGCGCGAGCGTGAGCCAAGAAACCGTGAACAAAAGAAGCGCGGAGATTAGGGAGGCGAAGACGCAAAGTATAGCCGTCAATACCGATCCAAGCGTGAATGTAGGCTTTGACGCGGGCACGGTGGGCAGCGCCGGCGCGGAGGCGTATACGAATCACTATTCCGCTTTAAAAACGGAGCAGGGGCAGCGGTATTTTAATTCCGCATTTGCCGCGTTGTATCAGGCCGGAATGCAGGGCGTTCCGTTTAAGAAAATAAGCAAGAATCTGGACTTGCAGGGAATGTCCGTAAGCACGCAGGCCGAGATCTATAATGCTGCCGTAAAGGATTATCAGGCGGTCAATCAGATCAAGGCCGAAACAAAAAAGGCTGTCCATGACCGTGTGAAAGAAATACGGGAAAGGGTTAGGGAACAAAAAAATGGCAAGGTCAAGAAAGAATATGCGGAAATAGATAAAAAACTCATTGAAAAGCGTGAAGTGAAGGCCGGCACGTTTATAATGGATGAAAGGATAGACCGTTCTAAGCTCAGCGGCAAGCAAAAGGCTGCCGTGAAGTACTTGAAGGCGCTTTCCGAGGTCGCTGGCATCAACGTGAATATTTACAGCGGAATCGATCAAAACGGCGCTGTTACGGCCGAAAACGGATATTATGATCCGCAGACAAATACGATTTATGTTTCCGTTAATGCAGGTATGTCGAATGTAAACGCATTTGCAGAGTCCGCGATCCTTCGCACCGCGTCGCATGAGATCACGCATATGATCAAGGCGTCCGGAACGGAGCTGTATGTCGATCTGCGCGATTATGTTATTGAAACATATGTGCAGGAGTATGGGCAGAATGGGCTGACAGAGAGGATTCTGGATATTCAGCAGCGGCACAGAGAGATCGTAGGCAAGGAGCTTACCTATGAGCAGGCTGAGGAGGAACTGGTTTCTTCTGCCTGCGAAATGATGCTCAAGGACAGCAAGGCGTTTGAAAAGCTGGCGAAGAGAAATCTCACCTTGGCGCAGCGTGTAAAGAGTGCGTTGGACGCCTTTATTTCCCATACCCAAAAGATGCTTTCCGCGGCGTTCAAAGGGGACAGCGCGAACAGCGCGGAAGCGCGCCTGATGCAGGCTTCCGTGGAACGCATGGAAAAGCTTCAGCAGCTGTGGGACAGAGCGCTGCTCGACGCTGCGGGCAGAGAGGCGCAGGTGAAAGAGAATATCAAATTTAGTTTTGCGGGCGCTTCTGCAAAGAATGCCGATCTATCTCTGCTTGCGCAGGCACAGATTAAAATTGAAAACGGCGAGAATGCTGAAACGGTACGTCAAGAGACGGGCTGGTATAAAGGGTACGACGGTAAATGGCGTTTTGAAATTGATGACAGTGAAATTACATTAAAGGAAAAGGATATTACTTCCGGCGCTTCAAAAATTGGAGATGTGCTTGCAGATTGCGAACTGCTGAAAGTATATCCTCAATTAAAGGATATTACAATCAGCGCGCGGCCTATGCTGCTTATGGGAAGTACTGACGGATGGTTTTCTGCCGCCAATAATGAAATTGTACTCAATTCAAAGTTTTTAGAAAATGCGCAAGTAAATCATGAGCTTGAAGCATTGTATAGAACCAACGAATATAAAGAGTACAATGTGCGGATGGAAAAGGCAGCTGATGAAAGAAACGTTAAAAGAAGCGAAATCGTTAAAGAGTATCAGGAACTCTGTAATTCAATAGAATATGCAGATTATACGGAGCGGTGGAACAAGGCGGATGATGCCGATAATAAAGGGCTGATGAACCGTATTGAACATGAGTGGAGGACCTCCGAAAAGGGCAAACGCTTCTATGAGCTGCAAAAGCAGCTAAAAGAAATCTCGCAGGATAATATACTTGATCGGATTACGAATGAATTTCAGCGCACTGAAACGGGAAAACGCTATCTTGAGCTTGTTCGTGCTTCGGAAGGAAATGATATTGTCAACAACGAGACAACAAAGAAGGCGCTTGTGCATGAGCTTCAGCATGCCGTGCAGCAGATTGAGGAATTTGCAAGCGGAGCAAATTTAGAGCTGTGGGAGAATCACATTAATGAAGGAAATCATACAAAAACGCCAACGGAGCTTTATCATCTTACTGCGGGAGAAATTGAAGCGCGCGATGCTGCGGCGCGATTGTCATATGATATGGAGCAACGTCGAAATACACGGCCGGATATAGATCAAAAGAATGTTGTGTTTGCGGATGGAGAAATAGTTTTTTATGCTTCAAGTGAGGAAAAAGGAACAATTAAAGAACAATTAAAGGCTCATTTGACTGAAATAAATAAGATGAAACCTGTTGCCTCTATAATAAATGAAGGTCGCAAAGGTATGAGCAGAGAGCAACAAGTGGATGCTATTATGTCAGATTATAATAGAAAATTTATAGGAGGTGTTCCGAGAGAAAATTTCGGGTTTGTTGAAATTAATGAGAATCTTGTTCGTGGCAGTCTGAGGTATATTTATACAGATGCAGAATATGCGGCGTTTTATGCAATCCCCAATGTTATTAAAAGCGGGATAGAAATAAGCGAACATAGGAATCATAAGGGAAGATCTTATGAAACGCTTACGATAGCGGCACCTGTTAATATTAATGGTTCACGCGGGAATGTAGCAGTAGTCATTAAACAAACCGGAAAGAACCGTTATAAAACTCATAGAATATTAATGCCGGATGGTTCTGAATTTATTCTTCAAAATATAAAAAATGAAGAACTTACCGGTGCTGATATGCTTGCTAATAATAACAACCAGGGAACAGCCATCAGTTCTTCATCTATTATTAATATACCCAATTCTGATGAAAATGTCAATAAAATGTTAGAGATGCGGGAAAATCCGGCGCAGAAAAAGTTTGAAAACGACGTTGACGCCGTTATGAACGGAACTTATGATGCATACCTACCTCGCACCAAGGGTGCTTCAGATATAAATGGAACAACCTCATCTCGGCATACTGTATCCCAAGAGAAACCGCATGTCGATAGTAATTCTATGCAGAACAGTGTCATGTATGAGCTACGTTATACTACAGATAATAAGCCGGTGGCTGTAATTACAGAGAATATTTTATCTAATGTGCCGACATCGCAGTGGGTAAATAAGGTAAAACAAACGATCAGTGAACGCTTTGCAGGAGGAATACCTGTAAGCGGAAGGTTGGTTAAAGTAAATGCTAAGACTCGAAATGAATTTACTTTTTCTAAAAATACACAATGGTATGAGCGTAATAATTCATGGCTTTTTCTAAAATGAAGGATGAATCAGGTAATTTTCGATATAGATTTGAAGGGGTTTATTCCGAGATGGGAGTTAATATTCTGTGTATTGCGGAAAATAACCGAGCATGGATGCCAACAGATTTTCTTCTGTCAACGTGTCGAAGTCGGGGCTATATTTTAAGGTCGCCCAGAAGAGATGAAGGAATAAACAATAGAATTTACTTCAATAAACAAACACTTGAAAATGATGGTGCCACTGCGGTTGATTGTAATAAGGAGAACTTCCAAGATAAGATAGACGGAAATAAACAAAGAATTCCGCGATTGAGGTTAAAAAATGGGCCGGAATTGCTGGTTGAGCTTGCACAAGAAAAACTAGAAGAATTTAAAAAGAAAAAGGAAGAATTTAATATTCAGGAATATAATAAAATATTTAATAATATCTACTGCCAGAGCATATGGACAGGCGTAATAGACGAGGTTATGGACAAGGTTGAAAACGATAGAGAGTTTTTTTCTGATGAGGATATTAGACGTATTTATGCGGCTGAAAAGAAGGACGATGATATTCATAGTGCACAACTTAGATTAGATAATCCGGAATTTTATCGTGAGTTAGATGAAAGAATAAAAGAAATAACGAGCAAAATAGAGAAATAAGAATTGTTTTTCAAATTGTCCGTAAGAATGCTTTTATACTAAGCGTTCTACTTTATGCGCCTGTTTTAATTAAAAATAATAAGGCCATTGCAAAGCTGTATGTTACTGAGAATATAACGGATTCAAAGAAGTTCTATCTAACCAAAATAGAAAAGTATCAAATGCCAGGGGGCTTAACGCTCCCGACGGAATTTCCGCCGCATTTGATACCAAAATCAGTATAGCTGAAATTTTCGATTTTGTAAAGAGGAACGACGTCAATTACGAGGCGGACAGTAAAAATCCCGTGTATTTTTCACCGAATTCGGTTAATGCAAGCCTTCTGAACGCCAATGGCACGCCTCGGCAGCTGTACCGTTGGGAGAGCAAGAACGGCAAGCGCACGAACTTCAGCGAGGGCGTGTACCTCACCGCCTCCAAGGCGTTGGCGGAGCGGGCGGGAGGCAAGGCCGCGCCGGCATATGTCAAGCTCGAAAACCCGTACACCGTGTACGGCACGGCGTTCAGCAAGGCGGACTATGCCGAGATCGGCGCATGGGCGGGCGTGCAGGTTTCCGCCAAGAACGTAACGGAAGCGCTGCAGACCCTTGGCTATGACGGCGTAGTCGCCCGCAGCGCCGCCGGCAGCCACCCGATTCTTGCCGCTGTTGCCTTTGATACTGTTCAAACAAAATCCTCCGAGAATGTCGGCACGTTCAACCACGCCGATGCGGATGTTCGCTATGAGTTGCGGAACACGGATGATGGAAAAACAGACAAGCAAAGTAAAAATTTGCTTGATGAAGAGAACCTAAGAAGTTATAATAAAAGAGGTCGCAGATCAACAAAGCAGGATGTTTCTTCGATTACAATGAAGTCCTACTATCATCATGCGTGGGCTACCAATGAACTCACGGGAGTGCTTGACGCGGATGAGATTGGAATGTTTAATGCGGCAGTAGGGAATATCAAGAACGGTACAGGCAGAGGATACAGAACGTTGAGCAATGATCTTTATCTTGTAGACGTTGGAACGTATTTCCAAGGAGAACGGCAGGTTCTCATTGTAACGGATGCTGATTATGAAGCGCCTTCAATAGAGTGCGTTTACAGAATTGATTTTGAACAGGCTAAAAACGTTAGTTTAGTTAAGGAGGAAATTTACGATGCCGAATTGGTACAAAGAGAAATACTTGGAGCAACGTTTACGTATGATCGAGTTGCGTCAGAAGAAAGCGCGTACCACCGCTACACTCGTGAAAGTGCATTCTCTTTTCAAGAATTCGATGAGCAACGAAGAGAAAGAAGCGCTGGCGAAGGAGATCGGGGATATTATAGAAGCGGGCAAGGACGAAGCGGATATCCTGGCGAAGCTGGATCTGCTGGAGAAACGAATGAATCAAGAGTAGCAAGCTCTTCCTTTGACTCCGCCCAAACAAACTCCTCCAAGGACGCCGACACGTTCAACCGCAGCGATGCGGATGTTCGCTATGAGCTGCGGGAGAGTGAGCAGAAAGTAGTGTTAGGCGTTTGGGAACTTCAAAAAATCCATACTGATAATTACAAAGACGCTCAAAAGAAATTTGATTCCATTACTGCCACTAAATTGGACAAAGCAACTCATGCTGAGCTTGGCAATGAAATACGTAATATTTACTATGATTCGATGAATGCAAGCTCGGTGGAGAAGGTTAGAAATGGAAAGGGCTTGTTCACTCAAGAAGAAATTCAGAGTATTTATGACATGGCAAAAGAGCATGTTAGAAAGTACATTAATGACTTAGAGCAGTATAGATTAGATCCAAATAATGCGGAATTTTTTGCCGAGCTGGATGAAAGGTTGAAAGAGCTGAAGTCAAAGAGTCAAATGGATTTCGCACAGGAAATCGGCGAGCAGGGCAAATTGATGAAGGAAATCGGCAAACAGCAGAAGCGGGAGATAACGGAGTATGAACGGCTTAAACTCACAGATGAAGTTAAGAAGAATTGGAAGGCTTTTTCTAAAGCGGATAGAAATGCACTGAGATTCCTTGACAGACTATGTCAATCATCCGGAATCAGAATGGAAGTTGGGTTTGAAAATGAAAAAAGCAAGATTTTGAATGAGGGCGGGCGATACAATCCACTTGACAGAAAGATTTATATTTATCTGAAAGAAAGCAGCGTGCTTACAGAGTCAAAAAATCTATCAGAGGAATTGAACTCCGCTATACTGAGTACGGCGGCGCATGAGATTACACACTGGATTCAGGATTCAAATTCAGAGCTTTATGAATTGCTGCACGATTATGTGATACAAAGTTATATTCAGCAAAATGGCATGGAACAGTATGAAAGAAGACTTCAACTATTCAAGAAAGAGTACGACAAAGATAATCCTGAACGTAATGTTCGAGATGCTGAAGAGGAATTTGTTGCTTATGCTTGTGAAATGATGCTGAAGAATACGAAGGCTTTTGAAACTTTGGCGCGATATAACCGAACTCTGGCACAGAAAATAGCTGATGGGTTGCAAAACTTCATAGCAAAGCTAAAAGAAGTTTTGGTTACTATTAATAATTTTATTTTTGATAGTAAAGAATTTCTTAGAAAAGGCTCCGATGGAGTGAAGGCGAAGAATGACGTATCGCAGCTTTTTGAAGATTCTGTGGCAAATTTGGAATATATGCAGAAGCTGTGGGATGGCGCGTTTATGGAAGCTGTGGGGAATAAAACGCAGTTTGATGCAGAGGGTGTTCTTGAACTTGCAGTGAATGAATGGAAAGAAAAATTTCCTAATAAAGAAATGTCTATTAGGGAAGAAGAAATGTTAAATAGAGGAGTAGTAAAAACATTGTTCAATCTCCTTTCAGGAACAGTTCCTATCAGTGGTAAACTTATGCAAGTAGAAAATGTTTTTTCAGGCGAGTATGATACATCAATGCGTTTTGGGAGTCAAATAAAAGAAGGAGGATATAGTGAAAAGAAAGACAGGAACGGTCGTGCTATAGAATTTGAGCTTGGAACAACAAAATATACAAAATACTATGATTATGGTGGTGGCGACCTTGAGAGGGCGCGGGAGGATTTAAAGACATTCTTCCGTTGTGAAGTGCCGGTGAAAATGGACGATGGGGACCATATTGCGGAAGTGATTGTAGGCTTCCCTGCCGAAAAAGATGGAAAGAATGGAAAGGTGAACTATGAGCGGGAGGTAAATAAAATCATAGAGGAGGCAATGCGTACCGGAAAGCCGGTTATAGATTCAACAGCAGACAGAATCTTCGACGATATGGTATTCTATGATGTAATTAAGGTGAGAAAGGCTAAATAAGTAAAGTTGCCCAATATAACAAGAAAACGCATGGTTGTTTTAACCATGTGTTTTCTTGTAGGTAAATTTAGAAATTTCAATCTAAATATTGACATTTACAGACAAAATATGCTATAATGTGCAAAAATATGAACAATAGAATATTTGTGCTTAACAGGAGGTTAAGATGAATCCTTATAGTCCTTACGATCCTTTTGTTTACAAAAAGCTTTGGCACGAAGGAATTCGTAATCGAACGCTTTATGGAAGCTGCGGAGTAAGTCAGCTTTTGCCGAGTCGTATTCCGGTGAATCAGGCGGGAGAATTGGCTTTAGAGGAAGAGGAAAGAACAGGAAAGGTTGATTTGTGCAATCCTAATATTATAGACACTTCTTTATGGGAAGGGTATATGGAAGGTTACTCTTGTGCTTGCGCCGAAGTGAATGGTGAAGAAAGGCATTTTTTTCTGACGTTTACTAAAGAAATAGGTTATACAAATTCTTATGCTCGTGTTGAGGGAATTTATTCAAAGCAAGGAAATGATTTTCACTTGATTCCAAAGGAGAAAAGAATTTGGGTAAACGAAAAATATCGCCGCGTGTTGGTTAAGGTGCCTACTGTCAGTGCGTTTTATACAATGGATCAATGGGAACGTAACGGAGGTTTCAAGGGGAGGATAAACGGACAGGAAGTCAGCTATGAGGTTTATAACCGCTTTTTTGAAGAAAATCAGCCTATGCAGCCCTTGCCACTCTGTGTACTTCAAAACAGAAGCGGAGAAATAAACTCGGAGCTGGTGAAAGAATACGGAGCATATGATTTATTAACGGAAGAACGCAGAAGGGATTTTTTGAATGTATCTTTATGGGATGGTTTTATGACAACGAGGCCTTGTGTATATGCTAAAATAAACGGTGAAAGGCGACCATTTTATTTAGCGTTTTTAAGGAGAAGAGACAAATATAAGGGATATTACTGTAGGTTTGAAGGGGTGTACTCTGTGCAGGGGGATAATATTCAGTTGGTGCCTATAGAGGGCAGTGAAATAACATGGGTATCAACGGATAATGTTTGTTTGGGTCGGCAGCATGTTATTCGGCTAATACAGTTCTGTGGTTTTTTGGAAAACAAACGAATTTACCTTCATTCTCATTCCTCCGAAGAATAATCCCTCGCAAAAAGGAGAGCATTATGGCTAAAAAAAGTACAGGTATTGTTAGAGAGGTTGATAAATGGGGAAGAACGAAAGTGCCAGGGGTACCAACAATACGGTTATTCCCGCCAGAATTTCGATCATACAAAATCCCCTTGCCAAGTCGCGTTTCTATAAATAAAGCCGGTGAATTAGCTTTGGAAGAAGAACAGAGAACAGGTAAGGTGGATTTGTATAATCCTAATATAGTAGATACTTCACTATGGGATGGGTTTATGGAAGGTATACCTTATGAATGTGATGAGGTAGATGGTAAACCAATGGAGTTTTTTGCGGTATTCACTAAGGCGATTGTAAAGGAGTCTAACTGTAAGGATTACTGTCTTGATGGTTTTTATTCAAGACAAGGAAATAACAAGAGCATGCTTCCTGAGACAAAGCTTGTGTGGTTGACAAACAGATGGATGAAATATTTAAAGAGGTCTGTTGATTATCCTAATTATGAACCTGTTTATACGAATGCTGTTTATACGATGGAGCAATGGGAGCGCAACGGCGGCTTTAAAGGGCGCGCTGAGGGACAGGAAATCAGTTATGAGGTTTATAAACGCTTTTTGCAGGAAAACCAACCCACTCGATCACTGCCGTGCAGATTGCCTCAAAACAGAGATGGAGCAGTAAACTTGGAGTTTGAGGAAGGCTTTATGATAACAGAGCCTTGCGCTTATGCCGAAGTGGAGGGAGAACAGCGGCCGTTTTACTTGATGTTTTCCAAAAGGAAGGATCAGTATCGGGGATATTTTTGTAAGTTTGAAGGCGTGTATTCTGCGCAGGGGGATAACATTTTTGATATTTCGTTAGAGAAGCAAAATTGGATATCAACAGAACATATTTTATGGAGAGATCATATTACACCACCTCCATATAGCGACTGGGACTATGAAATATTATAAATTATGAAAAAATTTATAAAATAAATTTACTGAATAATATTTCATGTAAATAGGATAGAAATATCGCCTGCCGCGGTATCTTAGGTTTGCAAGCCTGCCGGCATAGCGAGCGACGGTGTCTCCGTTCATACGGTATTAGATTTATTTGCGTTTGCCAAGGCCGAAAGCCCGAAATTTCCTCCGAAGAATAACCCTCCGCAAACCGATCGGCTGCGTTTAAAGCAATAAAAGAACATGAAAAGGGTTCGTTAGTAAACGAACCTTTTTTATTTTGCTCTGCACGCCCTTTTTGGCGCGGTATGGGAGAAATTCCGGCGGCGGCTGTGCTATACTTTGAACGCAAAGGAGTGAACGGAAATGGTGCAGGGAGCTACGCGGCAGGACACGTTTACGGTGGATATGGATCTAACGGGCGCGCAGGCCGTTTATATCACCTACGCGCAGAAGCGATCCGGCGCATACGTTGAAAAGAGCATGAGCGGGATTTCGGTTTCTGTTAATGAAGGGAAAAGCACGCTTGTCTGCCAGCTTTCGCAGGCGGATACGCTGTCCTTCTCCGAAAAGGAGCCGGTTGAGATTCAGATTACCGTTAAGACGGCGGACGGCAGGCGCATGACCAGCAATATCATAACGGATACGGTTGAGCGGGCGCTGAAAACGGAGGAGATCTGATGAGGGCGGATTTAAGTTCAAATGCGGATTTTTCTATGACGATGTCGTCTCAAGCCGCAAGCTTTACGGTCAGCGAGCTGACCTCTGGCGCGGCATATATTCCCCCTGCGACGAGCGAGATTCTCGGTGGCGTCAAGGTAGGCGACGGGCTGAAAATTACACAGGAAGGAATGCTTTCGGTGGACACGGCCACGCAGGCGGAGCAGGACAACACGAGGCCGATCACGAGCGCGGCGGTATATACGGAGATCGGGAACATTAACAGCTTACTGGAAACGATATAGGAGGATAAAGGGGTATGAGTACGCAAACGGAAATTACGCGATTGCAAACGGCGCGGAATACAATCAGAACCAAGTGCGTGGAGCTGGGCATTGCGGCGAGCACGGCGAAGTTGGATGTGCTGGCTACGGCGGTGGACGGTATTGAAAACCGCGGAGCGGTGCAGGCAAGCGTGCAGGAGGGGGATACCTATACGATCCCCAAGGGCTACCACAACGGCAGCGGCACGGTGTCGGGCGTGAGCGGCGGCGGCAGCTACAACTTGCAGAGCAAAACCGTAACGCCTACCAAGGCGCAGCAGAATATCACGCCGGACAGCGGGTATTACGGCCTTTCCGACGTAACGGTGGCGGCGATCCCAGAGGCGTATCAGGACGTGAGCAGCGTAACGGCGGCGGCAGGGGATGTACTGGCGACAAAGGTGTTCGTGGATGCGGAGGGCGCTGTAACGACCGGTATAATGGTAAACAATGGAGCCGTAAGCAAGACGCTGGACGCCGCGGCTGGCAACCAAAGCTACATGGTGCCGGCGGGGTATCACAACGGCGCGGGTAAGGTGCAGATTACGCTGGAGCAAAAGAGTGCGACGCCCACAGCGGCGGCGCAGACGGTTGCGCCCTCGGCAGGCAAGGTGCTCAGCAAGGTAACGGTGGCGGCGATTCCTGCGCAGTACGGGAACACGGCGGACGCAACGGCTTTGGCGGCGCAGCTGCTGGCAGATCAGGTGGCCTACGGATATAACAGCGAAACGGGCGCGGCGGTGAAGCTGGTGGGAACTATGCCCGACAACGGCGCGATCAGCGCGAGCATTGACGGGCTTACCGCGGTGAGCTATACGATTCCGGCGGGGTATACCTCCGGCGGCACGGTTACGCTGAGCAATGACATTGAAACGGCGCTGGCGGCCATTTAGGAGGTGCGCTTATGAGCGTACAGAGCGAAATCGCAAGGCTTCAGACCGCGAAGACGGATATGATGAACGCTATTTTGGATAAAGGCGGGGTCGTGATCCCAACAGATAAGCTGGACAGCTATGCCGCGTCGATCAGAGGGATTCCCACCGGTTCTGATACAGGCCCGTACGTATGGGCGGTGTACGACGGGGACATCAATGCCTATGCGGGGCAGACGGTAACGACGGCGACGAACGCGAGCGGCTGGTAC
>JAHAAN010000148.1 GCA_018376855.1 Clostridiales bacterium | reverse complement strand
GGTAACGTGGATCTTTTCTGCCAGCCCATCCTGCGATAACCCGTTTTGAGTTCGGAGTTTCAATAGAATATCTTTTGTTTTCATATAAATCATCACCTCGCGGATATTATGCCATCTTTTCGCTGTGGGGGCAAGCGACCTGCTGTTGCTGTTTCGTCAAGCAAAAAAAGCGCGGGTTTGGGGCAATATGCTGTGTTTTTGGGGTTTGGGGGGGACGAGACGGCAGGCGCCTGTGCGCCTTGTGTGCAGAGAAACCGATTCAATGGTTGAAAGCATCGGGAAGCTTTTATCCGAATTGGGTTTAGTTGATTTATGATAAACGATACTGCGCTTGCAAAAATGCCCGGTACAGGCAGAACGACTGTGAGCTTAGCTTTTTTGAGAGGCGCGTTTTTTGTCCTCTAACGGCAGGTGCCCGAACCAGTTTTTATATGCGCGCGTGAAATAGGAAAGATTTTGGAAGCCGGTTCGCTGTGCCGCTTCGTTTACGGTGCAGCCCTCGGAAAGAATCAAGTGGCGTGCATTGTTCAGGCGAACGGCGTTTAGGTGTTCCGTAATCGATTGGCCGGTAACGCTTTTAAACACATGGCACAGGTAGTATTTACTTAGATGCAGCTGCTGGGCAAGCTCGTCAATGCTGAGCGCGCGGCTGAAGTTTTCGTTGATATATTGGAGGGTTTGCATGACGATAGCGGATTTTTTTGTGGGCAGCGCATGCTCGCATGTTTGATGGAAGCGACATAGGCGAACCAAAAGCAGGGACACGAGCGCCATGATTTGTTCTTTATAGTAAGAGGCTTTTTCTTGATTTTCATTTAAAATCTGATTGAACAGCTTGATCAGCGCCTGATCCTGAATTTTGGGGCAGAACAAATCGTTCGGCAGGTGAACGGAGTGCTGTTCGCAGAATTCTTTGGAAATGATCAGACAGTGATAGGCGCAGGAAACGTTGCCGTAGATGGCATGAATGGCGTTGGAGTTGATTATGATAATATCGCCGGCATCGGCGCTGAAGGATTCGCCGTTGATTCGGACGCTGCCGTTTCCGTTGATGAAATAGAGAATCTCGATCGCTTCATGCCAATGCGCGTTAAAAAGCACAGGGTTCTGCCCGGAGAAAATACCTGAAGAAGCGGCATGAAAGATGATGGGATAGCGTTCGTCAGGGTGAACATGTTTTTCGTAAAATGCCATAAACTCCTCCGTTTGAAAATAAAGTGCTGTATCAAGCAAGATAGTGTTAAAACAAGACAATAAACCATCTTGTTTTTGCACAATAAATACTATATAATAGCTAAAAAGAAAAGTCAATAGAAGATATAAAATTACGCTGTAAATTGCTGCGAACGAAAGAGGAGACTTATGGTAGAGAGCATAATATGCAGAGATTATTGCGCCCTGTCTGACCGCGCGGCGGAAATCGTGCTGGAGACGGTGCGCCAAACCCCTGAGGCGGTTTTGATTTTGCCGACCGGAAGCACGCCGGTGGGAATGTATGCCCGTTTGAGAAAATCCGGAGCGGATTTTTCGGGCGTTTCAACGATGAATTTGGATGAATATTGCGAACTGGCGGCAGAGCATCCGCAAAGCTACCGCAGCTTTATGCAGAAGCATCTGTTTTCCGGTGTAAATCTTCGGCCTGAAAATATCGCGTTTCCGAAATGGGAAGGGAATATTACGGAGCAGTGCAGACGCTATGATGCGCATATCGAAGCCTTTCCGCGGATCGACCTTGCGATTCTCGGAATCGGTCCGAACGGGCATATCGGCTTTAACGAGCCGGGCGATTATCTGATCGCCGGCACGCATGAGGTCGTGCTCGCACCTGAAACACGCGCTGCAAACAAACGCTTTTTTGGCAGGGAAACAGTGCCGGAGAGGGCTGTTACCATGGGCATCGCGCCTGTGTTTCGGGCGGAGCGGGTGCTTTTGCTTGCGGCGGGCGAGCAAAAATGCGCGGTGGTGCAGCGAGCGCTTTCAGGCAATGTTACGCCGAAGCTTCCGGCCTCTGTGCTTCAGCTCCATAAGCATGTAACCGTGCTGCTGAGTAAAGAGGACAGTTAAAAATCAATGCGTTTAAAGCGCATGACAGTAAAAAGGAGAAATCAATATGCAGTTTCAAATTGGAGTCATGGCAGATTCATTTCGTTTGCCGATTCGGGAGGCGCTGAAAAAAGCCGCGCAGCTGGGCGCTGACGGCGTGCAGATCTATGCCACGCAGGGGGAGGTATGCCCCGAAGCGCTTTCGGCAGCGCAGCGCAAGGAGCTGCTGCGGATCATCCGCGATTTAGGTTTGCGGGTTTCGGCTTTGTGCGGGGATTTTGGGCACGGCTTTCATGACAGAGAGAAAAACAGGGAGCTGGTCGAGCGTTCCAAGCGTGTGTTGGAGTTGGCATGCGATTTGGATACAAAGGTTGTTACCACGCATATCGGCGTAGTGCCGGCGGAAAGCACGCACCCGCGCTATGCGGTGATGCAGCAGGCTTGCCGGGAGCTTGCTGCTGCTGCCGACAGCATGGGCGTGCGGTTTGCCGTGGAGACGGGGCCTGAAACGTCGCAGGCGCTGAAAGCTTTTTTGGATTCGCTTGAATCCAAGGGTGTCAGTGTGAATCTTGATCCGGCGAATTTGGTGATGGTAACGGGCGACGATCCGGTGCAGGCGGTGCATACGCTGCGCGATTATATCGTACATACGCATGCGAAGGACGGCATTATGCTGCATCGCGCAGAGCCGGAGATCATTTACGGCTTAAAACAGGCGCCGCCGGATATGCAGGAGCCGTTCAGAGAAGTGCCGCTGGGCGAGGGAAGCGTGGATTTTCCGGCATATCTGCGGGCGCTGCGCGAGATAGGCTATACGGGATTTTTAACGATAGAGCGCGAGGTCGGAGAGGATCCGGGAGCGGATATTGCCGCGGCAGCCGGATTTCTGCGAAAGACGATTTCTGAAATGTAAAATAGAAAGGGAAAATTACATATGAAAAGGATCAGGATAGGGATTGCCGGCAACGGCGGGATCAGCGCCTGCCACTGCGCGGGTTATGACGCGATTGCGGATCGTGCAGAGGTTTATGCGCTGTGTGATATCAACCGTGCGCGCGCGGAAGCGCTTGCGCAGCGGTACGGCATTCCGCAGGAGCGGGTGTTTGACAACGTGCATGAGATGGTAAAGCTCCCTGAGCTTGACGCTGTGGACGTTTGCACATGGAACAATGCGCATGCAGAGTGTTCCATTGCGGCGCTGAATGCGGGAAAACATGTGCTTTGTGAAAAGCCGATGGCGATGAACGCGCAGGAGGCGCGGCAGATGCTGGAGGCGTCTAAGCGTTCCGGCAAGCTGCTGATGATCGGCTTTGTACGCCGCTTCGGAAATGACTGTGATATTTTAAAGGATTTAGTGCAGAAGGACTTTTTTGGGGAAATTTATTATGCTAAGGCAAATTATCTGCGGCGTAACGGCAGCCCGGGCGGGTGGTTTTCCAATAAAGAAAAATCCGGCGGCGGGCCGCTGATCGATCTGGGCGTGCATGTGATCGACCTTGCGCGTTATGTTATGGGAAACCCAAAAGCGGTTTCGGTATACGGCGCGACTTTTGATAAGCTGGGAAATCGCCCGGGGATCCGCAAGGCGGGCGGCTATCTTTCAAAGGACGCGGGCGAGGAGGATCCGTTCAATGTGGAGGACATGGCGACTGCGCTGATCCGCTTTGAAAACGGCGCGGTGCTTTCGCTGGAAACGAGCTATTCCCTGAACCTAAAGAGTGATAAAGGGGATATGGAGTTTTTCGGAACAAAAGGCGGCGCGAAGCTTTCACCGGAGCTGGAGCTGTTTTCGCAGACCTGCGACTATTTGAGCGATATTAAGCTTGCCTATCCGACTGCGCTGAGCTTTGAAGGGCTTTTTGAACGTGAGATTCGCCATTTTGCGGATTGCATCCTTACCGGTGAGGCGTGCCGTAATCCTGCGGAGGATGGGCTTGAGATCATGCGGATACTGGACGGCGTTTACCGTTCGGCCCAGACCGGGCATGAGGTTATTTTATAAAAGAAAAGCGGGAGAACGATGATGAAAACAGCAGTAAGCACATACAGCTTTGCAAGGCTGGGGATTTCGCAGGCGGAGTGCATTCGGCGCGCCGCGGAGATGGGC
>JAHAAN010000005.1 GCA_018376855.1 Clostridiales bacterium | reverse complement strand
ATGCAGAAGATACGGTTATTAAAGTAGGCAATGTGGAGATAGGCGGAAAAAGAATCGCTGTTATGGCGGGACCGTGTTCTATTGAAAGTGAGGAGCAGATTTTGAGCGTTGCGCGGAGCGTGAAGCAGTCCGGCGCTTCGGTTCTTCGTGGGGGTGCATTTAAGCCTAGGAGTAGTCCTTATGCTTTTCAGGGAATGGGGGCGGACGGCCTTGAGCTGCTGAAAACCGCCAGTCGAAAGACAGGGCTTCCGATCGTGTCGGAAATTATGTCCACAGAGTATATTCAGAAGTTTAACGATGAAGTGGATATTATTCAAGTAGGAGCCCGGAATATGCAGAACTTTGTGTTGCTTAAGGAACTTGGCAAGATCAGAAAACCGATTCTTCTCAAGCGTGGCCTGTGTTCTACTATTGAAGAACTGCTTATGGCAGCCGAATATATTATGGCCGGCGGGAATGACCAGGTGATTTTGTGCGAACGTGGCATTCGCACGTTTGAAACCTACACGAGAAATACGTTGGATTTGAGTATAATTCCGGTTCTGAAACGGCAAAGCCATTTGCCGGTTGTGATTGATCCCAGCCATGCTACGGGGCTTTGGTGGATGGTGGAATCCATGAGTAAGGCGGCTGTTGCAGCAGGAGCTGACGGGTTAATTATTGAAGTGCATAATGATCCTCCTCATGCAAAATGCGATGGGCAGCAGTCTTTGACGCCGCAGGTGTTTGATGATTTGATGAAAAAATTGTCGTTGATTGCGGCAGCGATAGATCGGGAAATCTGAATTTCAAAAATAGTGGGGATTTTATGAGTATTATCAGCTATACGCCTTCTGCAGTACCGGCTACAACCATGATTCATATTCAAAACGGTATTTTGGCAGATGTGGGTACTTTTATCAAAGAACTTTCAGGCGTGGAAAAAGCCGCTTTGGTTACTGATACGAACGTTGCGCCTCTTTATGGGTTAAAGGTGCTTGAAGCGTTGCAGAAGAAAGGAATTACAGCCTCTCTTTATGCGATTCAGGCGGGTGAAGAGCATAAGCATTTAGGAACGGTACAGGAGCTTTATGATTTTTTTGATGAGATCAGCATTACGCGCACGGACGTTGTTATTGCTCTTGGCGGCGGTGTTGTAGGAGATATTGCCGGCATGGCGGCAGCAACTTATTTGCGCGGTGTCAGAATCGTGCAGATCCCCACTACGCTGCTTGCACAGGTTGACAGCGCCATCGGCGGAAAAACGGGTGTAGATTTAAAAAGCGGGAAGAATCGAGTAGGAGTATTTCACCAGCCTTCTATTGTGCTTACAGATCCGCAGGTTTTGTCTACGCTGCCGCCGGAGCAGTTGGCATGCGGTATGGCGGAAGTAATTAAATATGCTTGCATCAAAGATCCTGATCTGTTTGCAGAACTGGAAAAGGGGATGGCTTCCATAAATATGGAAAGGGTGATCCAAGTATGCTGTGAAATTAAGAGCGGGATTGTTGAAAGAGACAGTCATGATCGCGGTGAAAGAAAGCTTTTGAATTTTGGGCATACAATAGGGCATGCGGTGGAACGCTACTATAATTATCGGGGTTATCTTCATGGGCAGGCAGTTGCGATTGGGATGTGCATGCTGCTTAAGGCTTGCTGTGAGATCGGCGGATGCCAGGCGGAGGAGGCAGAACGAATTCGCAAAATTTGTCGTCTGTATGATTTGCCGGAGTCGGCGGAGATTCCTAAACAGGAGTTGATTAAGCTTTTCGGTAAGGATAAAAAACAAGAGGGAAGTATGCTGCATTTAGTGCTTTTGCACGGAATCGGCCAAGGGTATCTTTATCCTTGCTGCGCGCAGGAGCTGGAAAGGTATTTATGAATATCAGAATCACACCTACACTTTTAAAAGGACACATTGAAATTCCAAGCTCGAAAAGCGAGGCGCACCGTGCGCTGCTCTGTGCCGGTTTGGCTTTACCTGGAAGCCGCGTTTCGGGTATTACGGATTCGGCGGATATTACGGCAACCAGACAGGCGCTGAAAGGGCTTGAAACGGACGGGATCATTCCTTGTAATGAGAGTGGTTCAACACTGCGGTTTATGCTCCCTATTGCATTGGCGCGGGGCGGAAACTTTGTTTTTATGGGAAAGGGGCGTCTGCTGGAACGGCCGCTTGATGAGTATTTTAAAATTTTCCAAAGGCAAGGCATTACATATAATTTAAATGCTGCTGATGGAAAGCTATCAGTGAGCGGTAGTCTGAAGAGCGGTGTTTTTTTGCTGAGAGGCGATATCAGTTCGCAATATATTACGGGGTTATTGTTGGCGCTTCCCATGTTGGAGGGTGATTCTGAGATTGTGCTGACGACGCCGCTTCAATCTGCAAGTTATGTGGAAATGACGTGCAAAGTTATGAAGGCTTTCGGCGTACAGATTCAAAAAACAGAAAGCGGCTATGCAATTCCGGGAGGACAAAAGTATCTCCCATGTGATTATGAAGTGGAAGCAGATTATTCTCAAGCGGCTTTTTGGCTTGTTGCGAATGCGCTCGGAAGTTGCGTTTCTATGCAGGAATTGTCTGTTCAAAGCGTGCAGGGGGATAAAGTAATAGCGGAAATTTTGCAAAAGAAAAAGCAGAGTTTACTGATTGACGTAGGAGATTGTCCCGATCTTGTTCCGATACTTGCTGTGTATTGCTGCTTTTGCAAAGGTGAGAGCAGAATTGTCAATGCTGCGCGTTTACGATTTAAAGAAAGCGATCGATTATATGCGATCGCTAAGGAGTTAAATGCAATCGGAGGCAGCGTCACAGAAGAGCCGGATGCTTTGCGGATTAGTGGAAAGGGCTTTTTGCAGGGAGGGGCAGCGGATAGCCATAATGATCACAGAATTGCTATGGCATTAGCAATTGCTGCTACGCGCTGCGAGAAAGAGGTTTTGATTCAGGGAGCAGAATGTGTCGGTAAATCCTATGTGAATTTTTGGGAACATTACAGGCAGCTGGGAGGAAAAGCGGATGAGTGCTGATTTTGGAACAATCTTGCGTTTTACGGTTTTTGGCGAATCTCATGGCGCTGCAATCGGCGGGATCCTGTCAGGCGTGCCGGCCGGAACGGAAATTGACGAAGAGAAAATTGTATTTCATATGGCAAGAAGAGCGCCGGGGAAGAGAGGGACTACGCCGCGCAAAGAAGCGGACAAAGTGCAATTTTTATCAGGTGTTTTAAACGGAAAAGCAGAGGGCTCTCCGATTGCTTTCATAATTGAAAATACAAATACCCGCAGCAGCGATTATGAACAGCATTCGTTTTTAGCAAGGCCATCCCACAGTGATTTTCCTGCTTTTATAAAATATAAGGGGTTTAACGATGTTCGAGGGGGCGGACATTTCAGCGGAAGACTTACGGCGCCTCTTGTAACGGCCGGCAGCATTGCCAGAACTATGTTGGAAAGGCGTGAGGTGTATATTGGCGCACATCTTTTGAAGGTTGGGCAGGCGGAGGATGAACCTTTTGCGAACCCGCAGCGGGAAGAATTAGAGCGGCTTTGGAATATGCCTATTCCAGTACAGAGCATAATGCCGGAGCGAGTTGAGCAGCAAATTAGAGCGGCTTCCGAAAAAGGGGATTCCATAGGTGCTTCGGTGGAATGTGCAGTGATAGGACTTCCGGCAGGATTAGGCGAACCGTTTTTTGATTCGGTTGAAAGCGTACTTTCGCATATGCTGTTCAGTATTCCGGGCGTAAAGGGCGTGGTGTTTGGTGATGGAGAAAGAGCGGCCGAAAGCTGCGGAAGCACGTTTAATGATGAACTTTACGTCAATGAAAGCGGTAAAGTGCAGGCTAAAACGAATCATGCGGGTGGAATTAACGGCGGTATAACGAATGGAATGCCTTTGATTTTTAAGGTGTTTATGAGACCCACACCTTCTATTTTTCAGGCGCAGAATACAGTTGACTTAAAAAACGGTACAAATTCATTGCTGCGTATTCAAGGGCGGCATGATCCTTGCATTGCGCTTCGGGCGGTGCCGGTAATTGAAAGCGTCTGCGCGTTTGTACTTTGTGATTTCTTTATGAGGAATAATGCTTTGGCAATAAATTGAAAGGAAAAAGTATCATGAGTCTTGATTTGTTGAGAAACCGAATTGACCAAATTGATGAGCAGTTGGTTGCTTTATTTGAAAAACGTATGGAGACTGCCAAGGAAATCGCATTAGAGAAAAAACGAAACAATCTTCCCGTTACTGATGCTCGGCGGGAAAGAGATGTTTTAACTAAAAGAGTAGATAGCCTTGAAAATAAGCAGTTTTCCGGCGAGTTAATACAACTGTTTGAACAAATTATGATGTTGAGCAAGCATTATCAAAAAGAAGTGCTTAACGGCGGAAAAGCGGATAGTCCTTATGTGAAAGAGATGCTGGATAAAATTGCTGTGCGCGAATTGGACGGAGCGGCAACAGTAGCATACCAGGGAATTCCGGGGTCTTTCAGCGAACAAACGGTTCATGAGACCTTTGGGGATGCTTGCGTTTCTCAATCATGCGCTACTTTTGAGAGTGTTATGCTTGCTTTGCAGAGCAAGAAAGCCGATTACGGAGTATTGCCGATTGAGAATAGCTCTACGGGTGCCATTGCTGAGGTGTATGATCTGCTCAGAAAATATGGAAATTATATTGTGGGCGAACATAAAGTGAAGGTGAGCCAGAATTTGTTGGGTGTTCCGGGAGCATCTGTGGAGGATATTAAAGAAGTTTATTCGCATCAGGAGGGCTTAAATCAGTCCAGAGAATATTTGGCCGCACATCCGCAATGGACGCAGATACCGTATCAAAACACAGCGATCAGCGCCAAATATGTAGCTGATTCCAAAGATCCTTCCAAGGCTGCGATTGCATCTTTGCGCGCTTCGGAGCTTTATGGACTTGAGGTTCTGCAAAGAAATACGAATTTTAATAAAAATAATTTTACACGTTTTATTATCATTTCTAATACGCTTCAGGTCAGTGAAAAAAGCAATAAAATCAGTATTTATGTAACATTGCCTCATGTAAGCGGTTCGCTTTCATCGATGCTTGATTTGTTTTCCAATGCGGGAATCAATTTAAGTAAAATTGAGTCAAGACCTATTTACAGCAAACGGTGGGAATATTATTTTTATATTGATTTTGAAGGCAGTCTGTTAAATGAGAAAGTAGTCGAAGTGCTCAAACAGGTGGAAGAACATGCTGAATATTTTGAGATCTTGGGATGCTATGAAGGAGCTTGAGCCGATTTATGCAAAATATTGTTTTGATCGGAATGTCCGGGTGTGGGAAAACCACGCTGGGAAAGCTGTTGAGCAGGGAAATAGACTGTTTGTTTATAGATACGGATGAACAAATTCGTTTGATGGGTTATGATATTAAAACCGTGTTTACGCAGCAGGGAGAAGAATATTTTCGGGAAATTGAATATGCAGCATGCCAACAGGCTGTGCTGCATCGTGAGTGTGTGATTGCCACCGGCGGCGGTGTTGTAACACAGCCTCGTACTATGAAAGTGCTTTCTGAGAACGGCTTTGTTGTATATATTAAGCGGGATATCGAAAAAATCATTATGAGTGCAAACCATCAAAGCCGTCCGCTTTTTACGTCAAATGAAGCTGTGAGACGATTATTTGCGGCAAGGCAATCGCTTTATGAAGGATATGCGAATTTTGTGCTGGAGAATAATGAAAGCCCGCAGGCGGCGTTGAAAGGACTTTCAGCGATTCTGCGGGCAAGGGGATTGTAGCGCAGGACAGTTATCTCCTTCTGGGAAAATTTGCGGAACAGAGGAATTGCATTCGTTTTGACGAGTAGAAATATCTGCCGGAGCAAAACGTCCTGCGGACGGTATGTATATCGGAATGGATCCTGTGACAAATACAGTGTTGACGCCGTCGCATAAGCAGCGGAAAACAGGGGAAACGTCTAGTACCGAGCGTATAATCTGCACACTGCTGAGCGCTTTAAGTGTGCAGGGCAGAAGAGAGTCGTCAGGAAAGCACATCAATGCTTGAAAATTTTGTTGGATAAGGCATCTTCCGGTTATAATATCATTATTATTTAACCGATAAGTGCAGTTTCCTAATGAGGTAAGCGTGCAGGAAACAAGACTGAACCTTCTGCAGTCAGGGTCAACCGTTATATTATCACATTGCGCGGCTGCATCTGAAGAGACGGCGGAAAGCAGCTCTGTGACAGTGCCGGGCGGATCTAATACGGTTACGACACATTCGGATGCGTTAAGAATTTCTTTTACTCCGTCAAAGACTTGATCGGCTAAAATGCAGATGCTTCCATCTGTTTGGGTGTTATCGCGGATTATCGCGTTTCTTCTTGTATTATTATTGCAGTTGCAGTTGGAACTCACAAAAACACCTCCTGATACTGTATAGTATGCTGTATGCGGTAAAAAGTTTCTTTTGGGGAGCTTTACAAAAAATATAAATTAATATATAATGTTTATGCTGAGATGAAGAGCTTTCTAAAATCAAGGCAGTTTTGGTTAACTTGATAACATTTATGTGCTGAGGGACAGATCTTTCTTACCCAAGGAAAACAGATGACGGATAAGATGGCGCCTCCTTTGCATATGTAAAGGGGGCTTTTTGTATGGAAGTATTTTGGAGAAAGGCGGTACGATAGTATGGAGAACAGGATTGGTGTGGTGGGAATCGTATTGGAGCAGCCAACACAATCAGCAGAACAGGTGAATGCTGTATTGAGCGCTTTTTCGCGCATTATTATTGGGAGAATGGGTGTTCCGAGGCATGAGACGGGAGCAGCAGTTATTGCGCTGATTGTACAGGGAGATACGGATACAATCGGCGCGCTCACGGGTAAGTTGGGAGCAATTAAATATGTTAGTGTGAAAAGCGCATTGACTAATAAGAAACTTGTAGTGGAATGAAAAAGAGCTGCTGCAAAATGAGATTACACGCGGCTGTGATGAAAGGAGTTTATTATGAAATATAGAATTTTGTCAATGATGCTGATGATATGCATGGGAGTACTGCTTTGTGCGTGTGAGACTGTTGTGCCGAATGCTTCGGGGACTATAGATGTGCCGTCTGAAACACAATTGCCGTATGAACAGCGTTCGGAGATTCGTATTGGCGCGCTTAAAGGACCGACCGGCATCGGAATGGTTTCGTTGATGGATGAAAATAATAAAAAAACAACGCAGAATCGTTATAACTTTGAACTGTTTTCTGCGCCTACTGAGATTGTGCCGCTTCTGGTAAATGGAGATCTTGATATTGCGGCTGTGCCTACGAATGTTGCGGCAACGCTTTGCCAAAAAACAAATGGTAAGGTTCAGCTGCTTGCACTAAATACCCTGGGTGTTCTTTATGTTCTGCAGAAAGGCGAGAAGACAATTTCACAAGTCGGTGATCTTGCAGGAAAAAAAGTATATATGAGCGGGCAGGGCTCTACGCCGGAATATGCGTTTAAATATATTCTTTCGCAAAACGAAATCGGAGAAACAGAAATGCCCGAATTTGTTTTTGTGGAGGATCATTCAGCTTTAGCAGCAATGTTAATTGCCGGAGAAGCGGAAATTGCAGTTTTGCCGGAGCCGTTTGTTTCCACGGTGCTCAGTAAAACCGGTGAAGTACAGAGAGTGTTGGATTTGAATGCAGAATGGAATCGCGCATGCGGCGGTGAAAGTATTTTTTCTATGGGCTGCATTATTGCAAGGAAAGATTTTGTGCAAGGGAATGCGGAAGCGGTAAAGAATTTTCTTAAAGAATATGAAGATTCCGTGAAATATGTAAATAAAAATACAGAGCATGCCAGCGTGCTTACTGAGCAATTTGGTATTATTGCCGATGCGGATTTAGCGAAAAAGGCGATTCCTAATTGCAATATTGTATTTATTTCCGGGTTGGAAATGAAGGAAAAAACAAAGCCTTATTTGGAATTGCTTTACGGATTTAATCCGCAGGCGGTCGGAGGTGCGTTGCCGGATGAGAATTTCTATTTCACAGGCGAATAAACACCGTCTTGGAAGGATTGCTGCTGCAGTATTATGGATTGCTGTATGGCAGGCTTTAAGTTTGCTTGTAAATGAGGAACTGCTTTTGCCATCGCCTGTGCTGGTTGCTGAAAGATTATTTGTGCTGGTGCGAACATCTGCATTTTGGAGGAACATCTTTGCCTCCTTATTACGAGTGCTTATGGGTTTGGTGATCGGGGCGTTTTTAGGCGTGCTTTTTGCGGTAGTGAGTAACCGTTTTTTATGGGCGCGTGAACTTTTGGCACCGCTTCTCCGTCTTTCACGAACAGTTCCGATAGTTTCGTTTATTATTTTAGCGATCGTGTGGCTTCCGCGGAATGTATTGCCGATTTTTGTAAGTGCGATTATGGTGCTGCCTGTTATTTGGCAGAATGTGGAGGAAGGAATCTCTAAAATTGATGTGAGATATCATGAAGCTGCACGGGTATATCGCGTGCCTTTTGCCAGACGCTTTTGGATGTTTTATATTCCTTCCGTTAAACCGTTTTTTATTTCAGCGCTTATAACCGCTTCGGGACTTGCATGGAAATCTGGAATCGCTGCAGAAGTGCTGTATGAACCGGCGGTTTCAATCGGGAAAGGGTTAAGCGAAGCAAAAAATTATCTTAATACCGGTGATTTATTCGCATGGACAGTTGTTATTGTTTTGATGGGATGGCTAATGGAAAAGTTTATCTGTTTGTTATTGAGGGTTAAATTTCCTAAAAAGGGGTAAGACGCATGAGAGCGGAGCATATTACTGTTTGCTATGGTGAAAAAACAGTGTTAAAGGATTTTTCCGCTGAATTTGCAGAGTATGGATGTACCTGCATTATGGGGGCAAATGGCTGCGGAAAGACGACGCTGCTGCGTGTTTTGGCGGGGCTGATTTCTCCGCAGGAAGGGCGGATTTTTCACGCGCTGCAGCCGGTAGCATATCTTTTTCAGGATGATCGTTTGCTTCCGTGGTTAAGCGTGTCGGATAATTTGATCTTTTTCAATGGAAAGGAAAATCAGGTTGAAACAAATTTTTGGCTGGAGCGTTTTGGCTTGGAAAAAAACGATAAACGTATGCCTAAACAGCTTAGCGGGGGAATGCGGCAAAGGGCGGCGCTTGCTGTTGCATTTAGTGCAAATAGCCGTTTATTGCTGCTTGATGAACCTTACAGAGGCATAGATCGTGCTTATTCAGATGTGCTGAAGGGAGCTATACAAGAGCAAAAAGAAAAAAAGGCAATTGTGCTTGTTACGCATGAAGAGGAATGTGCAGAATATTTGGCGGATTGCGTGATTCGTATGTAAGAGAGGATAAAACGGTACGGCGTATAGCCGCACCGTTATTTTATATGGCTGCGCAGGAAATCTGTTTGTTCAGGAGAGAAAGTGTCATCAGATTCCTCATTATCTGAAAGATCCATACTTTGCAGCATTGAAATCATCCCCATTAAGGTTCCGATGTCAGGCATTTTTTCTTTCATTGAAGGCGGCAGAATCGTTTGTATCAGCTCTGCCATTCCGGAGGGGGAACTGCTATCGAAGGAATCCTTTCGATTTTGATATGTAAAGAGACGAAGCATGATTACAAGCATTGACATTTCAGGAATTTCGCTTAAAAGGTCAAAAAGCTCATCTTGTGTGGGTTTGTGGGAAGGAACGGGCTTACAGTTGCAATAAGCATTCCATGCGGAAGCGCTTTTCTGTAGTTCATCGGGAAGATAAGGCGCGCATTTTTGAATCAGAGCGTTATTGAAGGTTTTTTTACTTCCGGCAGAATCATGTAAAAAAAGCATAAGAAAAAACGGTAATATCTGTCGGCTCATATGAATCACCCCCAAACATTATTATTCTATGCTCAAACGGATGAAGCTTTGCATATTATGTGTAGTAAGAATTGAAAAAGGGGAGATATTTTATGGATTATAACAAGCTTACACCCGAACAAAAACGACAAATGGAGCGATTAAAGAATGTTTCTCAACAGTATAGAGGAAAAAGCGAGAGCGAGCTAATGAGTGAGCTAAAAAAGGCAGCCAGTCAGGGAAAAAGCAATGGAACGCTCAGTAATCAAAAGATGGATAAGTTCGCCAAGCAGATTGCTCCTATGTTAGATGAAAATCAGAAGAAAAAACTAAATCGGATTTTAAGCGAATTAAAAAAATAAAGCAGACAAGGAATTGACACTTTTCTTTTCCTGCAATATACTAATTATAAACAAAAGAAACGGGGATGGCGTGATGAAATATGGTTTTGTGAAGGTTGCTGCCTGTTCGCCTAAGATTATCGTGGCAGATTGTGTCAAGAATGCGGAGGAAATCATTTGCAGCATCAAGAATGCGGCAGATAACGGCGTTGAGATATTAGTGTTGCCGGAACTGAGCATCAGCGGATATACATGCGGGGATCTGTTCTTTCAGGAAACACTGCTGCAGGGCACTTTGACAGGGTTAAAAATGGTTTGTGAAGCGTCATTTGGAATAAAAATGCTTATATTTGTTGGTGCGGCGCTTCGTTGTGCCGGGAAATTATACAATTGCGCTGTAGCTATTTATAACGGAGACATTATTGGAGTGATTCCGAAGACAAATATTCCGAATTATAGCGAATTTTATGAACGGAGATATTTTTGCGGCGAGGCAGAAAAGGAGGAAATAGAGCTTTGGGGAAGGAGTTATCCTTTTGGAAAGGAGCTTCTGTTTCGCTGTGAGTCGTATCCTGCGTTATGCGTTGGTGCGGAGCTTTGTGAAGATCTTTGGGTTCCGCAGCCGCCGTCGGTAAAGCATGCGCTTGCCGGCGCAACGCTGATCGTAAATCTTTCCGCAAGTGATGAAGTGATCGGCAAGGCAGAATTTCGCCGGCAGCTTGTTTTAGCGCAGTCGGCGAAGCTGCTTTGCGGATATGTTTATGCAGACGCCGGGCAAGGCGAATCCAGTACGGATATGGTTTTTGCAGGTCACAGCTTAATTGCGGAAAATGCTTCTTTGCTTGCACAGGGTAGCTTGTTTGAGCATGAAATGATTTTTGGCGAGATCGACATTGAAAGACTGCTGTATGAGCGCATGAGAACGAATACTTTTCCAAATGCGAATATGCGGGATTATCGTGAAATTTTGTTTGATCTTTCGGAGACAAGCATGAAATTGAATCGGCAGATTTCGCGTTTGCCGTTTGTTCCGCAGGGTAAGGAAGATCGCAATGATCGGTGCGGTATGATTTTAAGAATGCAGGCAGAGGGTCTGCGCAAGCGCTTGGAGCATTCTCGTGCGAACGGAGCGGTCATTGGCATTTCGGGAGGCTTGGATTCCTGCCTTGCTTTGTTGGTAACAGTTGAGGCCTTTAAGTTGATGGGGCGTGATATGAAGGATATATGGGCTGTTACGATGCCTTGCTTCGGTACCACAAATCGAACCAGAGACAATGCGGAGGCGCTGTGTAAGGCGCTTGGGGTTTCTTTTCGAGTTGTGCCGCTTGCGGAAAGTGTCAGAGAGCATTTTAAGGATATTGACCATGACGAGAAGGATAAAAATGTAGTTTACGAAAATGCTCAGGCGCGTATGCGGACCTTGGTGCTGATGGATCTTGCAAATGAACTGGGCGCGTTGGTAGTGGGAACGGGAGATCTTTCCGAGCTTGCGCTTGGTTGGGCAACGTATAACGGGGATCATATGTCTATGTATGCGGTAAATGCTTCTGTGCCTAAAACGTTAGTTCGCCATTTGGTGAATTATTATGCCGATATATCGGAAAAGGAAGCTTTGCGTGCGGTCTTGGAGGATATTCTTTGCACGCCGGTCAGTCCGGAGCTGCTTCCTGCAGACGGAAATAAAATTCTTCAGGAAACGGAAGAAATTGTCGGGCCGTATGAACTGCATGATTTCTTTCTTTATTATATGCTGCGATTCGGTTTTTCGCCTCAAAAGATATATTATTTGGCTTGTTGTGCAAATAAAGGTATTTTTTTGCCGCAGACGATAAAAAAATGGCTTATGGTTTTTTATAAACGCTTTTTTTCACAGCAGTTTAAGCGTTCGTGTCTGCCGGATGGTCCGAAGATTGGTACGGTAACGCTTTCGCCGCGCGGTGATTGGAGGATGCCCAGCGACGCTTCGGCGGCATTATGGCTTAAAGAAGCGGAAATGCTTTAAAAAATATTTGAAGGAGATTCGGTTTATTGAAAATACCATACTTTATTTGCTGAGGGCAGGGGTTAAGCTGAATTTTCATAAAAATAGTAAATAACGGCATAATAAAACTATACAAAATTTAAACTGTAAAGCTGAGGTAAAATGTTCGGCTTGATTGAATGAAGGTATGGTGGTTATATGACGGATGACAGAAGAAAAATTGTTTTAGTCGGAACCGGTATGGTTGGCATGAGTTATGCTTATGCGCTGCTGAATCAAGGCGCTTGCGACGAGTTGGTGCTTATTGATCTCAATATGGAACGGGCAGAGGGGGAGGCGATGGATTTAAATCATGGCCTTGCCTTTTCAAATTCACATATGAAGATTCGGGTCGGTGCTTATTCCGATTGTGCTGATGCCGATATTGTAACATTATGCGCGGGAGTTGCGCAAAAGCCAGGGGAAAGCAGACTCGATTTGCTGCAAAGAAACGCGCAGGTGTTTCGTTCTATCATTGAACCGGTGTTGACATCCGGGTTTCATGGAATTTTTTTAGTTGCAACCAATCCGGTGGATATTATGGCGCGCATTACGCAGGAGCTTTCGGGCTTTTCGGCAAATAAAGTAATTGGAAGCGGGACGACGTTGGATACTGCGCGTTTGCGATATCTGCTTGGGGATTATTTCGATGTTGATCCGAGAAGCATTCATGCTTATGTGATCGGAGAACATGGGGATAGTGAGTTTGTTCCATGGTCGCAGGCCATGCTTGCTACTAAGCCTGTTAGAGAGATATGTAAAGAATCCGGTGGAAAATATTGTGCTTCAGAATTGGAAGCGATTAGTGTTGAGGTTAAAAATGCTGCGCAGAAGATTATTAAGGCTAAAAATTCAACATACTACGGTATAGGAATGGCGTTAGTTCGGATAACGAAGGCGATATTCGGAAACGAAAACAGCGTTTTAACGGTTTCAACTATGCTTAACGGTGAGTATGGTATGAACGAAGTTTATGTTGGGGTTCCGGCAATTGTGAATCGGGAAGGGGTTCGAGAGATTTTAGTGCTTCCGTTGGAAGAGGAGGAGCGAAAAAAGCTCAGCGATTCATGTGCGCTGCTTAATGGCTTTTATAAGGAGCTTCATTTATCATAATAATCAGGATTGATTTATCATGAATTTTTTCTTTTCTAAGCATGAATTGCTTGTAAAAAACGGAAGAATGTATTATAATGATTCTCATAGCATGGAAAGGGATGAAACCGTGGTAAAAAAAATTCCGAATATGATAACCGTTTTCAGATTGATTTTATTGCCGGTATTTCTTTACTGCTATTTTGCCTTTGCGGACAAGCGTATTGCGTTTGCGGTTTTTGTAATAGCTTCCGCGTCTGATTTGCTTGATGGTTATCTTGCCCGTAAATTGAATGCTGTTTCGTCTTTCGGAAAGCTTGCGGATCCTTTGGCGGATAA
This sequence comes from Clostridiales bacterium, assembly GCA_018376855.1. GTDB lineage: Bacteria > Bacillota > Clostridia > Christensenellales > QALW01 > JAHAAN01. The sequence continues at coordinate 13,702 of JAHAAN010000005.1, read as the reverse complement.
ATGCTTGCAGGTGTCGGCCATTGTTTGTCTTGCTGTAACGGGATATCTGCCGCTTGGGGCGGCAATTATTATTGCGGCGAAAGAATTGGTTATGTTGCTTGGCGGCATATTTGTGTTAAAGAAAATGAGGACGGTTGTGTATGCAAATCGTTTTGGAAAGTTAACTTCTTTTTTCTTTAGCCTTACCATGTGTTTGTGTTTCTTTAAGGATATTTGGTTTTATACGGAAGTCGGCAGCCTGATTTTAAATATTTTAGTTTATACCGCGATTGGACTGAGTGTTCTTTCGATGATTCAATATGGAGTTTTAAATGTTCTTCTTCCTTTGAAAAGAAAAAACAAGGAAATGAAGACATAAAGACAAAAAATAATATAAAAGCAAGGATCAAGAGCAGTACGCAGGCGAAAGTTTTCAGAGAGCGTTTGAGTGGTGAAAAAACGTAACGGAAGCTGCGGAAGTCGCTTGGGAGCTATGCGGAGCGAAGGTTCAGTAGTTCCGTGCGCCGGCAGGCGTTATCAGGCGTTGAGCGCTGCGCTTTTGCGTGGAATAAAGGTGGTACCGCGATCACTCGTCCTTTTGTTACGGGTGATTTTTTTTATTTTTAAGGAGGAGAGCATATGTCTCAGGAGTTGATTGCAAAGCAATATGATCCCACTGCGGTGGAGGAAAGATTATATGAACATTGGGAGCAAAGCGGATATTTCCGTGCGGAAGCGGATTTATTTAAAAAGCCGTTTACGATCGTTATGCCGCCCCCGAATATTACAGGGCAGCTGCATATGGGCCATGCGTTAGATAATACTTTGCAGGATGCAATTATTCGATTTAAAAGAATGCAAGGCTATGCGGCGCTTTGGCTTCCGGGAACAGATCATGCATCGATTGCTACGGAAGCTAAAATCGTGGAAGCTATGAAAAAAGAAAATTTGACAAAGGAGCAGATTGGGAGAGATGCTTTTTTAGAACGGGCATGGGCATGGAAGAAACAGTATGGGGGAAGAATTGTTTCTCAATTGCGTAAGCTTGGTTCCTCTTGCGATTGGAGTCGTGAACGGTTTACGATGGATGAGGGGTGCAGTAAAGCTGTTAATGAAGTGTTTGTCAAGCTTTATAACGAGGGACTCATTTATCGTGGGGAGAGAATCATTAATTGGTGTCCCCATTGTTTGACATCGATTTCCGATGCCGAGGTAAATTACGAGGATCAAGCCGGACATTTTTGGCATTTGCGTTACCCGTTTGCCGATGGCAGCGGTTATTTGCAGCTTGCTACTACACGCCCGGAAACGTTGCTGGGGGATACCGCTGTAGCTGTGAATCCTAATGATGAAAGATATCGTGGGTTTATAGGAAAGACGCTTATTTTGCCTATTGTTCACAGGGAAATTCCCGTAGTTGCGGATGATTATGTGGAAATGGACTTCGGAACAGGCGTTGTAAAAATTACTCCTGCGCATGACCCAAATGATTTTGAGGTGGGTTTGCGTCATAATTTGCCTGTTATCAACGTTATGACACCTGATGCTAAGATAACGGAGGATTATCCTAAATATGCCGGAATGGATCGTTATGAGGCGCGCAAGGCGATTGTGAATGATTTGAAAGAGGAAGGCGCTTTAGTCAAAGTGGAGGATTACAACCATAATGTGGGTACCTGTTATCGGTGCGGCACAACGGTCGAGCCGAGAATTTCTAAACAGTGGTTTGTAAAGATGAAGCCGCTGGCAGAACCGGCGATTGAAGCAGTGAAAAAGGGAGAAACTCGGTTTGTTCCCGATTACTTTGAAAAAACCTATTTCCATTGGCTTGAAAACATTCGGGATTGGTGCATATCCAGGCAGCTTTGGTGGGGGCACCGTATTCCGGCCTATTACTGCGATGAATGCGGCGAGATAGTTGTGGCGAAGGAAAAGCCGAATTGCCCATGCTGCGGGAAAGAGATGCGTCAGGATCCGGACACGTTGGATACATGGTTCTCTTCTGCGCTTTGGCCGTTTTCCACATTGGGCTGGCCCAATGAAAATGCAGATGATTTCAAATATTTTTATCCGACCAATACCTTAGTAACGGGTTATGATATCATACCGTTTTGGGTTATGCGCATGATGTTCAGCGGCATTGCGCACACAGGGAAAGTGCCGTTTGACACTGTGCTTATTCATGGCCTTGTTCGTGATTCGCAAGGACGAAAAATGAGCAAATCCTTAGGGAATGGTATTGATCCGCTTGAAGTTATTGATAAATATGGTGCGGATGCATTGAGATTTAGCTTGGCAATGGGAAATTCTCCCGGAAACGATATGCGTTTTTATTGGGAAAAGGTGGAGGCTTACCGCAATTTTGCTAATAAGATTTGGAATGCATCACGTTTTGTAATGATGAATTTGGAGCAATCAGAAATTAAACCGATCGAGCAGTGCGCGCTTGATATTGCGGACTCGTGGATTCTCTCACGTTATCATACATTAGCAGCTGATGTAACGGAGAATATGGAAAAATTTGAATTGGGTATTGCTGCACAGAAGCTGTATGATTTCATATGGAGTGAATATTGCGATTGGTATATTGAATTGTGTAAGCCGCGTTTGTACAGCGATCAGCAAGAGAAAAAGTGCACGGCGCTTAGCGTTTTGTGTTATGTGCTTTCCGGAACGATGCAGCTGTTGCATCCGTTTATGCCGTTTATCACGGAAGAGATATGGACGCATTTGCCGGGCAACGGCCAAACAATCATGCTTTCCAAATGGCCTGACAGTAGGGTAAGTGAACAGGATAAGAAACAAGAAGCGGCGTTTGCAGCAGTTATTGAACTTATTAAAGCTATTCGGAATTTGCGGGCAGAAATGAACGTATCTATTGGTAAGAAAATTTCTGCTTATATCATTGCATCGGAAAATGCAGAGCAGCTGATAAATTGTGAAATGTATGTTCAGAAGTTGGCGGGCATTGCCCAGATTCAGTATATTTCTGAGAGACCATCGGATGCTAATAGAATGGCGGTTACGGTAACGGCGTGTGCACAGTGTTATATTCCGTTAGGGGATTTAATAGACATAGATAAGGAAAAGGAAAGACTAAGCAAGGAAGTGGAAAATCTTAACGGAGAGCTTCGCCGTGCTTCCGGAAAGCTTGCAAACGAGGGATTTGTGGCAAAAGCTCCGCAGAGTGTGATTGCAGCGGAAAGAGAGAAGGTTGCAAAGTATACGGATATGCTTGCTAAGGTTCAGGAGCGACTGAAGGCATTGGAGGAATTATAAGCAGTTATGAATTATCGTCAGGCGATAGAATATTTGGATGCATTTCCGGCTTTTACCGGGAAGCAGACCGACAACGAGGATCTTTTGCGGCTGCTTTCTGCGCTTGGAAATCCGCAAAAGGGAATCAAGTGTATCCATGTAGCGGGAACGAACGGCAAGGGGTCTGTTTGCGCATATTTGAGCACAGCTCTTGCTGGCAGCGGTTATAGGACAGGATTATTTACTTCGCCTTATTTGCTTCGTATTAATGAGCGTATTCGTATAAACTCAGAGGAGATTTCGGATGACGATTTTGCGAGAGTGTTTACTGTAGTAAAAAACGAATATGAGAGAAGCGATTATTGCATATCTTGTTTTGCGGTTATTACAGCGGCTATGTTCGTTTATTTTCGAGAACAGCGGGTTGATATTGCGGTTATTGAAGTGGGGCTTGGCGGTAGGATCGATCCAACCAACGTGTGTGAGCCGATTGTTTCGGTTATTACTTCCATTGCGATGGATCATGCTGAGCGTCTTGGAGGCACGCTGCAAAGTATTGCGCTTGAAAAAGCAGGAATTGTTCGGAAAGGAATTCCTGTTGTGATTGCACCGAATCCGGATGAGGTCAAGAGATTGGTAAAAGCCGTGTGTATTGAAAAAGGAGCGCCCTTTCGTGAGGTTTCGCAGGACCGTGAAACGATACGGATTTCAATTGAAGAAACAGCGTTTGCGTATAAGAATGTTGTGTATAAAACAAAGCTGCTTGGAAAACATCAGATCGCGAATGCTTGCACGGCTTTGGAAACAATACAACTGCTTCGGTTAAATGGTTTTGAAGTTAAACGGGCAAGGCAGCATATTGCGGAAACTGTTTGGCCGGCGAGAATGCAGCTTCTTTGCCGTGAACCGCTGATATTGCTTGACGGTGCGCATAATCCTCAGGGTGCAAAAATGCTTGCGGATTTTGCGCACTGCGTAGGAAAACGTTTTGCATTGGTGGTTTCCGTTTCGGCGGATAAAGACCTCTATGGTATTTGCAGCGCGCTTGCAGAGGCTGCGGGTTCCGTGTATGTATGCGCATTCCGCGGAGCGCGTGCTGCGACTCCGCAAGCAGTGGCGGAAACATTTGAGAAGGTCGGCATCCGCGCAAACGTATTTTCATCGTTTAGCGAGGCGCTGGAAGGAGCAATCAAATCAGGCGAGCCTATCATGATTTGCGGTTCGCTGTATCTTGCAGGCGAGGCTCTTGCCATGTTTGGGAGAGGATAGAACAGAATGTATAAAAGAATAACGCCGCAGATATGCGTAGAGGCTTTGTGGGCGGTGCAGCCGGAATGGCTTTTGCAGCAAGGGATTAGTGCTGTGCTGCTGGATATGGACAATACGCTGGCATATTGGAAATCCGTTGAGGTTCCGCAAAAAAATTTGCAATGGATTGAAAATGCTCGGCAAAAAGGGCTTAAACTTTATATTGTATCTAATGGGAAAAAGGAACGAGTGAGTGCGCTTGCACAAAAGCTGAATATTGGCTGTGTTAAAAATGCCGGAAAGCCTTCAAAAAAAAGGATGAAGGCAATTTTTAAGCAGCTTGATATACAGCCTGAAAAAACAGTGCTGATTGGCGATCAGTTGTTTACAGATATTTTGGTGGCGAATCGTTGCGGTATTTTGGCAGTGTTGGTTCGACCGTTGGATCTCAAGCGGGAATGGTGGGCTACAAAAGCTTTTAACCGCAGCAGAGAGCGTTTAGTGTGGAAAAAAGTCTTTAAAGATGTGCAAAATCCCTAAGAATTGAAAGAATTTGCTACACAAACGATATATTTTATGTTATGATATAAAAGTAGGAGAGAGATATGGAAAAACGAATCAGCAAATTGGAAACGGCTTTAATGCAGACGTTGGGGCTTGAAAGCATTTTAATTTCTGATCCTGTTGATGTTTATTATCTTTCCGGGTTGCACAGTTCGAATTGTCTGTTGCTGCTTTTGCCGCAGGAGCGCTTGCTTTTTACTGACAGCCGATATACCCTGAAGGCTAAAAAGATTGCGAAGGATTTTACCGTTTATGAGCAGAATTCCGATCTTTTTCAAGGCGTGCATAACGCATTAAAAAAATATTCGGTTCGACGTTTAGCCATTCAGGATGGGCACTTAACCTTGCAGGAGTATTTGCGTCTTTCGGACGGTAAAGGGTACAGTTTTGTGCCGGCGGGGGATATTCTTAGGGAAGTTCGTTCGGTGAAAGAGCCTGAGGAGTTGTCTAAAATCAGGCAGGCTCAGCAGCTTACGGATTATGCGTTTCAAAAGCTGCTGCCTTTTATTAAAGAAGGGGTAACGGAAAAAGATTTAGCACTGGAGCTGGAGTTTATTTTAAAACGGAACGGAGCGGAAGCCCTTTCGTTTGATACTATTATGGCCTCCGGTGAAAATGGAGCTATGCCGCATGCTGTACCGAGTGAAAGAAGGATACGCTCCGGCGATTTAATAACAATGGATTTTGGGTGTGTTTATCAGGGTTATTGCTCTGATATGACTCGCACAGTTGCTTTTGGTCAACCGTCGGAAGAACTTGCGTGTGTTTACGATATTGTACTTCAGGCGCATTGCAGGGCTAAGGAAATGCTCTGTTCCGGTATTGATACACAGACAATAGATGTGGCTGCAAGGGATTATATTACGCAGTGCGGATATGGAGAGTACTTCGGGCATGGCCTTGGCCATGGGGTAGGCTTGGAGATCCATGAATTTCCGGTGCTTTCGTATAGATGCAATTCAGTTTTGCGGCAGGGTCAGGTAGTTACGGTCGAACCAGGGATTTATCTGCCTGGAGTTGGCGGTGTTCGGGTGGAGAATATGTGTTTTATAACCGAAACGGGGTATGAGGATATCACGGCTTCGGATAAAAATCTTATAATTTTATAATTTCTTGGGAGGTTACAGATGATTACAGCTGGTGAATTCAGAAAAGGTATTACGATTGAAGTGGACGGAAACGTATTTGTGATAGTTGAGTTTCTCCATGTAAAACCGGGAAAGGGAGCTGCGTTTGTTAGAACAAAGTTGAAAAATGTTATGACGGGAGCCGTATTGGAAAGAACCTTTAACCCGTCGGAAAAATATCCGCTTGCGCACATTGAAAGAAAAGAAATGCAGTATCTTTACGAAGATGGCGGAATTTATTATTTCATGGATAATGAAACTTACGAACAGCTGCCGCTGAATAAAGATCAGGTTGAACAAGCGTTGCCGTTTTTAAAAGATAATTCCAATGTAACCATTAAATTTTTTAAAGGAAACGCGTTTTCTGTTGAGTGTGAAAACTTTGTGGAGCTTGAGGTTGTAGATGCAGAGCCTGGTGTGCGCGGTGATACTGCAACAAATATTACAAAGCAGGCTACGCTCGAAACAGGTTATGTAATTGCGGTTCCGCTTTTTGTCAATGTAGGAGATAAGATCCGGATTGATACCAGAACCGGAGAGTATATGGAGCGCGTGTAAGGGAAATACTACGATTGAATAGGAGATATAAAAATGGTTATCAATGAAAAAGTGGCCTACCTTAAAGGCATTATAGATACTGCAAACATTAAAAACGATACTCCGGAAGGGCGTTTAATGATTGAAATTGTAAATGCGCTGGATTTGATTGCTTGTGAATTGAATGATCAGAGCGAACAACTGGAGGAATTGGATTCATATATTGAAGAAATAGACAGCGATTTAGGTGAAGTAGAAGCAGCTCTTTATGACGAGGACGATTGTTGCTGCGGCGATGATTGTGATTGCGATTATGAATATGATGATTGTGATTGTGATTGCTGTGACTGCGATGTTGCTGAAGAAGAGAATCACGATTGATCTTTTGACAAATGTTTTTTTGTGCCGAGCAATATTTGCTCGGCATTATTTATTTGTAAAAGAATTGACGATAAAACTTAATGGTGATAAAATAACAAAAATAAGTTGACCGTTGTTGCGGCAGAAAGGATTTACAGTATGGATAAGATTGATTTTCAGTTGCTTGAATTGTTGACCGCAGATGCGCGACAGAGCATTGCCGATATTGCCGTTATGGTGAATCTTACAGTTGAGGAAGCCAAGAGTCGGATTAAAGCGCTGGAGCAAGAGGGGATTATTATGGGTTACGGCGCTGTAATTAATCCGGAGCGGCTTGAAGATGATTCTGTCAGTGCACTGATCGAAGTTCGTGTAACGCCGCAAAGAAATGCGGGGTTTGATACGATTGCCGAACAGCTCTATATGTTTGATGAAGTACGTTCCTGCTATTTAATGTCGGGCGATTATGATCTTATGTTGATTGTAGATGGGAAAAATATCAAAGAGGTTTCAAGGTTTGTATATGAACGTCTTGCTATTTTGGATAATGTGCAGTCTTGTTCTACGCATTTTATTTTAAAACGTTATAAAAACAGCGGGCATGTGTTTGTTAAAAAGGAAAGCGATAAAAGAATGGCGGTGTCTCCATGAATTTTGAAGGTTTGATAGCAGATCATGTTCGGGATATTCCTTCTTCACCGATTCGGAAGTTCTTTGATGTTGTAAACGAAATGGATGGAGCGATTTCTTTAGGCATAGGAGAGCCTGATTTTGTTACGCCTTGGCATATTCGGGAGGCCGCTGTTCAATCTATACAGAACGGTGAGACAGCATATACATCTAATGCCGGTACAGTAGAGCTTCGCAAGCAGATTTCCGCTTATTTGAAAAGACGTTATCAGCTTGATTATAGTTATAAGGATCAGATTATTGTTACCGTGGGTGCCAGTGAAGCGATAGATCTTGTTCTCAGGGCGGTAATCAACCCCGGCGATGAGGTGATTGTTCCGGATCCCAGCTATGTTTCTTATATGCCGAATGTGCAGTTGGTTCACGGTATAACGGTTCCGCTGCCCACTTACGCTCAGGACGAATTTCGCATTACACCGGAAAATTTAAAACAGGCTATTACGGATAAAACAAAAGTATTGATATTGCCGTATCCGAATAATCCGACAGGGGCAATCATGGAAAAAAAGGATTTAGAAGCAATTGCAGAGGTTTTAAAGGATACGAATATTATTGTATTGGCCGATGAGATCTATTCTGAGCTTACATATGGCGGGCAGCATTGTTCTATGGTGCAGATTCCTGAAATGAAGGAGCGCACAGTGTTGATTAACGGTTTTTCCAAAGCGTTTGCTATGACCGGTTGGCGGGTAGGATATTTGGCTGCAGATCCGGAACTTATTAAAACAATTTATAAAATTCACCAATACTGCATTATGTGCGTTTCGACGATGAGTCAGGCAGCGGCGACAGAAGCTTTGTGCTCTAATCTGGAAAATAACTTTGAAGATGTGGAGGAAATGCGGAGAGCTTATGATATGCGAAGACGTTATATTTTAAAGACGTTTTGGGATATGGGGTTGGAGTGCTTTGAACCTAAAGGGGCTTTTTATGTTTTTCCGTGTATCAAGAGCACTGGTTTGACAAGTGATGAATTCTGCAATAGACTGCTTTCGGAATATAAGGTAGCGGTTGTTCCCGGAAATTCTTTTGGCAGCAGCGGAGAAGGTTATGTTCGTTGTTCTTATGCAGCTTCTATGAATAATATTAAAGAAGCGACGCACCGTATTGGAGAGTTTATAAAGAAAAGCAAGCGATAAATTGTTTAAGAGGTTGTGTTATGCATATTGTGTTGATTGAGCCTGAAATTCCGCAGAATACAGGTAATATATCAAGAACCTGCGCGGTAACGGGGACAAGCTTGCATCTTGTCGGAAAGTTGGGCTTTTCCACGGATGACAAGTATTTAAAAAGATCGGGACTGGATTATTGGAGTTTGCTGGATATTCATTATCACGATTCCTTTGAAGAACTGACTGCATTGTATCCTGATGGTCGTTTCTTTTTTGCAAGTACGAAGGCGGGAAATGTTTACACAGAGGTTTCTTATCAAGAGAGTGATTTTTTGGTGTTTGGAAAAGAGACGAAAGGTTTGCCGGAAGAATTGCTGCAAGCGCATTTGCCGCAATGTATTCGGATTCCAATGATTAATGATGCGCGTTCCTTGAATCTTTCTAATTCTGTGGCAATTATTTTGTATGAAGCATTGAGACAGCAGAATTTTTTAGGTTTGCAAAACTTTGGAAAGTTCAAGATATAGAGAAAAGGTGATTTTATATGGAGTATGAATTTTCAGACAGAATTAAAAATATGACGGGCAATGCAATTCGTGATATTTTCAGCGTGTTGAACGATCCGGAAATGATTTCTTTCGCAGGGGGGATGCCGGCAAGGGATGCATTGCCTGTTCAGATTGTAAAAGAACTTTCCAATCAGGTTTTAGAAAAAAACGGAGCTTCTATTTTGCAATATGGTTCAACGGAAGGGTATATGCCGTTTCGAGAGAGTGCGGTGGAATATGTTCGTCGTTCCGGAAATATTTCTTGTTCGGTGAGTGATGTTTTTGCAGTTAGCGGTGGGCAGCAGGGAATAGACCTTGCGTGTAAGGCATTGCTCAATAGCGGCGATCATGTGTTGGTAGAAAGGCCGACTTATTTGGCAGTTTTGCAAATTCTTCAAACATATCAAGCACAGATACATTCCGTTGAAATGGACGAAGATGGTTTAGATTTATCAGATTTAGAGAAAAAATTGCAGAAATATCATCCGAAATTTATTTATACGATTCCTAATTTTCAAAATCCCACAGGCCGTACAATGTCATTGATAAAGCGAAAAAAACTGTTGGAGCTTGCGCAGCGTTATAATACACTGATTTTGGAAGATGATCCTTATGGAATGCTTTGTTATGGTGTTGAACGTTTGCCAAGTATTAAATCTATGGATACGGAAGGCCGCGTCGTTTATTTAACAAGCTTTTCCAAGGTCATTTCCCCGGGATTGCGGTGCGGGGTTGCCGTGGCACCGGGAGAATTGGGACGTAAGATGGTCATTGGTAAACAGGCTGTGGATGTGCATACAAATTCGCTTTCGCAGGCTATTATTGATGCATTTTTGCGTGGGGGTTATTTAGATGAACAACTCAAACGCTCTAATGAAATTCACGGTCATAGAAAAAACCATATGCTGCATTGTATGGAAAGATATTTTCCTAAAGAGGTTCATTTTACACGGCCGGATGGCGGATTGTTTATTTGGGCTGAACTGCCTAAGACTTGCAGTGTTGTTAAACTGTTTCAGCCTGCTATTGAACGAAAGGTGGCATTTATTGCGGGAATACATTTCTTTGCAGAGGGCGATGGTATGAACACAATGCGTTTGAATTTCTCGAATTCGGATGATGAACGCATTGAACGGGGTATTAAAACATTAGGAGAACTGATTGCGGAAAATCTATAAAACACATATTAAAAGTCCGTCTGTGCGTGTAAACAAGACGGATTTTTTTATCTTAATTGCCGAGGTGTGAATGTTATTTGCTGAATTGGCTGTTATATAGCTCTGCATACAGACCTCCGCGGGAAATCAGCACATCGTGTGAACCGAACTCTTCAATATTTCCGTTTTTCATTACAATAATAACATCGGCGTTTTGGATTGTAGAAAGGCGATGTGCAATCACAAAACTGGTTCGGTTTTCCATAGCAGCGAGAAAAGCCTTTTGGATTTTTTGTTCAGTGCGTGTATCGACGGAGCTGGTTGCTTCATCAAGAATTAACACCGGAGGATCAAGCAGCATTGCGCGGGCAATCGTTAAAAGCTGACGCTCTCCTTGAGAAAGATTGGTGCCATTTTCGGCAATTACAGTTTTATATGCATCCGGAAGGCGCATGATAAAGCTGTGTGCATGTGCTTTTTTTGCTGCGGCAATGATTTCCTCATCGGAAGCATTTTCTTTTCCATAGGCAATATTATCACGTATGGTGCCTTTGAAGAGCCATGTTTCCTGCAATACCATTGCAAAGCAGTCGCGCAGGTTATCGCGCTGAAGTGTGGTAATATCAATTCCGTCTATCAATATGCGGCCTTGCGTAACGTCGTAAAAGCGCAGCAGCAGATTTACAAGCGTGGTTTTTCCCGCGCCGGTCGGTCCAACGATAGCTATAGTACTTCCGGCCTCTGCATGAAAAGAAAAATCTGTGATTAACGGCTTTTCAGGCAAATAAGAGAAGGCTATGTGTTCAAAAACGATATCTCCTTTAATGCTTTTAGGATTTATTAGGGCAAGATGGTTATCTTCACTTTCGATAGACTCTTGAAGAAGAGCGGATATGCGCTCTAAAGAAGCTAAAGCGGATTGTAGCTGTGAGACTACGCCGGTGATCTCGTTAATCGGTTTAGCAAATTGAGTTGCATATGTCAGAAAGCTGAGGATTGTTCCTACAGAGAGCTTTTGCTGCAAGGCCATGAGAGAGCCGATTACGCCAACCAATACATAAGAGATATTGTTGACTAAACGAGTAGTGGGATTTGTTAAAGAAGAGTAATACTGCGCTTTCTGTCCGCATTGATACAATTCTGCGTCTGCCTGTTCAAACGCTGCGATGGCATGATCTTCATAAGAAAAGCTTTTGACAACGGATTGGTTTCCGATCATCTCTTCTGTAATGCCCGTTAGTTTGCCGGTGCATTGTGTTTGAAGTTTGAACATTTTGCGGGAATGTTTTGTGATGAAATAAGCAATAGCAAAGGAAAGCGGAGTAATCAGTAAGACGACTAATGCAATCAACGGCGAAAGCGCAAGCATAAATGCAAATGAGCCGATAATGACGATTATGCCTGTAAGCAGCTGGGAAATAGATTGAAGCATTCCTTCGCATATGGAATCTACATCGTTGGTTAGGCGGCTGATGGTGTCGCCTTGAGGGGTGCTGTCAATATAGTTAAGAGGCAAGTGCATTAAGTGAAAATATGCGTCGCGGCGCAGAAAATCGCTTGTTTTATATGCTAAAGCATTAGCAAAAATATTCATCAGCCAAAGAAAGACCGCACTGGAAAAATAAATGCCGGCGAGCAGTAAAATATTTTTAAGAGTATCAGAAAAGTTTACTGCGTTGAAACCAATTAGACAGTCCGTTGCTTTGCCGATAAAAAGAGGGCCAAGCAAAGAAAGAAGCCCTGATAAAAGTCCGCAGATGATTGCGCCGCATACCAATCCCTTGCTTTTGCGCATATAACTCCATAAAAAATGATATAAATTTGAATGTTTTTTCATTTTAGTTGGTTCCTTTCTGCTCCGTAAGCGCTTGAGATTGACATATTTCAACGTACACAGGGCAGCTTTTTAACAGTTCTTCATGTGAGCCGATGCCGGCGATATGGCCGTCATCTAAAACAAGAATAAAATTTGCGTCAGTCAAAACGGAGGCTCGTTGAGAGATCGTAATTACTGCCATATCGCAGCTGTATTGTCGGATAGCTGTGCGCATTTTTAAATCCGTGGCATAATCAAGGGCGCTGGAAGTGTCGTCTAAAATCAGAATTTCAGGCATTTGAGCCAATGCTCTGGCGACATTTAGGCGTTGCTTTTGCCCACCGGAAAGGTTTTTTCCGCCTTGTTCAATATGACTTTGATAGCCTTGAGGCATGCGAAGAATAAATTCCTCCGCTTGAGCGGCTTTAGCGGCAGCTACCACAGTTTCATAAGAAACTTTGGAATTCCCGAAACGAATATTGTCCTCAATGGTCCCGGAAAACAGAGAAGCATTTTGAAAAGCCATACTTATTTTTTGACGTAATTTTTGCTGAGGGATTTTGCGTATATCACATCCGCAGTAAGCTATGCTTCCTTTTGTAACGTCGTAAAGCCGTGGAATCAGTCGAGCTAATGTGGATTTTCCCGATCCTGTTCCGCCGATGATGCCGACGGTTTGTCCGGCGTTTAGAGAAAAATCTATATCTTGTAGGGCGTTTTCAGCGCTGTTCGGGTAAGCGAAGCTGACGTGATGAAAAGACAGAAGCGGAGCACCCGGGCAGAGTTGAACGTCTGTATTATGCGAATCATTGCTGACTGTAGGGGAGGTTTCGAAAATTTCGTTTACACGGGCAGCGCTTGCGGCTGCTTTTGTAAAGGTTACTACTAAATTGGAAACGACAACAAGCGCCAAAAGAATCATTGAGAGATAATTGATATAAGCAATAATATCCCCCTGACTCATATTTCCATTGTTGATTTCGATGCCGCCGAACCATAATACAGCCAATACGGCAAAGTTCATAATGAGCGTGGTAATAGGATTCATAAGCGCTGAGATTTTTCCCACATGAACGGCTGTTTTTTGCCATTCACGGCCGGCTTTGGCAAAGCGTTCTTTTTCCTTTTCGTTCTTTGAAAAGGAGCGAATCACACGGATTCCCGAAAGACTTTCTCGCAGTAAACGGGAGAGCGTATCAAGTTTTTGCTGAAGCTTTTTATATAGCGGCACACAGGCACGCATGATCCATGTTAATACTAAAATAAAGAGCGGAATAGCAATATCTAAAATTAAGGACAGCTTTAA
>JAHAAN010000147.1:2804-6988 GCA_018376855.1 Clostridiales bacterium | reverse complement strand
ACGATAAAGCGGCGTTTATGACGGCGAATCGGCTCGGGGAGCGTGCAGGAGTAAGTGAATCCACAGTCGTCCGTTTTGCCGATAGCTTGGGGTACGACGGCTATCCTCAGCTGCAAAAGGCGATTCAGGAGATGATTCGCAATAAGCTGACAACCGTGCAGATGATTGAGATGTCGGCGGAGATGAAGGAAGACGAGGTTTTGGGCAAGGTGCTCAAGGCCGACATGGAGAATATCCGCGAGACGCTTTCAGAAATCTCTCCGACAGTGTTTGAGCAAGCGGTAAGCGCAGTGCTTGGAGCCAATAAGGTTTATATTATGGGGATGCGTAGTGCAGCGCCGCTTTCGCAGTTTTTGGGCTATTATTTTGATTTTATGCTCAACAGTGTGAGAACGGTGAATTCCGGTATCAGCGATGTGTTTGAGCAGATCATCCATATCGGGAAGGGCGATTGCTTTATCGGCATCAGCTTTCCGCGTTATTCAAACAGAACCTTGGAAGCCATGCGTTTTGCCAAGTCCAGAGGGGCTGTGTGCCTTGCGGTTACGGACAGCGCGGCTTCTCCGCTTGCCGACCATGCAGATATCGTGCTGACAGCGCGGAGCGATATGGCTTCGCTGGTGGATTCTTTGTGTGCGCCGTTCAGCTTGGTCAATGCGCTGATTGTAGCGATAGCGCTTCGGAAAAAAGATTCTATTTCTTCCAGCTTTTCCGAGCTTGAAAAAATTTGGGGAGAGCATAATATTTATGCGGGCGGCAAATAGATGAAAAAGGTGATCGTGATCGGCGGCGGTGCCGCCGGAATGGCTGCGGCTGCGGAAGCTGCGGTTGTCGGAGCAAATGTAATTTTATTAGAGCGCAACGAAAAGCTTGGCAAAAAAATTTATATTACCGGTAAAGGGCGATGCAATGTAACAAACGATTGCACGCAGGATGAGTTTTTGCGTTCTGTTGTGAGAAATCCGAGATTTTGTTACAGTGCGCTTGCGGCGCTTTCGCCGCAGCAGCTGATGCAGCGGATCGAGCAGTTCGGCACGCCGCTCAAGGTAGAACGGGGCAGCAGGGTGTTTCCGCAGAGCGATAAATCCAGCGATATTATCCGCGCGCTGGAGCGCAGTGTGCGCGAAGCCGGCGCGGAAATTCGCCTGCATACGCGCGTGCGCGGAATCAGCGTGCAGGAGGGAGCCGTGTGCGGAGTAATTGCCGACGGAGAAACGCTTCCGTGCGACGCCGTAATTCTTGCTGCCGGGGGGCTTTCCTATCCTTCGACCGGTTCAACGGGCGATGGACTGCGTATGGCGGCGGAGCTGGGGCATACCGTTACTTCGCTTAGGCCTGCATTGACTCCGTTCAATGCGGAATGCGTGATGCTGCCGCAGCTTCAGGGGCTTTCGTTAAAAAATGTCGCGCTGCATGCAAGGCTCGGTAAGAAGGAACTGTTTTGCGAACAGGGCGAGATGCTTTTTACGCACTTCGGCATATCCGGCCCATTGGTGCTTAAGCTCAGCAGTGTGCTTGATGCGGAAGAGCTTTCAGCGCTGGAGGTCTATGTGGATCTTAAGCCCGCGCTCGATGAGGCAGAGCTTGATGCGCGGCTGATTCGGGATTTTGCGCGTTTTCATCAGAGACAGCTGAAGAATGCGCTTACGGAGCTGCTGCCTATGCGGATGCAGGAGCCTGTTTTGGTTCTTTCAGGCGTTTCGCCGGAAAAACCGGCAGGCTTGCTGACACGGGCGGAGCGAACAGCGTTGGTTCGCGCGCTGAAGCATTTCTCTATTCGCCTTACGGGTTTGAGAGATTATACAGAAGCTGTCATTACGCGAGGCGGTGTGAGCGTGAAGGAGATCAATAGCTCTACTATGGAGTCAAAACTGATTAAAGGTCTTTATTTTGCCGGTGAAATGATTGACATTGACGCTTACACGGGCGGTTTTAATTTGCAGCTTGCTTTTTCCACCGGCACGCTGGCCGGCAGGGCGCAGGCGGAGTAATTTTTCAGAGAATCGGGAGAAGGTTGTTTATGAAGGAACTTTATCAGATCGCGATAGACGGGCCGTCCGGCGCAGGGAAAAGCACGATTGCAAGGCTGCTTTCGGAAAGGCTTGGTATTTTATATCTGGATACGGGCGCAATGTACCGTGCGATTGGATTATATATGTATCGCGGCAAGATTGATTTCTCGGACGAAAACGCTGTAGCGGAGGCTTTAAAGGCAGTGCGGCTGGAAATCTCTTATCAAAACGGTGAACAGAAGATCAGCCTCAACGGAGAGGATGTTTCACAGAAGATTCGGGAGCATTATGTTTCTGCGCTTGCTTCCGATATTTCTCGCTTGGGTGTGGTCAGAGAAAAGCTGGTGGAGATGCAGCGGCAAATCGCTTCAGAGCAATGCTGCGTACTGGATGGGCGCGACATCGGCACGCATGTGCTGCCTCAGGCAAAATATAAATTTTATCTGACAGCTTCCGCGCAATGCCGCGCGCATAGGCGCACACAGGAGCTTCTGCAAAAAAAAATGCCTGCGGATTATGAAACGGTGCTTGCGGATATTGAAAAACGGGATTATAATGATATACATCGTGCGATTGCGCCGCTTAGAAAAGCGGAGAATGCCGTGGAGATCGACAGTACGGATTGCACGGCGGAGCAGATTGCACAGCAAATTCTGTGTGTGATCCGGAGGAACGGTGATGTTTTATAGGTTTATTCGTGCAGTTTTCCGCGTGCTGGCGGCAGTACTCATGCCGACCAAAGTAATTGGGCGGGAAAGGCTGCAGCGTGAAGGCGGATATATTTTGGTTTGCAACCATCAAACGGCAATGGACATTCCGGCGCTTATGGCGGCATGTCCCAGAACGATCCACTTTATGGCGAAATCCACTTTTTTTGATAAGCCGGTCGTCGGGTTTCTTTTTAAAAAGCTTCATGCGTTTCCCGTGCATTCCAATACGGCCGATATGCAGGCGATTCGGCAGGGAATTAAGGTGCTGAAGCAAGGTGAAGTGCTTGGAGTATTTCCTCAGGGAACAAGGCGGAAATATCGCCCGATCCTTTTGCGTCAGGAGGTTTACGGCGGCGTGGCGCTGCTTGCGCTTAAAGCACAGGCGGTGATCGTTCCGGCGATGTTTGAAAAATCTCCCTTGCTTTTTCAGCGAAATGTGCTGCATGTGGGTGAGGAGATTGATTTGAAAAAATATGCCGGTGAAAAGATCAATCAGGAGCTGCTTGAGCGTGTTACTGATGAGTATACAGAGGCGATGAATCATCTGCTGGAGGGAACAGGCGCAGTCAATCGGGAATGAGGGTGAAGGCTTGAAAACAGTTCTTACCGAATCGGCGGGGTTTTGCTTTGGTGTCAAACGGGCAGTCGGGCTGGTGGAAGAAAGCATAGCGCAGTATAAAAGCTTATGTACCTTCGGGCCGATCATACATAATCCGCAGGTTGTCAAAAGGCTTGAAGAAAAAGGCGTATACGCAGTGGATGCGCCGGAAAAGGTTCTGACGGAAGCCGTTGTGATCCGCTCCCACGGCGTTGGGCCCAATATACGCAAAGCGTTTGAAGGCCGAGGGATCAGCGTGGTGGACGCCACCTGTCCGTATGTGCGTAAGATTCAGGAAAAAGTTGCGCAGGCATATGCGTGCGGGGAACAGATTATAATAGTGGGGCAGGCCGAGCATCCGGAGGTTGTCGGGATCAATGGGCACTGTGAAAATACCGCGTTTGTTTTTAATACATTGGATGATTTTGACGATTTTCAGAAAAAACATCCGATTTCAGAGGATCAAAAAGTATGTGTAGTTGCTCAAACTACAATAAATCAAAGAATTTGGCAAGAAGTTGTTGAAAAAATTCTAAAAAGCGGTTATAATGCTACCATAAATCATACGATCTGTCATGCAACGGTCAAACGGCAATATGAGGCGATCGCATTGTCAAAGCAGTGCGATGTGATGATCGTCGTCGGAGGGAGCGCAAGCTCCAATACTCAAAAGCTGTATCAGCTGTGCAGGGATCATTGCAAAAGAACCTATGTAATAGAAAGTGCGCAAGAGCTTTCTGAACTTATAATAAATAAATCTGATTTCATAGGGGTAACGGCGGGCGCTTCTACGCCCGACTGGGTAATTAAGGAGGTTATGGCAAGTATGAGCGAACAGGAAGTGCTCGAAAACAAGGATTCTGA
>JAHAAN010000147.1:0-2796 GCA_018376855.1 Clostridiales bacterium | reverse complement strand
TCATCCCGGCCAGCAGGTCAAAGGCATTGTGGTGTATGTTAATGATAATGAAGTGGGCGTTAATATCGGTTATAAATCCGATGGCTTCATTTCCAAGGAACAGCTTACGGTTTCAGGCGATGTAAACCCGAGAGACGTTCTGAAAGAAGGCGATGAGGTTGAAGTTGAGGTGCTTAAGCTCAACGACGGCAACGGAAATGTCATTCTGTCCAAGAAGATCATTGATGAAAGACTTGCTAAGGATCAGATCCTTGCAGAGATCAATGAGGGCAAGGTGTTTGAGGTTACGGTTAAAACGGCTGTTAAAGGCGGCTTGATGGCGGAATACGAAGGCGTTCATGTGTTTATTCCCGGTTCACAGATCCGAATCAAGGGCTATGTGAAGGATCTTACAAAATATGTCGGAACTGTTCTGCCTGTAAAAGCGCTGGAGGTGGACAGCAAAAAACGCCGCGTAGTAGCCAGCCATTCAGTAGTTGCTGCAGCCCAGAAGGCTGAAAAGGCTGAGAAATTTTGGGGAAGCATTCAAATCGGCGATACGGTTAAAGGCATTGTCAGAAGAATAACCGATTTCGGCGCGTTTGTTGATCTGGGCGGCTATGACGGCTTGCTTCATATCGGCGACCTTGCGTGGTATCGTGTCGGCAAAGTAACGGATATCCTGAATGTAAACGACGAGATCGAGGTTCAGGTGCTGAATCTTGATCGCGAAAAGGAACAGATCTCCTTGGGCTTTAAGCAGCTTCAGCCGAAGCCATGGGATTATGCTGCCGATAAATATCCTGCGGATTCCGTGGTTCATGGAAAAGTGATCCGCATTGCCTCTTTCGGCGCGTTTATTGCGCTGGAGCCCGGGGTTGACGGCATGGTTCATATTTCCGAAATTGCGAACCACTATATCAAGAAAGTGGAGGAGGTTCTTACGATCGGCCAAGAGGTTGATGCCTTGGTGCTGAGCGTAGATTCCGAAGCGAAACGGATCAGCCTGAGCATCAAAGCGCTGCTGCCGCAGGACGGCGAGGAATCCGAAGAGGATGAGCAGCTGGATATTGGGGATTTAGAGCAATAAGCTGTAGGCAAATAAGTTTAAAATTTTATGGCGGCCTTTGCGGCGGTAAACGGGAAAATGTTTGCTGCCGCAAAGGTATTTTTTTAAAAGGCTTGACATTGAAGCGGCTTCATAGTTTATCATAAACATATATATGAAAAAGAGGTGAGCATATGTTAATAGGACTTGAACTTGAACACTTGGTAACAGATCGGTCATTTTCGCCTGATGAGGCGGAATATTGGGCGGAAGCGCCGTATGATATGCAGGAGATATGTGTTTTGGCGCAGGCGGAACAGGGTGATACCGTAGCTCTTGGCGAATATAGGATGCACTGGCAAAACGGAGCGGTTTACGAGGTCAAAACGGAAGCACAGGAGCAAGCAGAATGCCGCATGCTGCTGACTGTGGGGCAGAATTCCTTTTTTGTTCGTTGTAATGAAAAAGATTACATTCTTCATGTACTTAGACCTCAGGATCCGCAAAAACTGTTTAAGGAACCTCTTAGGCCGCAGTTTCATTTTTCGCAGTATCAGTATTCTTTGAATGATCCCAACGGCTTGTGCTATGATGCTGTTACGGAAGAATACCTCATGTTCTATCAAAGCGACAGACCTTTTCGTTGGCCCTATCAGGTTTCGGGCAATCAAAAAAGCTGGGCGCTGGCGGTCAGTCGGGATCTGGTTTCGTGGAAGGATTGCGGCTTGGTTATCAAGCCGGATGAAAACGGCGTGATATGGTCGGGCAGCTGCGTGATAGACAAGGAAAATACCTCGGGTTTTTTTGACGATAGTGTGCCGCCTGAATCGCGTATCGTTGCACTGTATACGTATTATGGGGCTACAAAGCCCAGTAACGGTCTTTGTTCAGTGGGCGTGGCGTATTCCTGCGATCACGGCCGTTCATTTACCAAGCCTTTTTCCGAACCGGTGATTCCCAATACAGGGAACTGTTATTGTTCGGGCATGAGAGATCCAAAGGTTATTTGGTATACGGATTCTTCTTATGAGAACGGCGGTATATGGGTTATGGCCGTAGCCGGCGGCAGAGCGCAGCTGTTTACTTCGCAGGATTTGATCCATTGGCAGCGCGATCGTGAGCTGTGTAATGCAGACGGCTCTCCGCTGGATTCGGAATGCCCTGATATTTTCTGCCTGTATGTTGATGAAGATTTGCATAAACCTGTGTGGGTTTATAGCGGATGCGGTGTGTTTTATATCTTAGGCAGGCTGTTTCGCGATACGGACGGAAAAATGAATTTTTATGCTGAGTCTCAGCAAATCGTGCCGGTCAACGGCGTCAGTGAATTATATCCGGGCACCGGACTCTATCCGGAGATGTACGCGACACAGGGATTTTATAATGACCGAAACGGCAGACGGGTGGAAATCAGCTGGATGCGCGACCTGACCTGTGCAGAGAATAAACCGTGGTTTAATGCTGAATCGCTGGCGCTGGAGGTTCAGCTGAAAACCGTAAACGGCGAACTTCGGCTGGTTAAATATCCTGTGGAAGAGCTGGAGTGTTTGCGTGGCGAGCTGCTGGCTGATATTTCCGATATGCTGCTTTTGCCGGATGGAACGAATCCTCTTGGGACTATCCGTGAAACCATGTTCGATTTAGAAGCGGTTATTCGCCTTGACAGCGCTGAAGAGGTGATTTTTACTGTGCGGCAGGGGGAAAAACACCGTACAGTTATTGCGTATGATGCAAAAGAGCATACGCTTAAAACAGATAAAACAGACAGC
>JAHAAN010000146.1 GCA_018376855.1 Clostridiales bacterium | reverse complement strand
CGGCATTCTTGCCGCGCAGGACATAAACGGAACAAGCATAATGGTCATTTTGCGTTCGCTGTCGTTCTCCATAGTGCGCGCAGCCATAATGGCCGGCACAGAGCAGCCGAAGCCCATCAGCATAGGAATGAACGCCTTCCCGTTAAGCCCCATTTTCCGCAGAAAAGAATCCATCACAAAGGCGGCGCGCGCCATATATCCGCTGTCCTCCAAAACGGAAAGAAATAAAAACAGCAAAGTGATCTGCGGCAAAAAAGAAAGAACGGAGCCAACGCCCGCAATAACGCCGTCGATCAGCAGGCTTTGCGTCCATTGCGGAGCGCTCAGAGCTTCAAGAACATGCTGAACGCCGGGCGAAAGAACGTCCTGCATCAAATATTCAACCCAATCCGAAAGCGTGCTCCCCACCGTGCCGAAGGTAACCAAAAACATCACCAGCATAATCAGCAGAAAGATCGGGATCGCCAGAAAACGGTTTGTAGCAAATTTATCAATTTTATCCGAAAGCGTGAGCTGGCCAGGCGCAAGCTTTCGCCGGACCCGTTTGGCAATCAGCGATTCGATAAAGCGATAACGCGCATCGGCCACCATCGTTTCGCGGTCGCCATAACGTGAGGTGGTTTCATAGTGCGCGGCGATCGCTTCGATTTTTTGCAGCATCTCAGGAGCTAATTGCAGCTTTTTCGCAGCATCCTGATCGCCTTCCAGCAGCTTTGCCGCGTAAAAAGCAAGATGCTGCTTGTCAATATGCGCAACGTTGACCAGCATCTGCTCGATCTGTTCGATATGGCCGTGCGTTACGGAATCATAGGGAATATCAGACGGCATGCACTGCTGCTTGGCATCCTGAATCAGCGTGCTGCACAATAGCTCGATATTTGTGCCCTTTTTCGCAGAAATAGGAACTACGCTCACACCCAGATCCCGCGCAATGCCTTCATAATCGCAGACGTCGCCCCGCGCCGTCAGCTCATCCATCATATTAACGGCAATGACCATAGGGATGCCTAATTCCATAAGCTGAAGCGTAAGATAAAGATTGCGCTCCATATTGGTTCCGTCGATAATATTGAGCACCACATCCGGGTGCTCGTCGGCAATAAAATCGCGCGTAATCACTTCTTCCATCGTGTAGGGCGAAAGAGAATAAATCCCCGGAAGGTCAACAAGCTCCACGGTATCGGCGCCCACCTTAAACTTTCCGGATTTCTTTTCCACAGTAACCCCTGCCCAATTTCCTACATATTGATTGGAACCGGTCAATGCGTTAAAAAGCGTTGTTTTTCCGCAGTTGGGATTGCCGGCCAGCGCCACCTTAAATTCCATGCTCATCCTCCAACTCTACCAGCTTGGCCTCACGCTTGCGAAGCGTCAGCTCATAACCGCGAACGTTCACTTCTATCGGATCTCCCAGAGGCGCGGATTTGCGAACGGTGATCCTAACGCCGGGCGTGATCCCCATGTCGATCATGCGGCGTTTGATCGCGCCCTCTCCGCTTAAATTTTTTACTACGCCGTTCTGCCCCGGGCGCAGCTGCGCCAATGTTTTTGCAGCCATAAGATTCCTCCCAAGATCGCTGTGAAATAACAGGAAACATTAACATTATATAGCGAATGCGCGAACTGTCAAGAGAATTGAAAGCCTTTGTTACTTTATGCGTCCGAGCCTTAAAACATGCATAAACAAGCTGTTGCCAAACAGCCGCTCCTTTGGTAAAATAACGCTATTGAGAAACGCGGAGTGTGAAAAACTATGTTCGGGCTGGGAACGGTAATCAACGTCGCAGGCGTGCTGCTGGGCGGACTGCTCGGCGCGCTCTTAGGCAAAAAACTGGCGGCGCGCTTTCAAAATATTCTCAGCTGCGCGGCAGGAATTTGCGTCATTTTCATCGGCGCAGGCGGCGCATTTTCGGAAATGCTCACCGTGCAAAGCGAAACGCTTTCCGCCGGCGGCAGCATGATGCTGATCGCGTCAGTCTGTATCGGCGCAGTATTGGGCGAGCTGCTTAATTTGGAAAAACGCACCGAGCAATTCGGGAGCTGGCTGAAGGCGCGCACAAAAAGCGATAAAGACGCCGGCTTTGTAGAAGGCTTCGTTACCGCCTCGCTGACGATCTGCATAGGCGCAATGGCCGTGATCGGTCCGATTAGAGACGGAATCTACGGAGACTATTCCATTCTTTTAACAAAATCAATATTAGATGCTATTATCATTATGGTACTCACAGCCTCTTACGGCAAAGGCTGTGTGTTTTCTGCAATCCCGATCTTTATCTTTGAAGGGCTCATCACCGTGCTTGCCAAAATCATTCAGCCCCTCATGACGCCCACCGCGCTTTCCAATCTCTCCTTTGTAGGTTCTGTGCTGATTTTCTGCGTGGGCATCAATCTTGTTTTCGGCAAAAAAATCAAGGTGGCCAATCTGCTTCCGTCTGTAATCATAGCGGCAGCTTGGGCGTTTCTGCCCCTTCCTTAAAATAGAGCGATATATATAAGCAGCATTTTGGTTACATATGAAATAAAGCAGGCGCAATGCCTGCTTTATTTTTCTTCTTTTATTTTAGAAATTGTTATGCTTTCGGCTCACAAACCGAAATTACCGCCTGATCTTGCGGCAAAGTACTTTCGGCTTGCGAGCCGAAAGCGTTTCAAATTCCCGCGTGAAAAAATTTTTCACGCTATCCCCATAAACAGGAACCGCCCAAACGCCGCCGCGCCTAAGAAAGCGCTTCCTCCGCGGCATTGACTTCTATAACCTTACCGTCTGCAAGGCGGAATGTAATAAACTCATACGGCTTTAAGGAAACGTTTACGGCTTCCTTCAGCAGCACACAGCGAACAACGGCCTCAGACGCTTCCGCTGACGGATTAAACAGCCGCAGAATATATCCGTTTTCATCAGCCGCCCGTTTAAAAGCAGTCATTTGCAAAGAACCATCAATTTCAATACAGCTTTGCGCCGGTTTGCAGCCGTCTGCACCGGACGGGAAGAAGGACAGCGCGGCAGGCGCTTCATTAAGCACGGCGGCAGTCTCTGCCATGCGGCATTCCACTTCTGCCCGATCGCCCGCAAGCAGACGGAACTCATAGGTACGCTCGCCCATTTCCATATGCGGCGTAAAGCGGTCGTCCGGAATCAGCATTCTGTCGCCGATCGGATGCGCGCAGTAAGCGGCGGAACGGAGCAGCGTAGTGCGTATCTCACCCTTCACCGCCGAAAAACCGTACGTTCCGTTATTCGCAATTCCCAGCGCGTCGCTTTGCGAGCAGAGCGTCACATAAGCGCCCGAAACACATTCATCCCCCGTTATCGGCTGGCGCTGCACACCAAAAGCGGTTTGAGCGCTGCATTCCTGCGCATCGAAGGTTGTTTTCACGGTAAATTTCACCGTTTTTTGTATCTCCGCCCATTGCAGACGAACCGTACAGCCGATCACATCGGAGGTCTTAGAAAATATATACTGCACAACGGCTCTGGAGTGCTTATAGCCAAGCACCGCTTCTATGATTGTGCGCACCGCTCCGTCCTCAATTATGCGCACGGCTTCAAGCGCATGCCCCGCGCCGGAAAATTCCCCGCTCTCCTGCGGTGAAAGCAGCTTGAAGGATGCGATCCGATTGCCGAAACCGTTCACCGTCATTCCCCACGGATCGGCGTTATCTTCATATATGTCGAGAGAAGCGCCCTGTATATAATTTTTTCCGCCGGTCTCATAACGCTCCAGCATTCCCGTTCTGCGGCTGACGGCCGCTTTTAAGAAGGCGTTTTCAAAATAAAAATACTCATCGTCCGCCTGCACCTGCGGCACAGGCTTTGCGTCAAGCTTAACATAGCGGCAGGCAAACCGATTCATCTGCATCGGCGCGAGAACGGCATGAAACACAGCGCGCTTACGCCAATCCAAATTGATATTGCTATACTCCTTTTCGCATTGCGTAGGAAGCAGCGTTCCGTTTTGGTAAACCTGAGGAAAGGAAAACTTTCCGTCCCAATTTTGATCCCAAAGCATCATTTCGCAGCAGAAATCCCCCTCTACCGGAAACGGATGCGGGTTGTATACCATGATCGGAATTTCGCCCTCCTCATGGCGGGGCTGCCCCTGCGCAAGCGCAAGGAACGCGCCCAAGCTCGCGCGCGACAACCGCTGGGGCTACGGACTGGCGGGCGGCGGCGGCATCGCTTTCCTGATCCGCCGTTTCGA
>JAHAAN010000145.1:927-5144 GCA_018376855.1 Clostridiales bacterium | reverse complement strand
TGATTTGGATTTTTCTCATGTAAAGGGGCAGGAAAACGCCAAACGTGCCATGGAAATCGCTGCGGCAGGCGGACATAACATCCTTCTCATCGGGCCGCCGGGCTCAGGGAAAACCATGCTCGCCAAGCGTCTGCCTACTATTCTGCCCGATTTAAGCTTCGAGGAAAGCATTGAAATCACAAAGATTTACAGCGTAGCAGGACTTCTGAAGGAGAAAAATTCTTTGGTCAGAACAAGGCCCTTCCGCTCTCCCCATCATACCATTTCCGCCTCTGCATTGACTGGCGGCGGCAGAATTCCGCGTCCGGGCGAAATTTCTCTGGCGCATCACGGGGTACTGTTTTTAGATGAGCTGCCCGAGTATTCGCGCTATGCGTTGGAGGCAATGCGTCAGCCCTTGGAGGACGGCGTTGTTACAGTGTCCCGCGTGAACCGCACGGTTTCCTATCCTGCGCGTTTTATGCTGGTGGCGGCAATGAATCCCTGCCCCTGCGGCTATTATGGCTCTAAGGTGAAGCAGTGTAAATGCACGCCTATGCAGATCCAGCGCTATCTGGGGCGTATTTCGGGGCCCCTTGTGGATCGCATCGACATGCAGATCGAGGTAGACGCCGTGTCCTATGCGCAGATCCACGGGGAAGAGGGCGAGGAGGAGTCGAGCGCAGCCGTGCGCGAGCGCGTGCAGCGCGCCCGCGAAATTCAGGTGCAACGTTTTCAGGGGCAGGGGGTGTATGCCAATGCTCATATGAACGCCAAGCAGATCAAGCAGTATTGCTGCCTGACGCCGGAGGCGGAACAGCTTTTAAAGCGCGCGTTTGAAGCCATGAAGATGAGCGCCCGCGCTTACAGCAGAATTCTGCGCCTTGCAAGAACGGTTGCGGATCTTGCCGGCAGCGAAGCGGTGCTTCCGGATCATATTGCCGAGGCGGTGCAGTATAGAAGCTTTGACAGAAAGTATTGGTGAGGTCATGAGATATACGGTTGCCGAGCAACTGCAAATCGTTTTATGCGCGGCAGAGGGCATGACGGGTGCAAAATATGAGCGTCTTACAGAGGAGATCGGCGACGTTTTTACCGTGTGGGAAAGCATTAAATGCGGTAAAGCGCCGGAATTTTTGGGCGCAAGGCTGATCGCGGAGCTGAAACGCAGCGCAAGCCGCGATTATTTTGCCGAGTTTTTCGGTACGCTTGCCGAGCACGGAATTTCTGTGTTTTGCAGGGACAGCGATGGTTATCCCGCGCAGCTGCTCAGCTGTGAGGATTGCCCTGTGATCCTTTATGCCAAGGGTGAAACGGAGCTGCTGCGGCAGCCGAGCATTGCGATTGTCGGCACACGCAGGTGTACCCGTTACGGAAAAGAAGTGGCGGAGCAGTTTGCGGCGGCGTTTGTCCGTGCCGGCGCGACGGTGATTTCGGGAATGGCGCGCGGTGTGGATACTGCGGCGCATCTTTCGGCTTTGGAGGCGGGTGGGGGAACGGTTGCCGTGCTGGGAACGGGCGCGGATACGCCGTATCCTGCGGAGAACCGTGAGCTTTATGACAGGATCTGCGAAAGCGGATTGATCCTTTCGGAGCTTCCGCTCGGCGCAAAGCCGCTGGCGGAGCATTTTCCGCGCCGCAACCGCATTATCAGCGGGCTGAGCGACGCGGTTGTGGTCGTTGAAGCGGGGGAAAAGAGCGGCGCGCTGATCACAGCGCAGTATGCGATGAAGCAGGGAAGAGAACTGTTCGCCGTACCGGGCAACATCAATTCCCTGCCGTCTGCGGGCAGCAACGCGCTTCTTGCGGAGGGCGCGGCCGCCGCTGTCAATGCGGAAGCGGTGCTCAGGAGCATCGGGCTTTGCGCAGAGCCTGCGCGGCAAGCGCCGCAGGAGGAGCTTGTTGTGCTGACGGAGCATGAGAAAAAGCTTGTGAAAGCTTTGCTTGAGGAGGATCTCAGCGCCGATGAGCTTTCCCAAAGAGTCGCTCTTTTGCCGCAGGAAATCACAACCCTTTTGACAATGTTGGAATTGCGTGGTATAGTCTATCGCACGGAGGGCAGAATATTTGCCGTTAACCGCCGAAAGCTGATGCAGATTTGAAACGCTCTCCATCGTTTTCATACATAATATTTATAATAGAATTCCCGTTAAGGAAAGGAATGGTCGCATACATGGCAAAACTGTTGATTCTTGAATCCCCAAGTAAATCCAAAACAGTAGGGAAGTTTTTAGGGAAGGGATATAAAGTCGTAGCGAGCGGAGGGCATATCGTGGATCTGCCTAAAAGTAAGCTGGGCGTTGACATAGAAAACGGCTTTGAGCCGAAATATCAAACGATCAAAAGCAAGGGAACGGTTATTTCCGAGCTCAAGGCGGAGGCGAAAAAGGCCAGTGAGGTCTACCTTGCAACTGACCCAGATCGCGAAGGCGAAGCAATTTCGTGGCATCTTGCCAATGTGCTGGGTATCGACCAAAGCAAGGCGTGCCGCGTGGTGTTTAATGAGATCACAAAAAACGTTGTGCTGGATGCAATGGAGCATCCCAGAAAGATCAATCAGGATCTGGTGGACGCGCAGCAGGCAAGGCGCGTACTGGATCGCCTTGTGGGCTATGAAATCAGTCCGGTGCTGTGGAAAAAGGTGAAAACAGGGTTGAGCGCAGGGCGCGTGCAGTCCCCGGCCGTGCGGCTGATCGTGGATCGGGAGCGCGAGATACAGGCGTTTGAGCCGCAGGAGTATTGGTCGCTTGACGTTACGCTGGAAAAGGACGGCGCGCAGTTTAATGCTGCTTTTCACGGTAAAAACGGAAAAAAACAGGAACTGAAAAGCCGCGAGGAAGTGGACACTGTGCTGAACGGCCTGGAGGGCGCGCAGTATTGCGTGGAGGAGTTTAAGCTGGGCAGAAAGAAGCGCAGCGCGCCTACGCCGTTTACCACCTCCATGCTTCAGCAGGAGGCTTCCCGCAAGCTCGGTTTTACCACGCGGCGCACTATGAAGATCGCGCAGCAGCTTTATGAAAGCATTGATGTGGAAGGGGAAGGCTCAGTTGGTTTGGTAACCTATATCCGTACCGATTCGCTTCGGATCTCTGCCGAGGCGATCGAAGAGGTTCGCGGTTATATCGGAGGCCGCTACGGAGCAGACTATCTGCCCGCTAAGCCGAATGTGTATAAATCCAAAAACAACATTCAGGATGCGCATGAGGCCATTCGCCCGACCTCGCTGGCGCGTGAGCCGAAGGCGATCCGCTCCTCGCTGACGGATGAGCAGTATAAGCTGTATAAGCTTATTTATGAACGCTTTGTCGCCTGCCAGATGACGGACGCTGTGTACGCGACTAAAACGGCTGAGATCAGCGCCGGGGAATACGATTTCCGCGCAACGGCTTCCGAACGGGTGTTTGACGGCTATATGGCCGTTTATGTGGAAGGCAAGGATCAGGAAACGGAGGAGAAAAAGGCGAAGCTGCCCGATTTGCAAAAGGGCGAGCTGCTTACTTTCGTTGCTTTTTTGCCCGAACAGCATTTTACCGAGCCGCCGGCGCGGTATACCGAAGCCTCTTTGGTAAAGGAGCTGGAGGATAAAGGCATTGGCCGTCCGTCTACCTATGCGCCGATCATTTCCACGATTTTGGATCGTCAATATATTGAGCGGGAGAAAAAAGCGCTCAAGCCTACGCCGCTTGGTTTCTGCGTAACGGATTTTATGATGAAAAATTTCCCCGATATCGTCAATGTGCATTTTACCGCCGATATGGAAAGCAAGCTGGATGCAGTTGAAAGCGGCGATACCCGCTGGGCGGAGATCGTAGGGCAGTTTTACGGCCCGTTTGAGGAAAGCGTCAAGGGTGCGGAGAGCGCGGAAAGAGTCAAGGTGCCTGTGGAGGAGACCGACATTCCCTGCGAAAAGTGCGGGCGCATGATGGTGGTGCGATCTTCGCGCTTTGGGAAGTTCTTGGCCTGCCCGGGCTATCCGGAATGCAAAAATACCCGGCCTATGCCGGAGGATGAGATCAAGCAGCCGTGCCCGAAGTGCGGCGGCAAGCTGGTCAAGCGTTCCACCAAGGTGGGTAATAAGAAATTTTACGGCTGCTCCAACTATCCCGACTGCGATTTTGCCTCGAACGGCATTCCTACGGGCGAGATCTGCCCTGAATGCGGGAGCTATATGATTACCGGCTTCAGAGGGCGTGTGTACTGCATGAATCTGGATTGCCCCACCCGCGAAAAGGACCGTG
>JAHAAN010000145.1:0-919 GCA_018376855.1 Clostridiales bacterium | reverse complement strand
GCGGAAGGGAAAAAGCCTGCGGCGGGGAAGGCGGCAAAAGCATCTGCTTCGGCAAAAAAGCCCGCGCAGAAAAAGGCGGCGGCAAAACCTGCGGCGAAGAAGTCGGCTTCCTCCGCAAAGGCGAAAAAGGAAACAAAAGGTTAAAATCGTATAGAATAGAACAGCAGCCGCAATATTGCGGCTGCTGTTTCGTTATTGCGTAAGTCTCACAGCTCGCAGTTTCCTGTTGTGCGGGGAAAGGGCAGTATATCGCGGATATTGGCGATGCCGGTGATATACATAAGCAGCCGTTCAAGGCCTAAGCCGAACCCGCTGTGTTCCACGCCGCCGAACCGCCGCAGATCGAGATACCAGCGGTAGGCTTCGGGGTTCATTCCAAGCGCTTCCATGCGCGCGCGCAGCTTTTCGGCGTCATCCTCGCGCTGCGAACCGCCGATGATCTCCCCGATGCCCGGCACCAGCAGATCGGCAGCCGCAACGGTTTTTCCGTCCGGGTTCTGCTTCATATAAAATGCCTTGATCTCTTTGGGGTAATCCGTTACAAATATCGGCGCGCGGAAGACCTCCTCCGTGAGATAGCGCTCATGCTCTGTGGCAAGGTCGCAGCCCCAAAACACAGGAAACTCAAAGCTTTTTCCGCTGTGAGAGAGCAACTCCGCTGCTTCTGTGTAGCTGATGCGGCGGAAGCGATCCGCATGGATGATGCCGTTTAACTTTTCCAAAAGCCCGTTTTCCATGTAGCGGTTAAAAAATTCCAGTTCGTCGGGAGCGTTTTCCATGCAGTAGGAAATGACGTATCGAATCATTGCCTCGGCAAGCTCCATGTCGCCTTCAAGGTCGCAGAAGGCGACTTCGGGTTCAATCATCCAAAACTCTGCCGCATGGCGCGAGGTATAGCTTTTTTCGGCGCGGAAGGTCG
>JAHAAN010000144.1 GCA_018376855.1 Clostridiales bacterium | reverse complement strand
TGCTGACGGCGCAACTGGATCAACCGGGCCAACCGGCGCAACTGGACCCACAGGCGCTGATGGCATAACCGGACCTACAGGTGCAACCGGACCCACCGGAGCTAACGGCGCAACTGGACCGACCGGCGCAACAGGTGCAACCGGAATCACCGGTGCAACCGGACCCACCGGCGCAACGGGTGCAACGGGTGCAACAGGTCCCACCGGCGAAGATGGCGCTGATGGCGAGGATGGAGCCAACGGCGCAACTGGACCAACCGGTGCTACCGGACCGACGGGCGTTACCGGACCGACGGGCGCGACGGGTGCAAGCATAACCGGACCGACGGGGCCGACAGGCGTTACAGGACCGACGGGCGCGACGGGACCGACTGGCGTTACCGGACCCACCGGCGCAACGGGTGCAAGCATAACCGGACCGACGGGGCCGACAGGCGTTACAGGACCGACGGGTGCAACTGGACCGACAGGTGTAACAGGCCCTGCGGGTACGATTACGCCTGCGGCGGCGGTCGCTGATGTGGAAAGTACGCCCACACCCGCAGAAGTCGGGGCAACGTTAAACGAATTGCTTGCATCTCTACGTGCGGCAGGCTTTTTAGCAACCTAATAAAAAGTCGCATAAGATGCGAGCCCTACCGACAAGACCAGAAGCCCCGTTACTGCAACAGCCATGAATGCGCGCTAAACACGACCGGTCGAACTATTGCGACCGTTGTAGGCGGCGCGGGCGCCAGCCTGACAGTAGTGCGATTGAGCTAATAACGCACAAACCTGACTGCCTACAGGCAACGCAAATGCCTTCATGCCATCAAGTGTGGGGGCATTTTATCTAATTGATAAAAGGAGAGAAGCTTGTGAACACAATCAGTCTTTGCATGATTGTCCGAAACGAGGAGGATGTGCTTGGCCGCTGTTTGGCATCGGTATCCGACTTGGTGGATGAAATCATTATTGCCGACACCGGCTCCACAGACCGCACGAAAGAAATCGCCGCCCAATACACAGAAAAAATTTTCGATTTTCCTTGGATCGACGATTTTTCCGCAGCCAGAAACGCAGCCTTTGCCAAAGCAAGCTGTGCTTACTGCATGTGGTTAGACGCCGACGACATCCTGACAGAACCGGATCGGCAGGAATTTTCCCGATTAAAAGCCGGTTTAAACCCGGAAATCGATGCAGTCATGATGCGCTATAATACCGGCTTTGACGAAAAAGGAAATGTAACCTTTTCCTACTACCGCGAACGCATTGTAAAAAATCATGCGGGAATGATGTGGAAGGGCGCCGTGCATGAAGTGATCGAAACGCGGGGAAACACCATTTATTCCGAATGCGCCGTTACCCACCGAAAACTGCATGCATCCGATCCTGACCGAAATCTGCGGATTTTTGAAAATCTGCTGGAAAAGGGAGAAACACTCGATCCCCGCCAGCAGTTCTATTACGGTCGGGAGCTTTACTATCACCGGCAGTATAAAGAAGCGCTTGCTGTGTTTGAAGGCTTTTTGGCAGAGGATAAAGGCTGGTTAGAGAACAAAATCGATGCATGCCGCCACTGCGCCTACTGCCAATATCATCTCGGTCAGCAGGAAAAGGCGTTGGAAGCCTTATTTCGCAGCTTTGCCTACGATCTGCCGCGGGCGGAAACCTGCTGCGATATAGCGCAGCATTTTTTTGACCGTAAGGCTTGGGATCGGGCAGCCTATTGGTATCTGCGGGCGTTAGAGTGTGAAAGAAACGATAACCGAGGCGGCTTTGTCCTGCCCGATGCCTACGGCTACATTCCGTGCATTCAGCTATGCGTCTGTTACAGCAACCTCGGCAACCAGACCGAGGCTGAAGCCTATAACGAGCTTGCCGCAAGCTTTAAGCCCGATTCACAGGCAGTCGCTTATAACAGAGCCTATTTTGCCTCCCTGCCCAAACAGTAACACATGAAATTCAAAACAATTAAAAACTAAACCGGCGGCAGTAAATATTTACTGCCGCCGCTGTTGTTTATTATTGATGGCTTGATAAGCTCTGCTCTTTAAGGGATCTCATGCCCTTCTTATACCGCTTTTTTATCTACCTATAAATACTGTATGAAATGAGCAAAGCAACAAAATCATACTGCCTTTGTTCTGAAAAAGCCTTTCACATGCTTATGTTTTTAATCATTTTTCTTATTTTCTTCAAAAAAAGTTTTTAAATCTTCGAGTAGTAGCCGAAGCGTCCTGCCAACGCCTTATTCCGCAAAATGAATTTAAGATTTAGAATATATGCAGAAATGCAATGGTATTTAAAAAATTGAGATCGGAATAAACATTTATGAAACAGGAACAATCCAAATTCACACTGCGAATAGGATCAAAAACATTACATAAGTTTAATTATGTGGCCAAGCGAAATTTGCGTTCCAAATTTGCGTTCCATTAACAAGGAATTGGAAAGAGTAATTAAAAAGTATATCGAAGAATATGAAAAAAGATATGGAAAAGTAGAATGAAATACGTCTACGATTCTTCCCCAACTTTCCGGTACACCACCATTTTTCTTCATGTCAAGGGGGCGAGGAGGATTGCGATTTCCCCCTTACGCCCCCTTAACGATCCCCCGTAACCCCTTGAAGCGCCTGTTTGGTGCGGTGGGGGTAGAAGGTTTTGAGCAGGAAAGTTTTTAACGACAGGAATCGACAAGCAAAAAGGGTTGTTTTTTCTCAGCCGCAATAGGGCGACTTCCGCGCCCGAACCGCTTACAGCCTCCGCTTCGCTCCGGCGCAGCGGCTCGGTCTCCTTCCGCCGCCCTATCGACAGCAAATATCATCTCATGCTTTCATATAAACATTTCTTATAAAGAAGGTATCGTTATGTTTGATCTCGGCGCACGTATTCAGCAACTGCGTATAAGCCATAATATGTCTCAAGAAGTATTAGGCAAAAAGCTTAATAGATCAAAAGCAGTTATATGCGGCTATGAAAATAACGTGCGCATTCCACCGTTAGAAGTGCTTGTCAACATGGCTGTTATTTTCAATGTTTCGCTTGACTATCTTGTTGGAATCGATAAAAATGAAATAATTTCTGTTGTGAACCTTGATAATGAACAAAAGAAAATTATTTATGCCTTGCTGAAAGAATTTAAAAATGGGTCTCCGACCTATTTTTCAGGGCTTACCCAAAACCAGCAAAGTATTCTTAATAACATTTTTATTGAATTTTCATATAAGAATAAGCAGCCAAAGCAATAAACCTTTTTTCCAAGAAAGGCGATATGCAGCAGATAAAAAAGCTGAATTAAACGCACAAATTTAAAAGAATCAGCATAAGATTGTTCATAGACCATAATCTGCCGGAAAGGAATGGAACGAAACATGAACGATTATGAAATGCTGTCTAAAATCAGAAGACTGAAGGAACTAAAAGCCATGGCTGAAGAACTGACCACCGAAATCAAAAACGCAGAAAGCACGATCAAAGAAATGATGGGAGACACCGAAGAAATGCGCATAGGAGAATACAAAGTAACCTATAAAACCATAGAAGCTTCTCGCCTCGACAGCAAAAGCCTGCAAGCCGAATTACCGGATATTGCCGCAAGATATACAGTGCAAACCAAATATAAACGCCTTACCGTTCTGTAAAGCAAAAATTTCATACATAAAAGCAGAGCTGTTCCGAAATTCAAATTTTCGAATTCAGGAACAGCTCCTGTTATTTGTTTTTGCAAGTATTCTGTGAATTTTTACTTCAGCATCAACGCACTATCAATCATGCTATCCATTGCCAACGCCACGGAATCATAATACATCTGCGGAGTTTCCGTTCCGTCCACAAAATTGAGCATATGCCCCCAAAGCACGCCGCCTGCACTGTCGTTATTTACGCCCATGGAAACATAGAGCATATACGATTTCGACACACTGACTTCCGGAATCTTTTTCAGGGTATTGATGGATCTCTCATCCAAACGATACGCCTGTGCTTCCGCTTCCAAAAGCGCAAGATTATCCGCATCGTCAATAGCCATATATGCTTTCAGGAAAATGCTGGCCATCTGAATAGTTCCCTCTATGTTGTTGATATTATTCATTACACAGTATGGTCCAAACCAGTTCTTATCCGAAAGATAACCGCTCGCGGAAGGGCCTTTAGCCGGCATCAAAACGCCGTAATCGCTGTCCATATCCTTATAAATCTTGGGAACACGGTTAATATAGGTAGGCATCAGCGCATATTTATTCGCCATAAAATCCACATGTTCTTCATCAACAAGCGGAGCTCCTCCTAAATATACACTCTTATCGTCCCTTGCCATGGAAACAAAATATTGAATTGCTTCAATCGTTTTTGCATCATTTGCCGCAAAACGATCCGTCATCACACCATTAACATCGGCTTTGCGAATCAAGTCTCCGCCATTGGAAGTGATCATAGAAAGCACCGCGCAAGCATTCTGCCCCACGTTCATTCCGTAAACTTCCTCATCCAAATCCGTGCAGTTAAGCGCAACTTCACGCATTTTATCAAATGTCCATTCGCCGTTATCGCTCCAGTCATACAGTTGGTCCTCCGTATAACCGCCTTTTTTAATCAAATCCTTATTAAACAAGGTTCCCATATTCAGAGAAACCGCGTCAAATCCAACATCCTGTGGCACAATAAAATATTGATTGCCGTTAAATGTTCCGGCCTCCTGCGAGCTGACGTCCCAATAACGCGGATCATCAAAGGATGCGCACTCCTGATATCTGTTGACCGGCACAAGAATTTCTCCCGGGCTTCCGCCGTGTCCGTACAGCACCAGCATTGCAAACGGACCGCCCGCATGCAGAATATCGCAGATCGGCGCTCCTGCTGCGGTCGCTGTCATAGTTTCTCCTAACCAATCTCCAGGAGCTGTGATATAGGTAACCTTTACATCATATTGGTCTTTCAATTCATTCGCGCGCTCATTCAAAATCTGCCCGCGAATTCCATCTCTTGTAAAGGGTTCATCTTCCTTTCGAGTATCCCATACTAAAATGCGGTATGTATCTCCCGCTTTCATATAAACCCGCTCCAGTGTCGCGCTGTCCGTAGGCGCAGCCGTCGGCTCACTGCTTGCCGTTTGGTTTGTTCCCTGCGTCGGCTGCTGCGTCGTTTCATTACAGGCAGTGAACAAAAGCGCGACCAGCAGTATACAGGCGCACAAAACAATTGTTTTTGCCAGTCTTTTCATAAATTTTTTCTTCCCCTTCTTTTTATATTTTTGTACTATTTCCAACATGGTATAGTATAGCAATTCTTCGCAAAATAAAAAGGGACAATATTAACTTTTTCCATATCAATTCTAACCTGTTTGCGCCCTCATTGCATGATTTTTATTTCAAGCTTCAATAAACAGAAAAAACCGGAGAATACTCTCCGGTTTTATTGTAAATGAAGTTTACATTACCTTAATGCCAATGCGGTATCTATCGCGCTGTTTACAGCCGAAACCACCGACTCATAATATGCCTGCGGGCTTAGTGTTCCGTCAATAAACTCCAGTGTATGACCATAGCACACACCGCCGATAAAATCACTGTCCCCGCTGATGCCCAACACGTTAAACACCATATAAGATGTAGCATAGCTTGCTTCCGGAATCTTCTTCAGGGTGTTGATGGACCTTTCATCCAAACGATATGCCTGCGCTTCTGCCTCCAGCAACGCCATGTTATCCGGATCATCGCTTGCCATGTACGCTTTCAGGAAGAGGCTTGCAGCCTGAATTGTTCCTTCTACATTTGGAACATTGCTCATTACACAATAAGGCGAAAACCAGTTCTTATCCGAAATATACCGATCTGCGGAAGGGCCTTTCGGCGGCATCAATACCCCGTAATCGCTTTCCATGGTCTTATAGATCTTAGGAATACGGTTAACATAGGTGGGCATCAAAGCATATTTATTCCCCATAAAATCTATATGTTCCTCATCCTGAAGCGGCGCTCCGCCTAAATACACACATTTGTCGTCTCTCGCCATAGAAACGAAATACTGAATTGCTTCAATAGTCTTGGCGCTATTGCCCACAAAGCGATCCACCATTACGCCGTTGACCTCTTCTTTACGAATAAAGTCTCCGCCGTTTGCAGTAACCATCGTAAGCAGCGCGCAAGCATTCTGCCCCACATTCAAGCCATAGGTGTCCTGATCCAGATCCGTGCAGTTGATAGCAACTTCACGCATCTTCTCAAAAGTCCACTCACCGTTGTCGCTCCAATCGTACAACTGCTCTTCCGTATAACCGCCTTTTCTGATCAGATTCTTGTTAAACATAGTTGCCATATTCAGAGAAACCGCGTCAAACCCAACATCCTGCGGCACAATAAAATACTGGTTGCCGTTAAATGTCCCCGCTTCCTGCGCACTCACATCCCAATAACGCGAATCATCAAACGCTGCAACCTCTTTATATTGGCTAAGCGGAACCAACACCTCTCCGGGATAGCTTCCCGAACCGAAAAGCTGAAGCATCGCAAATGATCCGCCTGCATGAAGAATGTCACAAATCGGCGTTCCCGCAGCGGAAGCCTCTATCGCATCAAACAACCAGTTGCCGGGCGCAACAATATATGTAACCGTTACATCGTAAAGATCCTTCAGTTCGTCTGCACGCTCGTTAATAACCTGCCCGCGAATTCCTTCCTGCGTAAACGGTTCATCCTCCACTCGTGTATTCCACACAAGAATGCGATAGGTATCCCCCGCTTTCATATAGGATTTTTCCAGTGTCGGACGATCTGTAGGT
>JAHAAN010000143.1 GCA_018376855.1 Clostridiales bacterium | reverse complement strand
TATCATTTTATTATCGAGAGGAGAACCACATAAAATTTTATTATCTTCAATTAGAAATGTTTGACTACGAGGAATAAGTTCCTCCGGCCTTCGGCCGGAGCGTGCGCCCCGCCCCGTGCGTAAACAGCGGCAGCCTTTTTATTCCTCCTTCTTTTCATCCCACTCCTTGGCAATATAACAGAAACGATCGAACTGCGTAAGCCCCATCTCCCGAAGCCTCTGCACGCTTCGTTCGCAGCTCTGCGGCGTGTTATACCCCGGAATCTCCGGCACTCGCGCCATAATGCGCTCAGGCGCGATCAGTTTCGCAAGGCGCTCTAAGTTCTCCAGCGCCTCCCGATTATCCTTGCCCGTATAGCTATGATAGATATCGGAATCCGTATCCTTGCAATCCACAAAAAAGAAGTCTATCACTTCCGCCGCCATGCACACATGCTCCCACGGAACCGCAAGCGAAGTCTCCGCGCACAAATGCCACTGCGAGCCGCACAGTGCGCGAAATTCCCTCAAAAAATTCGGTCGCAGCAGCGGCTCACCTCCGCCAAAGGTTACTCCGCCGCCGCTCGCCAAAAAATACAGCTGATCGCACTTCACCCGTTCATACAGCTGCTGCGGTGTCAGCAGCTCCCTTTGGGTTTCCGGCACAAAACACGCTGCATTCAAACAGTATCTGCACCGAAGCGGACAGCCCCAAAAGCCTACCAACGTCGTTACGCCGCTTCCGTCCGTTCCGATGCGGTGGCGCGCAATCGAAAAAATCGGTTCTTTATTCTCCATCCTGTATCCTCTGCACCGCAAGACCCATAACCTCAACGGTAGGCATCTCCGTTGGGTTTGCGCTTTGATCGGGGGCAGGCATCAAAACTATATTCTCTGTTGAATCAGCTTTTGCCGGCTGAGTATCGCTCGGAAGAGGCGCTAACTCCCCCATCGGCTTTGACTGCAGCAAATCACACCCCGCCGCCGAAAACGTAACCGTAGCCGCAATACCCGCAATCACCACCGCACGGCCGAGCTTTTGACGCCTTGCAAGCTCCTGCTCCAAATAACGCACCTCTGCCTCGCACCGAGGGCAAGTTCCCGCGCACTCTCCCTGATATTGGCATTCCTCCGTTACCAATTCAATGTCGTTGCTCTGTGCGATCTGCTGCCGAAGCTCTTTAAGGATTCTGCACCGCTCTTTTCCTTTCATGTTCATCACCGTCCCTGTTAAATTTGCAGCTTTGCTGCATCTTATTGATGACAGTATAGCAAATTATAGGGAAAAATGTCAATAGCAGCAGAAAATAAATTAAACGCGCACAAATGTTCATGCGAACACTTGTGCGCGTTTTGCGAATTTTATTCGCCCTTGCTGAGAAATTCACTTAAAGCGTTCAACTGACTGCAACTTTTCTCATCCATAGCCGATCGAATGCTTACAACAGGCTCTGCAAAGCTCAGCTCCTTGCAGCCCTCCAGCATTTGGCGCATAGCTTTCGCTGCCGTCGGCGCCCATGAGCCGTTTTCAATCAACGCCACCGTGCGTTTCTGATACCCGCGTTCGGCAATCGCCTGAATGAATTCACGCATGACCGGGAATATGCCCCCGTTATAGGTCATACAGGCCAAAACAAGCTTACTGTAACGGAAAGCGTCCCCCACTGCCTCAGCCATATCACAGCGCGCCAAATCGGCAAGCGAAACCTTGCAGCCACTGCCGCGCAGCTGCTCCGCCAGCTGCTCCGCCGCCTCCCTTGTGTGCCCGTAAGCGGAAGCGCAGGCAATAAAAACGCCTTCCGTTTCCGCCTGATAGGACGACCACGTTTGGTAAAGCCCCAGATAGTAACCGAGATTTTCACGCAGCACCGGCCCGTGCAGCGGGCAGATTTGCGCAATATCCAAAGCCGCGGCCTTCTTTAGCAGCGCCTGCACCGGCTGGCCGTACTTCCCGACAATTCCAAAATAATAACGCCGCGCTTCGCACGCCCAGTCCTCCTGCACGTCAAGCGCGCCGAATTTTCCGAACGCATCTGCGGAGAAAAGCACCCGATCGCAGCGGTCGTAGGTAACAATCACCTCCGGCCAATGCACCATCGGCGCCGTAAAAAACGCCAGCGTATGCCTGCCAAGCTCCAAAACGCTTCCCTCCGAAACCGCAATCTGCCGATCGGCAAAATCCTTGCCAAAGAACTGCTTCATCATGACAAACGCTTTTGCCGAAGCCACAATCCTTGCCTCAGGATAGCATTCCATAAAAGCCGCAACGCTTCCGGAATGATCCGGCTCCATATGCTGCACGACCAAATAATCCGGTTTTCTGCCTGCAAGCGCCGCCTCAAGATTAGAAAGCCACTGCTGTGCAAAGCGCGCGTCCACAGAATCCATCACCGCAATTTTTTCATCTAAAATCACGTAGGAATTATATGCCATTCCGTTTTCCACCGCATACTGCCCTTCAAACAGATCAACCTCGTGATCGTTTACTCCAACATAAAGAATTTCATCCGTTACTTTCATTTCCATTCATTCCCTTCCGTTCTGATTCCGCCGTATACCATTGAATTGAAAAACATAGACGTATTGATCTCGCAGGATATTGCCGGCAGGATCACCTTTCCGTTTCGGTCAATCACCCCAAGCCTGTCTCCGGAGGCAAAAACGGCATAGCCGTCCTGCGAAAAGCCGCCCACTCCGTCAGCCTGCGAAAGCTTAATCACCATTTCGCCCCTGCTGTTAATATACCCAAATTCACCGTCCGCAGTTTCCACCGCCGCAAACGCCGCGCCGTAAAACGGCCTTGCGTGGCGGTAATTCATCGGCGTTTCAAACTTGCCGCGCACATTAAGATACCCGAAGCCGTCCCCCGTTTCCACAAGCGCAAGACCGTTCTCCGTGTCAAAGCTTTCCGCGCTGCGAAACTGCGGATTGATTACAATCGTACCCTTACTGTCTGCAAAGCCCCATTTCTCGCCGATCATGACTGCGGCATACCGCCCGTTTAAAAACGGCTTTGCATCATCAAACTGCGGCTTGACGACAACGTTCCCCCCGCGATCCATATATCCCCAAAGCCCGCCTTTTCTAAACACGATCAGGCTGTCTCCCTGAACAAGCTCGGCTTTCTCCAGCTCCGGCGGCACAACATAATTTCCGGCGCGGTCAATAAAGCCGTATAAGTCGTTTACGCGCACCTTGGCGATCTCGCCGTCAAAATCCCACGCGCCGTCATATTTCATGTCGATCACTGCTGCGCCCGTTTTGTCAATGTACCCCCATTTCCCGTCCCGGCGCACTGCGGCAAGCCCCTGTTTATCAAACCCGCTTGCGTCTTCATAAAAAAAATCGACCGTTTCTGTTCCGTTTTTTGAAATATATCCCCATTTGCCTTCCCGGCATACCGCCGCAAGCTCGCCCTCGCCGAACGGAAGCGCCAGCATATACTGAGGATTAACAATATATTTTCCGTTCTTATTGACAAACCCGTACCTGCCGCCGACCTGAACAAGCGCTAAACCGCTTTTGTCAAACTCATAAGCGCTGACAAACTGTGCCTCTATTTGCATCTTGCCTTTCTTGTTCATAAAACCGTACTGCCCGTCAATGCACACCGGCAGCAGCCCGTTGTGGAACAACTCTCCTGCCGTATAGGAAACCTTCCCCCAGTTTGCCGCAACCAAAACAGCCGTAAACGCCGCAATAAGCGCTGCCGCCGTAAGCGCAGCGGGCAATATGCGCTTTTGCTTTTTTTGTTTCGGCTCCGGCTTTTCAAACCTCTGCTGCGCAAACTCCGTGGGCGTCTTCGACGTACTTCTGATCTCAACATCATCCTGCGAAATGCGAAAAACATCCTCCCGGTTTTCGGAAGCCTTTTTCTCTTTTTTCATACTCCAGTTTCTCCCCCCGCTCCTTTTTCCTCTGCGCGCCATGCTTCCGCCCTTTGCAGCAAAGCTGTTCGCTCGCATGGACACCGTTCCTCCAGCACCTCGCCAAGCAGCCTGCTGAGCGCGGCTCCGATCTCCGCGCCGCGATAACCCAGCGCAATCATATCATGGCCGTTGACCGGAAGCTCCTTCAAGCTCAAACAGCTCTGCGCGGCTTCTTCCTCCGCCGCCAGCATCTCAAGCGCGCTCAGCCACTGCAGATTCCGCCCCTGCCCATGCAGGCTCTGCGCCAGTATATCGGCGCGCTTGAGCTGCATCAGCTCGGAAAACAACGGCTGCCCGAAAGCGGACAGTGCACGCCGAACCCCTCTGCGGGAAGCTTCAATAGGCCTATCATGCAGCTGAATCAGCCTGCACACCTGCTCCGTAAGCGCGCGGCTGCACCGCAGCCGCTGCAGGCACTCCCGCGCCAGCTCCGCGCTTTTTTCGGGATGGCCGTAAAAATGATCGCAGCCCCGCGCATCGGTGCTGATGCAAAACGGCTTTCCGCAGTCG
>JAHAAN010000004.1 GCA_018376855.1 Clostridiales bacterium | reverse complement strand
CGTGTAAGGAGCAGGCGTTTTGCTGGGCTTAACAGCGTATGGGGGGCGGTCGGACGGTCATGATTTATTTGATTTGCTGCGATGAATGATTTTGCAAAGGAAAATCAAAAAGCGCTGTTGGTGTGTGAAATGATATCGCGGGTTTTGTATTTTTGCAATGTCGGTCTGCTCTATCAGAAGCTATATCTTTTTTTGAATAATTGACAAAATGTCAGGTTGGATTTTTCAGTGAATTCTTTCGGAGTTGAAATATTGCTGCTTAAGCCGACTTTATCCCAAACAGCATACCATAACAAATATCGCTTCAGCGGCAATGTATCTTTAACCTTCAAATGGATTCCGTCTCGGATCAGCAGGCCGTCCTCGGCGATTTTTTGAATGTCAAAATAAAGCCGAACGCCGGTTTTGTATTTCATATCCTGATCCATGATAATTTGGCCGTTTTGTTTTGACAGAACAACAAGTTCGCTTGATACCGAGCCGTCAGAAAACATGATAAAATCACGGAAGTCAATAGGATCGCCCAGTCTTTGTCCGATTGGTCCATTTTCCCATAAGGGGTTTTCTTCTTTTAATTTATTCCAGCTTTTTAAGCAGCCGTCGTTTTTTATGCACAGCCAATTTTCATAGGTAGTGCTGTGGATCAGCGTATGAGGTTCGTAATCCCTTAAGTAGGGGGATCGCGATAGGTATGGCCGCTGTAGCGCCTTTCGGCTTCTTCTAAATCGTTTTGTGCGATTGATAAAATAATATTTTTATTTCTCGCTGTTTGAAATTGAAGGAAGTCGCAGACGGACATCTTCCAGCCGGAATAATTCCTGCTCACCTTGGCGGTATAAACGCCGCTGTTATGTTTGCCGACCATCATTCGGTAATCGGAGGCGTCTGTCAGGCAGTAAGCGATCCAGGAATCGTCATAGGGAGCGTTTGTTATTGGGTTTATTTCATTTTCGGAAAAATCGTCTATCCTGTATATCATGCACGGTTCCTTTCCACAGGAGGTTAAAACAAAGGGAAAATGCTTTTTGCTTGGCATGCTCCTGCGCTGACAGGCGCTATGATTCCGATTTTGCTTTCTGTTCCCGATGCCTGCGCACGATTTCAAGCCCGGCTTTTGCGCCGTCGCAAACAGCTTTGGAGATCTGCAGCAGACCGCCTGTGCAGTCGCCGGCGGCAAAAACGTTGGGAATATTGGTTTCCATGGTTTCGCTGATAAGGATTTTTCCGTTTTGC
The DNA here is from genome assembly GCA_018376855.1 of Clostridiales bacterium. GTDB lineage: Bacteria > Bacillota > Clostridia > Christensenellales > QALW01 > JAHAAN01. The sequence continues at coordinate 34,889 of JAHAAN010000004.1, read as the reverse complement.
GTCATTGCGCCGAGCTTTAGAGCCAACTCGTTTCCCCCAGCCGCGCCCAGCGCAATAAACAGACCGTTGGCATGCAGTGCTGAGCCGTCGCGAAAACGAATTTGTTCTAAGCTTTCATTGCCGGCCAAGGCGGAGATCGGTTGATCGATTACGGGAAACTTGCAGGGTGCAGAAGGAGCGGGGTCTCCGTTGGTCAGAAGAGTAACCTTTGCAGCTACATCGGAAAGCACAGCGGCTTCGTGCAGCGCATAGGCTCCGTTTCCTAGCACGGCGACCTCCTTGCCGCGGTAAAAAAATGCGTCGCAGGTTGCGCAATAGCTCACCCCGCGGCCGGTAAATCGTTCAATGCCTTCAAGAGCGACCGTTTTTCGCGGACTGCCGACGGCGATCAGCAGGAAACGTCCTGTAAGGGTGCGGTTTTCCGTAATGATGTGAAAGCTTTCGGCTTCGCCGTATTCTGCGCCGACCACCTGTTCGCGCAGCAGCTGCGCGCCGCATGCCTGCGCTTGGGCAAGTCCGCGCTGATAGAGGAGATCTCCGCTGATCGGAGCTTCAAGGCCGTAATAGTTTTCAATTTTTTCCGCGCGCTGAAGCGCGCTTGTTTTTTCGCAGATGATTGCGGTGCTGAGACCCGCCCGCACCGTATAGAGCGCGGCCTGTACGCCTGCAGGTCCGCCGCCGATAATAATTGCATCAAACATATTTTCACTCTTTTCTTTATAAGATCCTGCTTGCAGTTTGCTGTTTTTTTCGGTACTTTATTCAGTTTTTATAGGAAGCTATGCATTAAAAATTGTAGTTGATTTCTGCGAGAAGTATTCATGATTAAAACAAAAATCAAGCTTTAACGGTATTTTCTGATATTTGCGTTTGAATTTTTTTGCTGAAGCTTTTTAATACTGCGTCATAGGCGTGGTCTATCATATCTAAAAGCTCGTCATCGGGAAAATCGTTTACATAAACAGTATTCCAATACGGCTGCTGTGCGGAAGGACAGTGATAGCCTCTGACGACTTTCCCCGGATATACCGTTCGGTAAAATTGACCCATATCAGCGGTGCATTTGAGTGTTATTTTATAATCGTTTTCATTTGGATAAATTTGGGCAAAAATTTTTCCGTTTAATTTATAGCATATTGGGATATTTCCGAAGGGATATTCTTCAGTTGCCGTATGCTTGCTCTGACAATATGATTTTATTTCCTGTACGGTCATACTTATCTTTCCTTTTTATATGTCCGATCATTGCTGTCGGTCGATACCGCTTTATAGTTTTTGTATGTTTATGCTTGCGGTATTTTTAATAAAATTATAACATATTTCATTCAATGACTCAACGGTTTCATTTGTTTGCAAGCTGCGCTGTAAAGATGAAAACGGTGATGAAATAAGTGAAATTGCATATAATAGGGTTGCATTTTGTATTTGGAGCATGCTATAATAAAACCGTTGCAGCAAATAAAGAATCGCTTTAACGGAAGGGATATATTTTGCCCACCAATTGGGGTTTAGCATAAAAATAAAAGCGCGTTTGCGCGGAAATGGGGTTGAGAATTAATGGCAGTTTTTGCAGTGAATGAACAGAATTTTGATCAGGAGGTGCTTCGGTGTACGCTTCCGGTTTTGGTGGATTTTTGGGCGCCGTGGTGTGCGCCGTGCAGAGCGCTGGGACCAATTATCGAGGAGCTTTCTTCCGAGATGTCGGAAGTGAAGTTTTGCAAAGTAAATGTAGACGAAAATCCTCAGCTTGCGGCGCAGTTTCGCGTAATGGGAATCCCGGCAATGTTTGTGTTCCGCGACGGAAAAGCAGTGAATAACGCTGTAGGTCTTCAGCCCAAGGAGGCAATCAGAACGCTTTTGGAGAGTTGAAACGGGGTTAAAAACAGCTTTGAACAGCACATACCTGAAGGATAGAGCTTTTGGTATGTGTTGTTTTTTTATAGATATAAATACATAATTTTAATAATTTATATATTGCATAACATGGCAAAATGTGTTATTATTATGTTTGAAAATAAATTTTGACGATTTATAGAGAATTTTGTAAAAAACAGTATGTATTTTAAGGAGAACAAGAAATGAAAAAGTGGTTTACAGTATTGTTGCTCATGGTATTTGGATGTATGTGCTCAGCATGTGGCATGAGAATAACTTTTGATGCGCAGAGTTCGCAGCCATCGGGTTCGGAGACGGTCGAGGCGGATGCGTACAATCGTTTGAAGGATTGGATATTTGCCAAGGGAACAACAAAGGGCAATGAAGTGCGTTTTTACGAAAGTTATTATGGTAGGAAAACTAGATTTAGCTTGGTATGGTATGAAGATAGAAAAGAGATAAGCCTTGTTGATTATTATTATGGACATGAGGGGACTGATATGGTTTGCTGGTTGTTCATGGGAGACATAATGTCTGATAATTGTGAGTGGAAATATTCTGCGGGTGGGGATGATATTGAGATAAATATGAGAGGAGAGATACAACCTTCTCGATTTAGCTCTAAAACACCTATTACTTATAATATGCATATAGGAAATAAAAGCGACTGTGATGGTCTTTTAGAGATGGCAAGGGTAATGCTGAATGATAGCATCGAATGGCTTTCGTGGATATTGGATCGATATGATATAGGGCTTACTCTTAAGGATTTCGGTTTTTTAGCGTGGTGAAAAATAAAAGCAGGCGTTTTGCCTGCTTTTATTGGAATCTTAGCAATGGAGAGATAACGGAGGCAAACAATTTAACATAAAAAGAGTTATAGGTTTTATTTATCGAGAAAATAGCAGGAATAAGATAAATGCTGCTAAGTGACTGAAAAGTATTAACCTTCATGTATTTAGGAACTAAGACTGCATTATCCTTTCTAAATTGTGTGAAAAATATTGGTGTAATCGATGGATTTTATTTATTGAGGATGGATGATTTTATAAATAAAAGATAGGTGGAAAAGTTGTGCGCTAAGGAATCTTTGATTTATACTTTTAAACTGAAATAGAGGGAAATATTCAGTAATTTTCAGACATTTGAATTTGTGAATATGTGTGCATTTGTACAACAATATAAAACTGCTTTGCATACGATTGAATGCCTAAATGATTGCTGGATTATTAACTGCTTTTATGCAGCGGACGATTGATTTTTATGAATAATATTTTGTATCCACACTCCTTTTTTTAGGAGAATAAAGCCGATAACGCATTTAATGATTTCTAAAAGCTGAACACATAGGTACAGCGGAATAATTGGCATTGATGTAAATTTTGCGAGGCAGAATGCTGCCGGAAACGAGATGCACCAAGTATATCCGCAATCGAAAAACATGGTAATCAGCGTTTTGCCGCCGGAACGGAGCGTAAAGTAACACGCATGGGTAAAAGCAAAAAACGGCATCATAAACGAGACGATATACAAAAATTCCGTTGCCATTTTGCGAACGTCGTTGGTAGTATTATAGATGTTAGGTACGAACGGCGCGGCAAGGGCCATCAGTGAGCCCATCACGATACAAGTGGCAACCGATAATGCGATAAGCCGCCAAACGGCAGTTTTTGCCTGTTCAATTTCATCTGCGCCTAAGTGTTGGCCGATGATGATGGCAATGGCGTTGCCCATGGAAAGAAAAATGACATTGAATAGGTTTTGAATCGTAGAGGCGATGTTAAACGCTGCGACTACATTTAGCCCGCGAACGGAATAGCACTGCATCATCATCGCGATGCCGAGCGACCACAGAAACTCATTGATTAATAACGGCGCGCCCTTTTTTAAGATATCCCGGCAAAGCGCGAGCGGAATGCGCATGCTTCGGTAAACATGCTGAATAAAAGAAAAGCGTTTGCGTTTTGCGTGGACAAATATCACCAGCACAACTGCTTCGGCGAAGCGTGCAATAACGGTGGCGATAGCGGCGCCTGCGACACCCATGGGCTTAAACGGCAGAAAAGGCAAGCCTTCGTTGCCGAAGATAAAAATATAATTAAAAATTAAATTGATGATAATGGCAAGCACACTTGCTGCCATGGGCAGCTTTGTTTCGCCAAGCTCGCGCAGGGTGCTTCCGTAAATCTGCGCTGCCGCAAAGGGAAGAAGCCCGATCAGCATAATTTTAAAATATTCCAATCCATATTGGAGCGTGGCTGCGGCGTCTGCCGGGCTTGTTTCCTCTGCCAGATAGATGGAGATCAGCTGCTGCGGAAATGCCAAAAACACACCGAATGCGACTGCCAGCATGATAATAGCAATGTACACCTTCATCCGAAAGCCGTAGCGAATGCCGTTTTCGTTTCCTTGGCCTGCATACTGAACCACGAAAATCCCTGCGCCGGCTAATCCGCCGAAAATGCACAGATTAAAGACAAATAAAAGCTGATTTACAATAGCAACTGCTGACATCTGCATGGTTCCCACGCGGCCGACCATAACGTTGTCAAGCAGGCTTACTACGTTTGTTACGGTATTTTGAATAATAATCGGAACAAGGACGGCTATAACCCTTTTATAAAAGGTTCGGTTTCCGATTAAGATGTGCTTTAAAGAGGATAGCTGGTTCAATTTTATAGTCTCCGTTCTGTTGGTATATTTCAGGCTTTGGCAGTTCTGTGTTCAATAAGAAATAAGACTGCTGCTTTTTATTCCCATTCTTGATGCGGTTTCGGGAGCTGAAGTTTTGTGCTTTAAGCAATTATATGAGCTTAGTGATCCAAAAGCGAAGGATAAAAGATAGGCGACCTGCGTTTTGCAGTCTAAAGTCCCGTTTCGGCTTGGAAAATAACTGCGGGGAGGGGCGGCGGAAAAAGAAGAACAGTTTGTTTTTAAGGCCATATAAACCAGCAGCACGGCAAAGTGAGAAAGCTATGGCCGTTAGATTGATTTTGATGGCAAAGCAATGAAAGAGTTATTTTTCCGCTAAAAAGCATTCGTATTTATCCAGCAGGAAAGCCGGGTGATAGGAAAGCTTTGCTCTTCGCAGTCCTTCGATTCCCATATCCTCGCAGCGATTGATAAGCTCCGTATCGGAAAACAGGTTGGCGACTGTATCGCGGTTGATGACTTGAAACAGTCCGCTATAGGCAATATCTGCTTTTTCAATAAGAATTACTGCGAAATCTGCGATTTTTTCTCCGATGCTGAAGGCGCGGATCGTGCCGTCAAGCTCGATCACACCGGCGCGCAGCTCTAATTCATCATAATGCGAAAGCGCAAGACGGATCGCCTCTGTTTCTGCAGCGCTGTCGGCTGAGTCCTTTTCTGCTGCCCAGCTGCGCTGGAGCGCCATACAGACTTCAAAATCCTGTTTGGAGTATGGCCTGAATGTATAATCATATTTTCGCATAAAGGTATTGACGTGATTTCGTTTTTGGTGCAGCCGTTTTCCTGCCAGCGTGCTGAGAGACTGTGTGAGGTATATATATTCGCTGTCCTCCCGGCGCAGAGCAAAGCGGTACTCCTGCGGGCATTGGGCTTCGATTTGATTCTTAACTGTGGGGCAAACATAGCCCATGCGGAATGGAAAGCCGTTTTCTTCGGAATATTCACGCATCGCATCCATGCAGGCTTTTATGTTGACGTCGGGATTCAGCAATGGGGAAACAAATTGAGGCGCTTGCCCTTGCTGCTGTGAAAGGAACAGCAGGGCGCCCGGAATATCGCGGCAAAGCCGCAAATGGTATGTCTGCTTCCACATAAACCCCTGTGCAAAGCTGAACTTGGAGTTCGGTCCATCGCACGGATAGTTCATGTAGGCCTTGCGGTCAGCGAGCGTTATATCGCAAAAGTGAAGCTTTGTCATTCATCTATCACCACATTTCAAAATTTCAGCCGATAGTTATTCTGATTGTATATATTCATTGCATATCATTATGCATAAAAAACTGTTTTGTGCAATCCTTTTATTGCGCCGCAACAAAAATCATGCAATAACCGTGTTTTTGCTAATATTTGTATGACTTTATCGATAGCCGCTTTTTTATGCGGCTGTTTTTTGCCTCGCCGGAAGTAAACGGGTCGAGAGCGGAGGCAGCTTATTTGCTTACATCTGCTTCCTGAATGCAAACATTCCTTCGTTTCCGTCTCCGATAGAGTGATCCGGAGTATCGGGTGTTTTTGGCTTTAAAAACTCTGTGATGTGAAAACCGCAGACGTTGACATAAAAGTGGATATTTCGTTTGTCAAAATAAGGGGTGCAGGTTGCCCATTTGTATTCGGATACAGCTTTTCAAGCTCAAACCAAATGGATTTTCCGATGCCTTTGTTTTGCGCGCTGCATTTGACAAAGAGAAAGTCAAGGTGATTCTGCTGAGTTTTTTCATCAATGACAATGATCGCACCGCCGACCATTTTGCCGTCAACGGCCGCCTTGTAGGCGGCAGAGTCTTCTTCATTTAAGGATTGCTCTATATCTTTCTTGGAAAGAACGGTTCTGCTGTTTTGCCGAAGCTGTTTTCATAGCCCTTTTGAAAGGCTTCCTGAGCCATTGCTTCAAATCCTGAGCTGTAATAGGCGTTAGTTCAAGGCTGATTTTGCATCTCTTTACATTTTTTATTGAAAAAATTACTGTCAGTGAAAAATGCGCAAATAAGAAAGGCTATGGAAAGTTCTGTTCCCATAGCCTTAACTGCTTTACGCCTGCCGTTTGATACGGTCAGTTTTTTGCTCTATGCTGCCCAATTAAGCCTTTGGGCCTGCATTTACGATATGCTCAGGCATATGCGTATACTTTTTGAAGTTTTCAACGAAGCGTGCGGCAAGCTTTTTCGCAGCGGCGTCGTATTCGTTTTTATCTGCCCAAGTGTTGCGCGGGTTCAGAATCTCTGCCGGAACGTTGGGGCAGGTCTTGGGAATATATACGTTAAAGATCGGATCAAGGTCATAGCCGGCCTTCTCCAGCTCGCCGGTCAGCGCCGCCGTTACCATTGCTCTGGTGTATTTCAGGCTCATGCGCTTACCTACGCCGTAGGGACCTCCGGACCAACCGGTGTTGATGAGATACACATTCGCATTGGTTTGGTCGATCTTCTCGCCCAGCATTTCTGCGTACACACTGGGATCCAGCGGCAGGAAGGGTGCGCCGAAGCAGGTGGAGAAAGTCGTCTGCGGCTCGGTGATTCCGCGCTCCGTGCCGGCCAGCTTGCTGGTGTAGCCGGATACGAAGTGGTACATCGCCATGTTTTTATCCAGCTTGGCGACCGGCGGCAGAACGCCGAATGCGTCGGCCGTAAGGAAGACCACGGTTTTGGGCTGGGAGCCCACGCCCGGAATCGCTGCATTGGGGATGTATTCCACGGGGTAGCCCACGCGGGTGTTTTCCGTCAGCGAAGCGTCGTTGAAATCAAACTCGCGGGTTTCGCTGTCCATCACCACGTTTTCCACTAAAGAACCGAACTTAATGGCATTCCAGATCTGCGGCTCGTTCTCCTGAGAAAGGTTGATGCACTTTGCATAGCAGCCGCCCTCAAAGTTAAATACGCCGTCGTTGCTCCAGCCGTGCTCGTCGTCGCCGATCAGCATTCTTGCAGGATCTGCGCTCAGCGTTGTTTTGCCGGTTCCGCTCAGGCCGAAGAACAGCGCGGTGTCGTTATCCTTGCCGATGTTTGCGGAGCAGTGCATCGGGAACACGTTTTCCTTGGGCATGAGGTAGTTCATCACGGAGAATACGCTCTTTTTGATCTCGCCGCTGTACTGGGAGCCTGCGATCAGAACGATTTTCTTTTCAAACGAAACGATGATCGCGGCCTCGCTGTTGGTGCCGTCAAGCTCCGGAATGCATTTAAAGCCGGGAGCTGCAATAATGGTGAAGTCGGGCGTGTAATCCTCAAGCTGTTCTGCGGTGGGGCGGATCAGCAGCTGATGAATGAACAGGTTCTGGGAAGCCATCTCGTTGACGATGCGGAAGCGTTTGGTGTATTTCAGATCCGCGCCGGCAAAGCCGTCGAAAATAAAGATCTCGCGGTCCTGCAAATAGGCGATCGCCTTGTCGTAGATCTTATCAAACACCTCGGGCTTCATCGGGACATTGACTTTGCCCCAAGCGATTTCGTCGTGGATCGAAGGATAATCGACCACGAATTTATCCTCCGGAGAGCGGCCGGTATATTTGCCGGTTTTCACGACCAGCGCGCCGGTGTTGCTCAGCGTGCCTTCTCCTCTCTCCAGCGCTTTTTCTACAAGCTGTGCCGCCGGCAGGTTCCGGTAGACCGCTTTGGAATTAATAATTCCCAATTTTTCAATGCCATACGTGTTCATGCAGGAATACCCCTTTCAATCATTCATTTTTGTGCGCGCAAATCAGATCGAACACCGCATTCAACTGCACTTCGGCCAAATCTCCGCACTTTAAAAGTATAATACTAAAGGGCACGGATTTTGTCAAGTAAATTCATTGTGAACAAAATGAAAAATGCAGGATTTCCTTATCAATCCTGCATTTTGATTTGCCTGCAAAAGCGGCTTAGGCAATATCCGTAACCGTGCCGATAAAGATCGGCAGGTTTGTTTGCGCGTCCACGATCAGATAGAGGAAGGGGCGGTCGAGAGCAATGCTATGCCTTACAATCGGTTGAGTTTCTGTCATTGCTCCATCCAGCATCTCAACCACCGTTGCGGCTCCCGCCTTTGTGCCTTTTTCCGTTATGTCAATGTGCGTTTTATGAAGCACGCTTCCGATATAAAGATTGCCGTTATCGCTGTGCCCGAGCCTTGAAAAATCCGCCGTATCGCCGTCGAATGCAGTGGGCATGCCAAGTTCGATCAGCGCCTTTTTCATGTTGTCATATGTGCACTCGCAGGAAAATTTCGGAATGATTGCTTCCACGTTGCATGCTTCCGCTTCCTTTAGGGTTTTCAGGAGCGTTTCTCCGGTGAGCGACGATACATACGCCCAAAGGTCGGTTCCCTCGTGAGGTAAAAGCGCGGCAAATCGGTATTTTCCGCCGCTGTAATCCTTGATAAAGCCTTCGGCTTTCCCGTCGTTTAAATATCGGATCTCGTTGGATGTCATCATGGAAACTGTTTGTTTTTCACCGTTGAGCGAAGTAAAGATGCCTTTATGAATATCCGAATTCTTGTATTTATTTTCCCATTCGCCGTCAAAGGCCACTGCATTGATTAAAAGCATCTGTGCCTTTTCTGAAAGGGTTTGCAGCATTTCGGGAATCATTCCGTCGGTTTTCTGCTTTACCCACAGGTTGACGTCTTTTACGGTTTGCTCGTTAAACGGCGATTTATATGCCTGTGCGCCGTAATAATCGGCGTTTGTTTGCAGGAATGTCTTTTCCACGTTCAGGCGTTCGGTATCCCGAAACCAAATGGAATTTGCGGTTTGAAGCTTACACTTCTCTTCTGACGGCAGCGACAGCACATAGCCGTAGAGATATTCGTTCAGCGTTTCGATGGGGATTCCTCCAAGCGCCGCTTCCATTTCTTCAAGCGTTTTCCCATTTGCGCCGTTGGCCGTCATGGAGAGCGCCAGCTGCACTGACAGCGGCGAGATTAGGGAATTCTTTTCACAATCTGCCGCGCTTTTGAACAGTTCTGCCGCAAAGTCCATCTGTGCGGAAATAAACTGTTCGTTCGCGTTTCTTCGGGTTGCGCGCGACTGCGTTATGCCCTCCATCAGATCGGCGGCCTGCACGGTTTCGGCACAGCCGGAAAAAATCATTGCGCGCAGCAGCAGACAGACAAGCGCAGCATAAAGTTTTTTGAACATAACCAATATGCTCCCTTCCTTAAAAAATTCCCGGTATGATACGCGCAAGGAGCATTCCGGCTGCAAACGACAGGGCATTTGCTCCGATCGCATAACCCGCAATTTTGCCGCTGCGAATTGTTTGATGGGAAAATTTACGCATCCACAGCAGATAGATGACCGCCTCAAGCGCCGCGACGAGCAGTTCGAGCCAAATGTAGTTCACAATAAACATGACCCAGCCTTCGTAATAATTGATTACATTGAGAAGGACGTTCAGAAGCGTCTGGGTAATCACGTTGACAACGGCGATGAACCCAAGCAATTTTTTAGCCCTGAACCCAATCAACCATGCAAGCGTAAGTTCAGCCAGAACCGTGATCACGATCCGCGCCAGCAGGGAAAACAGCTCCCAGGCATAATCATAGCTGCGCGCAACGGTAAACGGCTGCCCGGACGGCAGTTCATAACTGCTCAGATCGGCGGTATAGTAGCTGTCAAACGCATAGCGTTCATACCGTTCGCTTACGGCGAAGGTATCCTCAGCGGGAAAATACAGCAAAATTTTAAATTCGGCAGGCGGGTAGTAGCCCCAGCGAAAGGAATCGTTTCCGCAGCATTTTGAGAATACCTGCAAAAAGTAGTAGCCGTCTGGATCGCGGTACTGCACCATCTTTTCCCAAACGGTGCGTTCCTCTTCGCTGTAGTGTTCATAGCCGTAGGCGTTTTCGCCGTTGTATACGCTTGCCGGTTCCGTAGAAGGCGTTTTGGAAAGCAGAGTTACATAATAGCACACGTTCTCTTCGATCCCGCGCAGTTCTACCTGCACAGAGGGCTTCGGCCCTGAATCCGCCAGCGCCAGGAGCGGCAGCAGGATGATTGCAAGGAGGCAAAGCAGCATTTTTATAGATTTCCGTTTCATGAATCTTCCTCCTGATTATATAAATAAAGTGTGCGGCGTATCAGGCTCCTGCTCTTGCTGTTGCCGTGTGTTTTACGCATCGGGGGGCAGGCTGTCTAACAGCTTTTTCAGGCCTTGCGCCGTGTCGTTTGCCGGATTGCCGTCGCTGCTTTCCGAAATCAAAAAAATATATTGTTTTCCGTCTGCACAGGTTACCGTCGCATATATCTCTTGCGAGCCCGGCGCCGATTCGTTTTCTATGGTATTCGTTTCCCTATGCGGATAAGCCTTGAGGCACGCCATCAGCTGCGCGATTTTTTGTGTGTCTGTATAATGCTTGCTGCCGTAGGGCTGCCCTGTAATGTCGATGCTGAGGATCGCAGCGTCGCCCTCAGGAATAGGTATGGAAACATCTGTTTTGTTGTCTTCGTAGCCGCCCGTGTCTTTTAACTGAAGCTGCGGAATTGTGAGCGCGCATATCAGCAGCAGGCAGCACACCGACGGCACGGCTGCGATCCGTATTCGTTTTCGGCGCAGTTTCCGCCGCTGAAAAAATTCATCGCGGCGGCGTATCAGCTCCGATTTGATTTGTTCTTGATCTCTTCTCATAACAGCTTCATGCCTTCCTCTCCGATGGCGCTGCGAAGCGCCGCTTTCGCGCGGTACAGCAGATTATCCACCTGTTTGCGGTTCTTTTTCATAATCCTTGCCGCCTCTTCATAGGACATATTTTCAAAATATACCAAATGCACCGCGGCACGCATATCCTTGGGAAGAGTGTCCAGCGCAGCGCTCAGGGCAAGCTTGCGCTCGTCTGATAGAACCTCTTCCTCCAACGAAAGGCGGTCTGCCAGCTCCTCTGTGTCCGAGGGGGCGAACAGCTCCGTTCGGCTTCTGCGCTTTAAATAGTTGATTGCTCGATTGCGGCCGATGGCAAATAAATATGTTTTCAGCGGCGTTTTAAAATGGTATCGATGCGGATGCACGATCAGCTGCAGCAGCGAATCTATTGCAAGATCTTCAGCTGCCGCCATATCATGAACATATCGGTTGATGAAGAAGGTAAGGTTATTAAAATAGAGCGCGAGTATTTCATCAAAAGCGCTTTCGTCTCCCTCCAAGAAACGGCGATAGCTGCTTGCGCCGTTATCCATGCGTTCCTCCCGTCCGGCGGGTTTGCACTCGCCTGTATTTATTGTACAATCAAAACAGAAAAATTCCTTATTAAAAGGAAAAGAAATGTGTATGCTTTGTGCTTTTAATAAATTGTAGCATACTCGTTTTGTGAAAGTCAAGATTGGTGATAGTTGGCGCGTTTTTCGTGCCGACTGTTTGGTGTTTTTTTATTCATGGTGAAGAGTGTCGGAATGCAGAAGCGAGCCTTTTTGCATGGGCTTGGCTCAGTGCGTTTGTGGGGGGGTTAGTGAGGGAAAATAAAAAGCTCTTTTGGATTTTATATATCCAAAAGAGCTTTTATGCTTGCATGTTCATCTTTGCATATCTTTGGTTTCAAGCCTTTTTCATCGCCGCATACAGCTCCTCCGCGTGCGCGGCCAGCGCGGCGGCGCGGCAGGCATACAGCATAACGGCCAGCGCGTCCGTCAGTCGCTGATATGCTTCCTCCGACGGAGCGCGGAAGCTGGATAGCGTGCCGTCGATCACTTTGGCCAGCGTTTCGTCATCCGTGCCGGGGGTTTTCTGCCATGCCTGCATCATGCGGCACAAATATTCGTACAGCAGCGCGTCGTCGATCGTATCGTCGCTTCTGTCTTCCACAGAGCCGTTGATTACGGACATCAGAAAAACGATCTTTTCCAGCTGCATGCTTTGGCGCAGCATGTTGATGATCAAAATGCGCGCTAAGGCGGTTTCGCTGTACAGCTTTCCGACGGGGCGGGGGATCCATCCGCGTTTGACCCAATTTTGAATGGTGGTGCTTTCAAGGCCGCTGATCGCGCATACCTGTGAAAGGCTGATCCCCTTTGCTAACGCAAACATGGGCTTGAATTCGTTTAAATCGACGTTTCCTTTCACGTTTTACACTCCGTTTCTCACAATTTATAAAATTAGTATATCATGAGTTCGTGTGAATGTAAAGCAGGTTCTTTTCTCTTTGACACAGGTATTGAATAATGCGTAATACCGGCAGGTGAAATGCTATGCGAGCGACAGCCCCAACGCCATAATGCCGATATTCCGCTCATAGATGGAATCAAAATCTGCGATCGGGAGAGGGTTTACGCCCGATCCGGCTTCGACAGTATAGCCCGGGAGCTGGTACTGTTGAATAAACCAATCCTTATAGCCCGCATATGCGCTGTAGCGCGGCGTTTCGTCGGGGATATATCCGCTGGCGTCGGCCATTGCGCGAACGATCTCCTCTGCGCGCGGAACAACATAATCTTCAAACTTCCAATAGATCACCTCGCCCTGCGTGTGGTAGGAAATGGTGAGCGCAAAGGAATTTTGTTCCGTTAGGCTTGCCATGGCGGAGCTTTCCGGTTCGCTCAGCGGGTAGGGGCCTACATAGTCGCGCGGGCCGGGCTGCGTATATCCGTTTGCGAATTTGATCTCCTTTGCGGTTTCCCATCCGGCGGGATAGTTCAGGTTCAGATCTACGCCGCGAATATTGGCCTTCCATCCGGAAGGGAAATTCACCGGCGGATTATTCATGCTCAGCGCAGAGCCATAAAAATACGTTCCGGGTTTGATTTGCCCGGTAACGAGATCCACTCCGTCCGGGTTTACCATCGGTACTACAGTCAGCGTGGTTTTTTCGTACAGCTCGCGTGCGGGAATATCAAAGATCGTTCCGCCGGTAGCATAAGCGCGCGCATAGTCCTGAACAAATTTCATAACGATGGGGGTGGTGATCCATTCGTTTGCATGGTGCGAGGCGTTGTACATTACCTGCACGGGGCCGGTTCCGATTTTGATGGCGCTTAGCCGTTTCTGCATAACGCTGTAGCCGATCGTGCTGATTTGTATGTAGGGAAACTTGCGGAGCAGCCCTTGCAGGTTGACCTGCAGCACAGCGGAGGAATAGGGGATTGTTGTATAGATATCATGCTGAACCATGTGCGGTGCGAGCGCGTCCCAGGTTTGGGGCCATGTGATGCCGCTTTCTTCAATGCCGTTGGCTCTTTGAAACGCTTTTAAAGCCGTTTGCGTTTGCTGGCCGAAGATCCCGTCCACCGCTCCGGCGTTAAAGCCCAGCTCATTGAGCGTAAGCTGAAGGAGTGAAACAAGCGGACCGCGGGAACTCAAGAATAAAATTTCCATATGCGGGGGCCTCCCTTTTGATGAATGTCTGTGATAATGTATGCATGGAGGCGGGGAGAGGTGCATACATTTCATTGCGGCGTTTCATGTTCGCGAAAGGGAGGAGTTTATGAAAGCGGTAAAGCGAAAGGCGGTGGCGCTGACGGCTGCCGTTATGTTGTTAATCGGGATGACTTCGGGATGCGCGCTGTCCTCTTCGGTGTTTTCACAGAAAGGGACAGAGCTGCTGATTTTGATGTATCACAGCGTGCTGAAGGATCCTGCGAAGACGGGTATGTATGTGATCACGCCATCAAGGTTAGAGGGCGATATGAAATATCTCCAGGAACGCGGGTATGAAACGATCGTTACGGAGGATCTGATCGATTATGTCTATTACGGCAAGACGCTGCCCGAAAAGCCGGTGATTTTGACTTTTGACGACGGCCATTATAATAACCTTGCCTATGCGCTGCCGCTGCTTGAGCAGTACGATATGCAGGCTGTGATCTCCGTTGTGGGAAAATACACGGAGCGCTACAGTGAAAACGAGGATAAAAACCCCGCGTATGCATATCTTTCGTGGGAGGATATTGTAACGCTGGTTCACAGCGGCAGAGTGGAAATACAGAATCATTCCTACGACATGCATGAAAGCAGCGGGGAGCGGCGCGGCTCTAAGCGCAAGCGGGGCGAGAGCGCGGAGGTGTATGCCAGAAATTTCAGCAGCGACGTTTCCAAGCTTCAGCTGCTGCTGTATAAAAAATGCCGCGTGTTTCCCACGGCATTTACCTATCCGTTCGGATTGATCGATGAGGATTCCGAAAAGGTGCTGAAGCAGGCGGGCTTTTTAGCATCCTATTCCTGCACGGAAAAAATAAACCGGATCACGGAGGATCCGGAATGTCTTTGGAAGCTTGGGCGCTATAATCGCGACGGGCGGCTGACGACGGAGGCATTTTTTGCATCTATCGGAATATGACGAACGGATTTTTGCTTAGAGAGTTTTTTCGAGCAGCTCCGGAAAGTATTTATGAATGATCGTCAGCGGACCGCCTGACCATGCGTGATTCTTGGTTCCGAGGAACCAAAAATCTTCCCATAGAGTGGAGTTTTCGTTGACGATCAACGGATAATAGCGTGAAATCATACGCCGCAGGCAAAGCTCCTTTTGGTTCATTTGGCACAGCGCTTCTAAGCAGTAGTATTCCATATAGGGAGTGGCATGGTAAACCGTGCCGAGCACAAGCGTCAGCGCTTCGTATTTATCCGTTCCGGCAAGTCCGCTGATAACGGCGAGCGCACAGGCGCGGTCGTCAACAAAGCTGCCGCTGCTGTAGTAGCGTCCGTTCCAAAAAGCTTCATCAAAATGTGCTTCAATGCTTTCTTTGCGTTTGGTTAATTCATCGTCAAACCGGTGATCTTGAAGCGCCTGCGCCATCTCTAAAGCAAATTTCAATGCGGAGTAGTACCAGCAGGTGTTGAGAACCTTTTCGTCTATATTGTACCAGTGGTCAAACCATTGCCAATCTCCGCTGCGAAGTTCGGGCAAGCCGTTTAGCATGTTCCATTGCATGAGATAGTCATAGCAGGCAGGCAATGCTTCGGCAAGCACGGAAACATCCTTTGTGTGTTCATAATAAATTGCAATTAAACCGTATTCGCTGATTGCGTTCAGGCAGTGTCCCGGCAGTTCAATGTTGCAGATGCCCGGAATATTGCATACAAAATCCTTGCCTCTGCGCAGCCGAACGGTATCCAGCACAGCTTTGCGCAGCAGCGGCACCGCGTTTTGGTCCAATGCATAGAATACTTGTGCCGCCTGTACCGATACATCGCCGATCCACTGCCCGCGTTCGCGGTCCGGGCAGTCCATAAAGTTTTCACGCATGCATAATTTTAATGTCCGCGCGCTTTTTTCCAAAAGCGTTTGAATGAGAGGATCCGTTGATTTTTGCGGCAGGATCTTCGTTGGGTAGCAGCTCTCTCTGAAGCCGAGAGACAGGATCTCGCCTTCGCCGTGAACGGTAAAAATGAATTTCTCTGCAGTCTGCCAATCCAGCGCTTCAAATTCCTGTTCACCGGCGCGGCAGATATATTCGGCTCGGTGAGAGGGATAGCGGTCTGGATAGCCGGGGCCGCCCTGAACCCAGTAGCGGTCGCTGCGGATATCGACGACGGTTCCCTCGGATGCACGAATGCGCAGATAAGGCGTTGCCTGCATGGCGTAGGGAAGGATAACGGTATAGACGTTTTCGTTTTGTGTAAAGGGAAGCTCGGTAACGGCAGAAAAGGCAAACAGGGGAATCGGGCGCTTCAAACAAAGATTCCACGGCGCGCAGGGATAGGCGCCTAACTCTTGTGCGGGCGGAAAGACAGCGCCGGCATAGTCCGGCTGTTCCCAGTTTGCCAAAGCCAAGCGGCCGTCCGCGGCATAGTTATGTCCGCCGTAGATATAAGAGGGGTTTTCTGTTTCGGTTTCATAAGCGGAGGGATCGGGAAGCGCGCCGGTACAGCTTCCGCTGTGCAGGCCAAGCGCGGGGCATTCAAAGATCACGCCCGCCCGGCCGCTGTCGCTGGTGTTGCGGCCGCCGTTGCCGAAATACCATACCATCAGCGCAAGCAGGTTTTCTCCTTTTTTTAAATAGGGCGCCAACTCAACGCAGTCATACCAGCCGTTTCCCTTGGTGCTTTCTCGGAATAGGCCGCCGTCAAATACGGCAAGCGCACCGTTGATATAAAGATAGTATTTTGTGTCCGCTGCAATATGCAGCGCCGCGCTTTGGGGAATCTCGTCAACGGAGAACGATTGCCGGAACAGAACCCGACTGTTCGGATGAGAGCAGTCATAGCTCCAGATCCATTTGGCATTTTGAAAACACATTTTTTTCATATCCTTTCGTGAATTTTTTATAGCGTTACGGTGGGAATATTCAGCAGCCGGCCGACTTTTTCCAACACAGATGCGTTGTGTCCCACAGACAAGGCGCAGTGGTGGGTGGGAAATTCGCTAAACCATTTTTCCATGTAGGTATCGGGGTCGTATTTGAAACGAACCGGCGTCTGCGTATTGCCGATCGCCATGATTGGGCCTTTTGTGGCTTCGGCTTCGCTGATAATGAGCTTGAGCTTTCCGTCTGCCGTTTGCGTAACGTTCAGTGTGGTGATCGGGCCGGCCTTTACCTTTGCTTCTACAGACACGCCGGAGCCTTGTTTTCCGTGATACAGCCCCAATCCTCTTAAAATCGGCTTGCCGTCCGCGATGGCAAGATGGAATGGGCCGTCGTGTCCCAGTAGGATAGTTCCGTCCTCATAATCTGTTACGACGATTTCGCAGAAGCTGCCGCCTATGCCGAGAATATCGCAGATCTTCATTGCCACGGCGGTTTTTAGGTCGCCCTCTCCGGCGCAGGGGATTCCCTGTGCCGTCAGCAGGGAGTGCCCTGCAATAAAGCCGCTTTGCAGCTTTTCATATTCATTTCCGGGAGCGCCGTGATAATAATAGGCCAGTGCGTCAAGCCGAAATTCATTTGCGAGCTTTTCCTGCGCAGCAGCAACCCTTGCCGACCATTCAAGCTGTTCGGCAGTCGGTTTTTTTGCAAGAGGATCTGACGGAGAATCTTCGCTGATCAGGAACATTTCGTTGATCTGACGAAGTTTTTTGCCGGTTTCCTCTGCGGTAACGGTTTTAAGCAGCCGTGCTAAGTCGCACATCTCTAACAGCTCAATGTGAATGCCCGTTTGCGCCTGCACCATGGTGAAGTCGCTGTACATGTCAAGCATTCCGCTGTAATTGTTCCCCAAAAAACCAAATCTTGCATTGGCCAAAGTAGCTTTTACTGCGGCGGCTTCGCACCATTCTTTGATTTCTTTCCATGCACTGACAGCTTCGGGTCGGTTCTGCGTGTTTTCATTCGTCAGGGAAACGGAAGGGGTGTAATCTAAACCTAAAAGGCCGTTTACAAGGCGGAAGGTTATGCCTGCACGGTTAAATGCGTTCGCAATTTCAGGAACGGCGCATGCGCCGCAGTGTGCCAGCCACTCACCGGTATCGGTTTGAGCATAATTGATTTTTGCTGCGGGCAGTAAATTCAGCACGATCACAGGCGCGCCGCTATGCTGATGAATGGGAAGAATCGCGTCGCTTGTAACATAGGTTCCCATGTGACAGAAGATCAAATCGACGTTTTTTTCATTGAAGTATTTGCCGGCTTTTATTCCTTCCTCCGCATTGTCCACCAAGCCGTAGTGGTAAACCTCGCAGTGTTCAAAGCTCATGAGCTTATCGGCAATAAAATCGCCGTATGCTTTTATTCGATCACAAAGGCCGGCAAATTGCCCCCAATAATGCATGAGACCAACGGTATAAACCCCGATTCTGGCATTTATCAGCTTTTTGTTCGTATTCATTTTTGTAACTCCTGTATTTTTATATTTGGATTGACAAGTCAAGCATATCATAGTATAAATAAAAATACAACCCAAGTTATTTGTATAAAAATCATCGTTTTTTGACTTAGGGGGATATATGGAAAAATTATTTGAAAGCTATTCAAAATCATGGAGCAGCGATTCAATAAGGCTTCACGCAACGCCGTCTTATTTAGCTAAAACCTCGTTTTTTTATATACAGGAGTGCGGTTATTTTAAAACGGATGATTCTTATTTTACCGAGCGACAATATCTGAAATCCTATTTGATCGCGTTTACGGTTTCGGGCAAGGGAATATTGGAATATGAAGGAAATCGATACGAAATTGCAAAGGGGCAGCTGTTTTTTGTTGATTGTGCGAAGCATCATAAATATTCCTGCGCGATAGGAGAAAACTGGGAATTTATTTGGTTTCATTTTAACGGGCTGTCTTCGGCGGGCTATTACGACTTGTTTTCAAAGAACGGCTCGCCTGTAATTTATCCGAACACGAATTCGGTTATAATTCAAAAAATGAATGAGATGATAGAGCTGATAAAAAAGAAGCAGCGAGACTGTGAAGCGGTGATCTCTATGCTTATCACGGAGATTCTTACGGAAATCGTTACAAACGTTCAAAAGACGGCGTTTTTGTTCGCACCGGTTCCGAGTTATGTCAGTCAGGCTGCAAAAATGATGGATACGCGCTTTTCCGAAGGGATCAAAATTCACGATGTATGCGCATTTTTGGGGTATACCGATTCTTATCTGTCAAGAGAATTTAAAAAGCATATGAGAATAACCATGACGGAATATCTGACAGCCTGCCGTGTAGATTATGCAAAGGAGCTGTTAAAATATTCTTCCTTGACGGTAGGAGAGATTACGGCAAGGATCGGCATGAACAGTGTGGATCGGTTTATTATTCAGTTTAAGAAAAAGGAGGGAGTTACGCCGTTTGCTTATCGTAAGCAATGGATCTCTGCATAAGCAAGAATGTTCTTGCGTATGAGTAAGAGCAGTCTTACTCATGCAGAGCAGGAAAGTTATGTCAGCAGAAAGCCGATTACGGTCAGAACGACGGCGGCCGCGATGCCGATACCGATCACCGCGCCGTAAGGAAAGGCTTTCTTTTTTTCTTCCATCAGCTGTTGATAATAAGCGTCCAGCAGGCTGGCGGGCGCAGTTTGTTCGGAACCGTTTTCAGAACCGTTCTGCGTTGAGGCGGCTTCAGGCTGTGCGGGAACCGCTTCCGTGCAGGGCGAAACTGCTTCGGGGGCGGTGGTTTCTGCGTTTTGCGGATAAGCGGCTCCGCATTCCGTGCAAAATTTAGCGTTATCGTTAGAGTCTGCGTATCCGCAGGAAGGACAGTGCTTCATGGCCGATTCTCCTCCTGTAAGGTAGATTTGACGTCAGTTTCGTGAGAGCTGTTTTCAGCAGCGGCTTTTGTTTTTGGTGATTGGGCTGGTTCAAGATCAGCGTCCGTCAGTCGGGCGCGTTTGATCGTAACGGCAAGCATAACGCATACGCTGAGCGTCAGCAGAAGGAACAGAATGCAAACCGCTATGGCGATTCCGGGGGGAACCGTCATTGCGGAAATTGAAAAACCTGTCATTGTTTAAAACCTCACTTATTTTGAAGATAGACCGCGAAGGCTTCTAAAGCTTTCGGAAGCGCTGTGTGTTCCAGAATAACGGGGACGGTGCGTTCTGAGCGCGTTATTTGCGTTAAAAGCATTTCTATATCTTCCGTTAAGGGAAGCACTGTTCGCATACAGCCAATTTCGGAAACGGGAACACTGAAGCCGCGCGTTGGCCGGACACAGAAGCCTAAACGGTTATTCCACACAGCGTCTAGCAGAAAGGAGAAATCATCGCTGTTTCCCAACGGCATGAATCCGGCCGAAGGGGAGAGCGCGGTGTTTTCAAGCAGAATCATGTATTTGCCGCTGTGAGCGCAAAGCGCCTCCAAGCTGTCCGCCAGCAGGCTGAGCGCCCGCACACGGCGATCCGGCAAATTGCCTTCTCCCCAGAGCATACCGCAGGGCAGTACGATGAACAGCCCGCGTTCATGCCGACACAGCTCTGTGAGCTTTTCTGCTTCCTCAAGCCATGCTTTGCGCACGGACGGCATTTGCTCGCAGAGATTCAGCTGCGGGCAGGCATAAAAGCTGAAGGTAAGCCGTGGAAATTCACCGCGCAATGCGGCGATTGTTTCCGAAAGCTTTAAGCGCGGATCATCTGCCAGCGCAAATTTCACCTCTATGTGAGAAAGAAAATCGAATTTATGCAGCAGAGGGGAAACCGTGCGCAGACCGTTTGGCGTAACGGAAATTCCATAGGAATGTGCCAATTATTTCATACGCTCCTTACCCATGAACAGCAGAGCGATGGTGCCGGGGCCGCAGTGCGTACCGATTACCGGACCCACATCGTTGATCCAGATTTCTTTAGGCGTGCAGATCTCTTTAATCAGCTCTGCCAGGTGCTGTCCGTCCTCTTTTGCATCGGCATGAAGAACCACGACTACCTGATCCTCTGGGCGTTCAATATTTTGCGCCAGCTTCTCGGCCAGAATTTTCAGCGAACGCTTGCGCCCTTTTGCCTTTTCAGCTACAATAAGCTTACCCTCGCTGTTGAGTGTAATAATGGGCTTGAGCTCCAGCAGCGTGCCCATAAAGGCGGCAGCGCCCGAAAGACGTCCGCCGCGCTTTAAATGATTCAAGTCGTCCACAGTAAACCAATGGTGTACACGTTGGCGGTTTTGTTCAACAAAATCATAAACTTCCTGCATGGATTTCCCTTGCTTCCAAAGCAGAGTAGAATAATATACCAAAAGCCCCGCGCCCATAGAGATGCTTAGCGTGTTAACAACCATAAAGGTGCGCTCCGGATATTTTTCAAGCAGCTTCACGCGCGCGCTTTCAAGGCTTTCGTGTGTGCCGGAGAGAGCAGAGGAAAAGCTGATCATCAGGATATCTGTGCCTGCGGCAAGATATGGCTCGTAAATATCTATGTAATTTTGTTCGTTTAACGCGGCGGTGGAGGGCATGCTGCCGGCGCGCTCGCGTTCAAAAAAATGCTTGAAGTCCGTGTTCTTGCCTAGATCGTAATAGTATTCTTCATCGTCTAAAACATACGGCATGCGCACAACGGCAAGCCCCATCTGCTCTGCAAAGGTATACGGAATTTCGGAATTGGAATCGCAAAATAATTGATACATGAAAAAAACCTCCTGATAAATGAATAAAAAAATCCATTTGTTATTATACCTTGTATTGCGGAATTTTACAAGGTTTTAATTGCGGAAAAGTGAAAACAAGGCCAAAAAATTCAGTTGTCTGCATGGATAAAAAAGTGTATAATAAATAACGAAATTACAAAAGACGCTTTAAGGAGGAATAAAATCATGCAATACTCCCATGAAGTTGAGGAAATGCTGTGCGTTGCCAAAGGCGCAAAGCATAATCCCGCTCCGATCCCGGAGGAGGGTAAATGGGTATATGCCAAGGAAATTACGGATATTTCCGGTTTGACGCACGGCGTGGGCTGGTGTGCTCCGCAGCAGGGCGCATGTAAGCTGACCTTGAATGTAAAGAAGGGCATCATTGAAGAGGCGCTTGTGGAGACGATCGGCTGCTCCGGCATGACGCATTCGGCTGCAATGGCGGCCGAGGTGCTCAGTGGCAAGACGATTCTCGAGGCGCTCAACACCGATTTGGTGTGCGATGCGATTAACGTTGCAATGCGCGAGCTGTTCCTGCAGATCGTGTACGGCAGAACGCAGACGGCGTTTTCCGAAAACGGCCTGCCGGTTGGCGCAGGGCTGGAGGATCTTGGAAAGGGTCTGCGTTCGCAGGTGGGCACCATGTACTCCACAAAGGCAAAGGGCGTTCGCTATCTGGAGATGGCGGAGGGCTATGTGCTGGAGATCGGTCTGGACGCCAACAATGAGGTCATCGGTTACAAATTCGTACATTTGGGCAAGATGATGGAAGCTGTGCGAAAGGGAATGGATCCCACGGAAGCATATAACAAATTCATCAGCACCTACGGCCGCTTTAATGAGGCGGTTAAGGTGATTGATCCCAGAAAACAGTAAGGAGGCGGACAAATCATGGCTACCTTTGAAGGATATGACAGACGAATTGATAAAATCAACGGCGTTTTGGCTGAGTACGGCTTTTCCGATTTGGATCAGATGAAGCAGTTCACAGTTGATAAAGGGCTTGATGTGGACGGCATTGTCCGCTCTATTCAGCCTATCGCGTTTGAAAATGCGGTGTGGGCGTATACGCTCGGCGCGGCGATCGCCGTGAAAAAGGGCTGCAAGGATGCGGCATCAGCTGCCGAAGCGATCGGCTTAGGCTTGCAGGCGTTCTGCATTCCCGGTTCCGTGGCGGATCAGAGAAACGTCGGCGTTGGGCACGGCAATTTGGCGGCGATGCTGCTGCGTGAAGAAACAAAATGCTTCTGCTTCTTGGCAGGCCACGAATCCTTTGCTGCGGCTGAGGGTGCGATCGGCATTGCGAGAACGGCGAATAAGGTTCGCAAGGAGCCTTTGCGCGTGATTCTCAACGGCTTGGGCAAGGATGCGGCTTATATTATCAGCCGCGTGAACGGCTTTACCTTTGTGGAAACGCAGTATGATTATTCTACCGGCACGCTGAATGTTTTGAGCGAAAAGGCGTTTTCCGACGGCGAACGCTCTAAGGTCAAGGTGTATGGCGCGGATGACGTTTCCGAGGGCGTTGCGATTATGATTAAAGAGGGTGTGGACGTTTCTATTACCGGTAACTCCACGAACCCCACGCGTTTCCAGCATCCCGTTGCAGGTACCTATAAAAAATGGGCGATTGAAAACGGCAGAAAGTATTTCTCCGTTGCAAGCGGCGGCGGCACAGGCCGCACCCTGCATCCGGACAACGTTGCAGCAGGTCCTGCCAGCTACGGCATGACGGATACGATGGGAAGAATGCATTCCGACGCACAGTTTGCAGGCTCCTCCTCCGTGCCCGCGCATGTGGAGATGATGGGTCTTATCGGTATGGGCAACAATCCGATGGTCGGCGCAAGCGTTGCCGTTGCCGTTGCCGTGGAAGAGGCAATGAAATAAGGCGTGAAGCCGCATAAAATAAGGATATTCAAACAAATAGGGGCTTTGGTGTTTGTTGCATCAAGGTCCCTGTTTTTTTCTCGTTTCAGCCGTTTTGCCAACCGTTTGATAGTCTGTTGTTAACGAGCATGATTTTTTGATATTGCTGTTAAGAATTTGTTCGGTTTCTTACGAGAAACTGCCTTTTTCAGCAGAAGTGCCGCTGAAAGAAATTTCAGATCGGTTTGTTGCTTTCTCGGCCGCAGGTGTTTCTTATAGGATATTCAGCGCCTGATTTCTCACCGCAAAGGTGTTTTGCAGAGCGCTGCCGGGGTTCATCGGCGTGAAGCGAAGGAACTTATTAACGCTGCCGCTTGGGATCAGCCGTTTATTGATTATCAGCTTCGGTATGCCGATTTCATGATAGAACAGAGCAGAAACATTACGGCTATTATTCCGACAGCACAGATTCCATACAGGAAGGATTCTACAATGCTTCCCATCATAACGCCCGGCCGACTTTCTGTCTTATGATCGAAGCTTTTCGGCAGATGCGATCATAAGGTCTGCGAAAAAAGATCATTGAGATTATACAAAAACAGCGGCGCTTAGATTTTCACAAAATAGATAGGCTCCCTGTTTTCCCCAATCCGGTTTATACAATGGTGTTTGCAAACTAAAATCAACTCCCAACCGATCAATTTCAACCGCATGGGAAAAGTAGCGGCAAACTCGGTCATAGGAAATAACGGTTACATTCTCATGCAGGTACGTTTCGATCAATTGATCCGGTGAAAGCACAGGATATTCGCGGTTTTGGTGTGAACAGAAATAAGTGATGTCAAAATCCAATTCGTCGAAAAACTTCTTGATCCTTGAAAGGCAATCGATGTCTGCATAACATATTATTTTCGGGTGGTTCACAGCCAAAATATTCTTCATCTGCAAAAGAACAAAGTCGTATGTTGTATCCTCTTCGGCCAAATATGAGGTATCAAAAAAATTAGCAACATGTTCTAAAAAAGCATCTTCTGCACGTTTTCCGAGAGCATTGAACATCAAATAAGGAGTCCCGAATTTTTTATACAAATATTCGGCTGCCGGAATGGCGCTTTCGGATGTAATAATATTTAAACGAGCAGAAGCGGCTTCGCTCCACAGAGCTGCCCTGTCGGCATTCAGGCTATCAAAGCCGTTGTCAAGGCCTAAACGCTCTTTTAACATCATGGATAAAACACGGTGGCTTTCTTTTGCCTGCCACAACGGTGATCCGCCTAACAAATTATAGAAATTCTGTTCAGAAGGCGATTTTGTCTTGCAAAAAAACGTTGCCAATGTGTGCAAAATGTTTTCCCTGCCCGAATAAAAATCATCATGGAAGCCCACGGATACTGTAAATACATTTACGCCGAATGCAAGCGATAATTCGGCCGCATAGCTTTCCAAGTCCAATCCCAGCACCGCAGCGATAGACGAAGGCATTAACAGAACATGATGATATCCGGAATTCACCGCTTCCTCAACCGCCCGAAACAAGCGATGCGTGTCTCCCAGTGCAATATCCACCTCGGTCAGATGGGTTGAAAAAAATCTTTTCTCTATATCGCATGGCACATATGGTTGTAAACGGGGCAAATGTCCGTAATGATACAGTCCGTGTCCATTAGTTGAAAAATCAATAACAGCAAGATCCTTGTATCCTGTGACCATATAAAAAACAGACATTCTTGCCGTGGGAAAAGTGGCATATTTGATTAGCGACATAACTCCTCCGCTCTGTGCATCATAAACAGCAACCGTTCAAACCCTTGTCGTTCTGAAAGCGCTTTTTGACAGGCTGAAAAATCCAGTATGAGAGTTTCAGCCTCATCCAACTGCGCTGACCAATCAAAGCATACGAGAACATCCGCCGGAAGCTCATGCAGAATTTTGTATGCATGTTCGCTGTATGCATATATGTTCACAACAACATATTTGACTTCTGCGCCCAACATATGAAGATACGCGGCAAAATCGCAGGCAAACGAACCCTTCACCGTAAAAGGCTTTCGGACTGACAGCACCTGTTCATTCAGCTCCTCAAGGTTATAAATATCCGCTTGCTCTATATGAAGCTCACTTGCATATGTCCGATAAAAATCGGCTGACTGAAACCGACTGTTGTCAATCACAGTTATCGGGAATTTTTTCATCAAACAGTCAAATAACCGCACATAATGATAATTGTTGACGATATGGTTTTTGGCGAGCAGTTTCTCCCGTGATTCTTGAACAGAACACTCTTCATTCCATGACCAAATGCTGATTTCTTCTTTTTCTCCGGCCTTAAATTTACCGAACAATGAAACGTACAGCTCATCTAAAATATCGCATGGGGAAATCCCCTTATAATCCGGAGCGGATAGAAAAATCACATTCGGGAATTTTTGTTTTATCTCGTCAAACTGAAGATTCATTAGGCATGGGATACAAGTGAATATGCATACTGTCATATACGGTGAATCCGATAATCGTTCAAGCGCTTTACATATGCCGTTTACATCTCCGAATATGATCTCTTCGTTTGCAAGCTCATACGCCCAGTTTTTACATCTCTCCGCAAATGGGATTTTTTTAGAATAATACGCGCATTCCCCAACGCCAACTACAAGCGTATTGATGTCGCCCATCCCACTCAGTTCCTCCAGCAAAATATCCATTGGACAATGCTCTGCACAAGAAATATTCGCCGTTTTTCTGTATGGCTCTTTCTTTAAGTTTTTAACACAAATCCACTTACTCATTTGCAATTTTCTCCGCAAGGCGTAAATATGCTTGACTCATTTCACTTTCCGGAAATGCGGAAACGACAGTCTGCTTCAATGCCTCGGCATCCTGAACAAGCCGATTTCTCGGCAAAACGAAAAATACTTCGGTTTCCATTTCTTTTGCCGCGCGTTCCACTATTTTTTCCTCATTTTCTATGTTCTTTTTATTGAGGATAAACCCTTTGAGCTTTGCATATCCTGAACCGTTTTGATTTCTGACAGCCTCAACAATATTATTGGCGGCATAAAGAGACATCATCTCTCCCGATGTTACAACATACAGCTCATCCGCATATCCACCGCGAAGCGGCATAGCAAATCCGCCGCAGACAACATCTCCCAGTACGTCGAAAAGGACAAAATCCGGAGCATACTTTTCATAAATTTGAAGTTCTTTAATTTTCTCGAAAGCAGTGATGATTCCGCGGCCTGCACATCCTGTTCCGGGAGGAGGACCGCCTGCTTCCATCAGATGTACTCCGTCTGAACCTATATGAACAATTTCGGATTCATCCTCAATGCCTTTTCGCATGGCGGAAAGAACCGTTTCAATTCGTTCACCGTTATGATGATTGATCGTAGAGTCTGACTTGGGATCACAGCCGATTTGAAACACTTTATAGCCCAGCTTTACCAATGCGGCGGCAAGATTGGAGACTGTAGTGGACTTTCCGATTCCGCCTTTTCCATAAAATGCAATCTTCTTCATACTTTTATACTTTCTCCCTCTTTATGAGTAAATGCATTGGGATTCGCTCTTTCCGATTTTACCAAATCATAAGAAATACACAGCGGCTTCCCGCTTCTCGGGTCTGTCATAATATCCCCGTCAATTCCAAAGCATTCGCAGAGCATTCTCTTTGTCATCACTTCGCTTGGCGTACCATAGCTCTCCATTTGACCGTCCAGCATAGCGAGCAGATAATCTGAATAACGGGAAGCAAGATTCAAATCATGCAGCACCATCACAATGGTTGTTCTTTCGTTTTCGTTTAAATGCTTCAACAGTTCTAATACCTCCAACTGATGCGCCAGATCCAAATAGGTGGTAGGCTCATCTAAGAGGATAATTCCCGTTTGCTGGGCAAGCGCCATTGCGATCCAAACCCGCTGCCTTTGCCCCCCGGAAAGGCTGGCGATCGGACGATTACGAAAATTTATCATATTGGTTGCCTCAAGCGACCATTCAACAATCCTCTTGTCCTCTTGGCTCAATTTTCCGAGACCTTTCTGATACGGAAATCGCCCGTAAGCAACCAACTCATGACAGGTAAGCGTTCCCGGAGCCGTTGGAGTTTGCGGTAAAATCGCCATCTGCTTGGCAATTTCCTTATTTTTCATCTCTGCCATATCGGTACCGTTAATAATCACACACCCCGAATCGGAGCGGATAATTCGTCCGATTGCTTTCAGCACAGTTGACTTTCCACATCCGTTTGCACCGATTACAGACGTAATTTTTCCTGACTGAATACGAATATCAAACGATGGAACAATGATACGTCCGTCATATCCTACTTTTAATTCTTTTGTAATGATTCCTTTGTTTAATTCCTCACACTGCATCGTCATGACCTCATTAAAAGATATAAAAAATACGGAACAGAAAGCACGGAAACGATAATACCGGTCGGTATATTGGCAAGCAAGCTCCAGCCGTGAACAAGAATATCCGCTACCTGTACAAGAATAGCCGCCACGATACCGGAAGCCGGCAGCAGCAAACGTGCGTCCGTTCCCACCAGCCTTCTTGCAATATGCGGACCGATCAGTCCCAAGAAGAAAAAGTTGCCGCCGAACGCCACGGAGGCGGAGGAAAGCGCTACTGCGCAGAAGGACAGATAAACAAACTGGCGGCTCACATGAACGCCGAGCCCTCTTGCAATGTCATATCCGAGATTCACTACATTCAGAGTTCGGGAGCTGCGGTAGGTAAGTCCTCCGAAAATAACCAGCCAACCAGCAAACACGATAATAAAACGCCACTGTGTTCCCCATAGTTCACCCGATTGCCAACGCTGTAAAAACTCAAGCTGGCTTTGGTCAAGTATCAACATCATAAAAGTGCTGATTGCTCCATACGCACTGCTCATAGCAACACCCGTCATAATCAGACGGGTGGGATTCAGCGGCTGCCGTTTTTTTGTGCCAAGCAAAAAGATTAATCCGGCAGAAACTAGTCCTCCTGCAAGTGCGAGAACCGGAAGTAAAACAGCGCTTGAAGAATTTGATTTTACGAATGCTACGTTGCATGACAACGCCGGACATTCCCATTCCGAGCCCAACTAAAAATGCCAAACAGAGCCTTGGCAGACGGTAGTCAAACAGAACCAGCTGTGTGCGCTGTGTTCCGCCGCCAAACAAGGTGGAAAATATATCTTGTACTGCAATTTGATATTGCCCTACATTGCATCCGATCAAAAAGATAATTACCAATACGGAAACAAGAATTCCGTTTATAAAAATCCCCCGTGCAAAAGAATGATGCTTTATCAAAGTATCCGTTTTCTGCATACTTCTTCCCCCTTTTTACGCACCGAAGGCATCGTCCTTTTGCCGGCGTGATGTGAAAATAAAAAACGGAACACCGATGATCGTCAGCAAAATTCCAACAGGGAATTCCCGTCCGGGTATAATCAGTCTTGCCAGCAAATCTACAAATACCACAAGCACCGCACCCAGCAACGCGCAGGATGGTAATACAAAGCGATAATCTGTTCCAACAAAATAACGCACGATATGCGGGACCATAAGCCCGACATATCCAACAGGACCGATAATAACAACGGCAATGGCAGACAGAATCAAAACAACCATGGTACTGAGAAATTTAATTAATTTGATATTGGCTCCCAAGCCTTTGGAAACCTCCTCTCCAAGATTCATCACCGTTAAAGCACGGGAAATGGCGAGCGCCGCTGCAAAGCCTGCGATGAAAAACGGGGCTGCAATATAAATATCCGTCCATACAGTGCTTGCGGAGCTGCCTGCGGTATACTTCATCATCGTGCTTGTCATTCCCATTTTTAAAACAATGGCAGAGGTAACGGAGCTGAACAGAGTGGAGATCGCCATTCCCGACAGTACCATGCGATCGGCGGTCATTCCGCGCTTTCCCATCATGGCAACACCGTAGATCAGAAGCGTTGCTCCGGCCGCGCCGAGACATGAATATCCGATAATCTCAATTTTCGTAGCCGCAGGCAAAAATGCCATAATCAGCATCACCGCAAACATTGATCCCGCACTGATTCCCATAATCCCTGAATCCGCCATCGGATTTTTTGTGTTTCCCTGCATCACTGCTCCTGCGACCGAAAGCGAAACGCCTACCATAATATCCGCCAAAACGCGGGGAATGCGCAAATCTCGTATGATAATATGACTGACATTATTTTCATCAAACCGAAACAGCGCATTCCAAACATCTGCAAGTGCAATGTTTTTTGCCCCAAGGAGAATAAAGGCAATAGAAAGAGCACCAAGCAAAACGACGCAGAAGAAGAACAGGATTGCAAATTTTTGCAGATTTCCATGTACCTTTTTCACTTTACCTTTACTCGCATACATAATTTACTTACTCTCAACGACCTGTGCCTTTTCAAACGCTTTTAAGATTCCATCATACTGTGCATAAAGATATAAAACATCTTTTTCTGCATAAAGCATCGCATCAATGATACCGACTTTATTCTGATTTACAGCTTTCAACATTTTCCACATGGGATTTTCCGCCAAATCATTCGGAATTGAAAGCTCGGTTCCCATCATAGCCGCCATAATATCGGCATAAATCACGACGTCGCCTTCGTATTCGGTTAAAACCTCATAACTGATCGGCGCAAACGGATTATCCTGCGTTTCAAGGAAACGGTCTACAATCTCCAAGCGTTTCATGCCAAGGTAATCGTAAATAATCTTATTGAAATACCAGTATTCGGTAGGCGGAACCGATACGCCGTCAAGATAGTAAAATACCGTTACCGTTTTTTCGGAAAGATTCATATCTGCAACTTTATCCAGTGCAGCTTGTTTGGTTTCCTCCGCATATTTGATTAAAACCCGGGCGTTTTCTTCCAGCCCGAAAATTTTGCCGATATAGCTTAAGCGTTCCTCAAAATCAAAGCTTTCGCGATATAAGGGAATAACGGGGGCAATTTTTTCCAGCTCTTCAATGTCAGACTGAGACATCAGCTGATTGACCAGAATCAATTCGGGTTCGTAGGACAGGACTTCCTCCGCATCAAAAGGCTGTGTATAGTTCAAAAGCTTTACGCCCTCAAAAAAGGTCTTATAGCTTTCAACCGTAGTGCTGTCCGCAATGACAGCAGAAGGGCGAAGGCCAAACGCAGCAAGATCGCCCGCTCCTGAGATTGCAACGATTTTGCGTGTATTCATGTTATATGTAACCTGATTTCCGTTCAGGGTTGTAAAAGTATTCTGTTTTGTTTCAGTAGGGCGGGTGTCCTCCAAAACGGGAACCGTTTTGAACTGTGCCTTTTCCGGAGTTTTTGTATTTTCGGATATCGGTTCACTTCCGTTTGGTTTTTTCACATCGGGCGTTTTAGAGCAGGAAGTAAACACGCATAGGCAGATCACAAACGCCAATACTATGCTGACTGTAGATGTCAAAATCTTCATTCTATTTTTCCTCTTTTCAAATTTTTTTGCGCAATAACATATCATATATCTATTATTGCAATTTATTTTTCATTTTGCAAAATCGAATCGTATTCGTAAATAAACTAAAACAGCAATGAATTCGCTATATCATATAAATTTTTAAAACACGTTATGGTTTACCTCCTATTTTTTATAAATGATTCTCGATCTTACAAAATCAAAAAAACGTATTATTCTGCACCTTTGAGCGCTTCCACCATGTCGATCTTTTTGTTTTTCCGTGCGACCATCAGGCTGACGATCAGAGATACGCCAACTGTAACAAGCAAACTAATTGAATAAGTGAGCACACCGAGGCAAAGCTTCAGTTCATACTCATTCCCAAGCGTTATAAGCAGCGCTTGCAATACACCGATACCCGCAGGAAGTCCGATGATAACGCCTATAGCGGTAAGCCAGATGTTCTGGCTGATAAGTAGTCTGCCGATATGCCTGTCACGAAATCCGAGAACCTTCAAGGTAGCAAGTTCACGGCTTCGTTCTACATAGCTCATCAAACCGAGATTATAAAGCACAACAATCCCAAGCGTAATTGCTCCCGCCACAAACATCAGCACCATGACGTTCATAATATCCAAAAAGCTGTCGTAGGTGGCCATGATAGCCTGCTTTTCCTGCTTGCCTGCAATCAGCGGAGAATTTGCAATCTCATCCGCCGTTTTATCTGTATAGATGGATGTGATATGATAGTCGATCTCCGCACGCCCGGCATAAACGTCGGTCATTACTACAGTTTCGGACAAAACCGAACGAAGATATCCCGCAACCCTGACGGTATATGTCTCTTCGCTTCCATAAGGAGAAATTTCTATCGTATCGCCTATCTGTGCAGTGTTTTTCAGACGCTGGCAGAGATATACGCCATCGTTTGTCAGTTCCATACGCTCGTTGTTTGCATCGACAAAACGAATCAGACCGTTTTCGGCATGGTATACCTCCATAACGACTGTTTCGCCCTTCAAACTCACGCCGCTTGATGCCGCCCAGTCGCCATTCAGATTCTTTGCAAGTTCTATAGCTTCACCGTTTAATGCGGTTTCGGAAAGATTCACTTTTGTTGTATAATTACTGATATCTTTATTCAGAATCCGCATAAAATCATCCATGGTGTCTTTCATGCCAATCCCCCCGACAAGCAGAACCATACAGCCGATAACGCCGATGAGCGTCATAACCGAACGGGATTTGTGGCGCAGAATATCCCGAATGTTCCACTTTGTACCGAAGGAAAGCTTGTTCCAAGGCCCTGCATCTTCAAAGATGCTCTTTTTCATAGCGTTCGGCTCATAGGGGCGAAGGGCATCTGCCGCTGTTCCATTCAGCATTTTCTTAACTGAAATGAAGCTTATAAGCGTCAAAAGAGAAACCGTCAGAAGAATAACGGGAATGCAGAACCCCGGCATCACAAGCCGCCAATGGGGGAGATCGAAATAAGTACTCATCATACCGTTTGGGCTGATAATAACAGCGGCAAGACCATAGCCCAAGGCTATACCGAGCAGGCAGCCGAACACACCGATAACAAAACCGTAAGAGGTATAGTGCCGCAGAATTCTGCGGTCGCGAAAGCCAAGCGCTTTCAGTGTGCCGATCTGTGTTTTTTCGTTCGCCGCAATGCGATGCATAGTCGTTACCATGGTCAGAATGCCGATGGCGAGAAACAGCACGGGCAGGATCGTTCCCATAGTTTTGCCTTCCTCGGTTTCACTCTGCGCTCCCGCGTAAGCAGTATGTTCTTCCTTGGAAGCGATGAGTATAGTTTTTCCCAAGGCGTTCTTTATTGCCTGCTCTATTTCCGCTTTTGCCATATCCGCAAGGATATGGATTTGTGGATAAAATGCGCTGCCCACAACCTTTTCCAGCTTTTTCGGTGAGATATAGGCAAAGCCAAAGCTTGTAAAGTCGGGCATGAGTTGGTTTTGGTCGGCGGTACAAATCATCATTTCGCCGCTTTTGATAAGACCGACAATCTCGCCGTCAAATGCAATTCCTTTATGTGAAAGCGTTAAGCTGTCGCCGATTTTGTATCCGTTTTTCTCAGCAAACTGATCCGACAGCCAGATACCATCCGAATTTTCATCGTACGGACTTCCTTCGGAAAGATACATTGCACAGACCGTGTAGTTTTCCGAAACTATCAGCGCGACCGCGGTTTTAGTCCCGATTATATCCGCGTTTACAGACAGAAATCGCGTGGCAGCATCCACTCCTTGTATTTTTTGTATAGCACGTATATCTTCATCCGTAAACCCGGTTTCGGAATAAAGACGAAAATCGGCATACTTTGTTTCCTCAAAAAATGCGGAGGTATTCGCTTCAATGCTTTTC
The DNA here is from genome assembly GCA_018376855.1 of Clostridiales bacterium. Classification (GTDB taxonomy): domain Bacteria; phylum Bacillota; class Clostridia; order Christensenellales; family QALW01; genus JAHAAN01. The sequence continues at coordinate 1,725 of JAHAAN010000004.1, read as the reverse complement.
CATTCGATATTGAATCCGAGAAACACGCCGGTACCGATAGCAATCATTATCACCATGGAAATAAATTGCACCTTATATTTCCCTGCGGTTCGGAATAGTTTTCGTATCAGCATTACCATTCCACCTCATCTGCACTCATAGGATTCTGCTGATTTTCGCAGGATTTGATTTTCCCATTCTTCACACGAATCACCACATCCGCCATTTTTGCAATATTCTGATTATGCGTCACAATAACAATGGTCTTTTTGTAGTTTCTCGCCATGGAAAGAAGCAGTTTCAGAATCATGACGCCTGTTTCGGAATCAAGCGCACCCGTCGGTTCATCGCACAAAAGGATTTTCGGATTCTTTGCAAGCGCTCTTGCGATAGAGACCCGCTGCTGCTCGCCGCCGGAAAGTTCTGCCGGAAAGTTTTTCAGATGATCCGCCAGCCCGACTTCGAACAGCATCTGTTTTGCATCAAGCGCGTTCGGAGCAATGTCTTTCACAAGCGCCACATTTTCCTGTACCGTAAGCGTTGGAATCAAATTGTAAAATTGAAAAACAAAACCCACGGTGGAGGCTCTGTAATCAGCAAGCTCGTTGTTTGTTAAGGTGGAAATATCTTTTTCGTTTACCGTGATTGTGCCGCTTGTGGGACTGTCAAGCCCGCCAAGCATATTGAGCAGTGTGCTTTTTCCCGCACCGCTGGGGCCCAAAATGACAATAAATTTCCCTTCATCCAAGGACAGATCTACGCCGTCAAGGGCTTTCTGCTCATGGTCGCCGCTTTTATAAATACGTGTCACGTTTTTAAATTCAACAATCGCCATGTTATTTTCCCTTTCTTCCAAACAGTGGAAAGCCTTTTTTCTCATAAGGCTCGATATGAATTCCTGTAACAGTATACCCCGCCCTGCCGATTACATCTTTCAGCTTTTCATCATCAAACGGGCCTTCTGCAAGGATCTCCGTTCTGCCTTTGCCGTGGGAAGACGTGACCTTTCTGACTTTGAAATTCTGCCGCACCGCGTTGTTGATATGCGCCTCGCACATTCCACAGGCCATACCTTTTACATTAACTGTGATCTTTATCATAACGATTCCCCCGATCAATTATTTTCTTTGCCTCGGCATAGGTCAGCGTAAGAGCCCCGCTCAGTACTTCACTATTCCGAATTATAAATCCGTTTTCCTTCAAAAATGCAAGATAATCTTCCGGCGTCCATTTATGAAACACGCGAAAACCGGACAGTTCCATAATGCGGATCCTCAGTCTGCCGCCAAGACTGTTTGCTGCCGTAAAAGTCGGAGCTATCAGGATGCCGTCCGGTTTCAGCACTCTGCGAATTTCCGATAGAGCCCTTTCGGGATTTGGCATAATGTGCAAAGCGTTTGATATCACCACAGCATCGAAGGTTTCGGGCGCATAGGGTAAAGCGGTTGCGTCCTGCACCGAAAAATGCAGCCGCGAAGAATATGTTTTAGACTTTGCATGGCGGATCATTTCCTTTGAAAAGTCGGTTGCTTCAAGCATTTTTACGCTTCCGGCAAGCTGCACAGATAACAGCCCCGTACCGCAGGCAAGCTCCAGAACCGCCATATTCCGGTTCAGCGTCCGTTTCATTTTGTCGATCAGCCGTGCGTATATTTTGCGATCACCGGACATTGCCGTATCGTACCGTTTTGCCCACTTGTTCCAAAAGCTTATATTGTCTGTGGCTGTCATACCATATCGCCCCTT
>JAHAAN010000142.1 GCA_018376855.1 Clostridiales bacterium | reverse complement strand
CTTGCAGCGGCTTTCTATCTGTGTTCTTTATTATTTCAGAATCTTTGCAACAACGCCGGAGCCTACCGTTCTGCCGCCCTCACGGATTGCAAAACGAAGTCCTTCCTCGATTGCGATCGGCGCAATCAAGTCGATCTCCATCTGAATGTTGTCGCCCGGCATTACCATCTCTACGCCCTCAGGCAGCTTCACTACGCCTGTTACGTCCGTCGTTCTGAAATAGAACTGCGGGCGATAGCCGTTCAGGAACGGCGTGTGTCTTCCGCCCTCTTCCTTCTTCAGCACGTATACCTCACTTGTGAAGTTCGTGTGCGGGTTGATCGTTCCCGGCTTCGCAAGAACTTGGCCGCGCTCGATCTCATTGCGCTGCACGCCTCTGAGCAGCACGCCGATGTTGTCGCCCGCCTGCGCCTCGTCCAAAAGCTTGCGGAACATTTCTACGCCTGTTACAACAACCTGTCTCTTCTCATTAACAAGGCCTACTACCTCAACCGTATCCTGCACCTTTACGGTTCCTCTTTCCACTCTGCCCGTTGCAACCGTGCCGCGGCCGGTAATGGAGAAGATATCCTCAATCGGCATCAGGAACGGCTTATCTACTGCGCGCTGCGGTGTGGGAACGAATTCGTCCACTGCGTCCATCAGCTCGAAGATCTTCTGGCACCACGGATCGCTCTTTACGTCCGCGCCGCTGTTTGCCGCTTCCAAAGCCTTCAGGGCAGAACCCTTGATGATCGGAATCTCGTCGCCCGGGAAGCTGTACTCTGACAGCATCTCGCGCACTTCCATCTCTACCAGCTCAAGCAGCTCTTCGTCGTCTACCATATCCGTCTTGTTCATGAACACTACGATATACGGAACGCCTACCTGTCTTGCAAGCAGAATGTGCTCTCTCGTCTGCGGCATCGGGCCGTCCGCTGCCGATACAACCAGAATTGCGCCGTCCATCTGCGCAGCGCCGGTGATCATGTTCTTTACATAGTCGGCGTGGCCGGGGCAGTCCACGTGCGCATAGTGGCGGGTTTCCGTCTGATATTCAACGTGCGCCGTGTTGATTGTGATTCCTCTTTCTTTCTCTTCAGGCGCTTTATCGATCGCGTCATACGCCATCGCTTCCGCCTGACCTACCTTTGACAGGCAGGTGGTGATTGCCGCTGTCAGCGTCGTTTTACCGTGGTCTACGTGCCCGATCGTTCCGATGTTTACATGCGGCTTCGTTCTTTCGTATTTTGCCTTTGCCATTAGAAATTCCTCCCTAACATTTATTTCGTCATAATTTTTTCAGCAATACTCTTGGGTACTTCCTCATAATGAGAGAACTGCATGGTGTATTGGCCGCGGCCCTGCGTTCTGCTGCGCAAGTCGGTAGAATAACCGAACATTTCGCTCAGCGGAACAAAACCGTTGACAACCTTTGCACCTGCTCTGTCCTCCATGCCCTCAATGCGGCCGCGGCGAGAGTTGATATTTCCGATTACATCACCCATGTATTCCTCGGGAACAACAACCTCTACCTTCATAACCGGCTCAAGCAGCACAGGGTTTGCCTTGCGGCAGCCATCTTTAAACGCCATAGAACCGGCAATCTTATACGCCATTTCGGAAGAGTCCACATCATGGTAAGAACCGTCGATCAGCGTTACCTTGAAATCCACGCATTCATAGCCTGCCAGAACACCGTTCTTCGCCGCCTCCTGAATACCTGCGTCGATCGCAGGAATGAATTCCTTCGGAATCGCACCGCCGACGATCTTATTGTCAAAGGAATATCCTTCGCCCGGCTGTGTCGGCTCAAGCTCGATGATACAATGGCCGTACTGACCTTTACCGCCGCTCTGACGGACATATCTGCCCTCCTGCTTCACCTTGGCGCGAATCGTCTCTCTGTAAGCAACCTGCGGCTTACCGACAGTCGCTTCCACCTTAAATTCACGCAGCAAACGGTCTACGATGATCTCCAAATGAAGCTCGCCCATACCGGCAATGATGGTTTGACCCGTCTCCTGATTCGTATAGGTCTTAAAGGTCGGGTCCTCCTCGGCCAGCTTCAGCAGCGCCATCGTCATCTTTTCCTGACCGGCCTTCGTTTTAGGCTCAATGGCAACCTGAATAACGGGATCCGGGAATTCCATAGACTCAAGAATAACGGGATGATCCTCGTCGCACAGCGTGTCGCCCGTGGTGGTATCCTTTAAGCCCACGACCGCCGCAATATCACCGGAATAAACCTCGTCGATCTCTTCACGGTGGTTTGCATGCATCATCAGAATGCGGCCCATACGCTCCTTCTTGCCCTTTGTAGAGTTGTACACATAGGAGCCTGCCGTAAGCGTACCGGAGTACACGCGGAAGAATGCCAGCTTTCCTACGAACGGATCGGTCATGATCTTAAATGCCAGCGCAGAGAACGGCTCGCTGTCGGAAGAATGGCGCGCCGTCTCTTCGCCTGTGTCCGGAATGACGCCATTAATGGAAGGAATGTCCGTCGGCGCAGGCATATAGTCCACAATCGCGTCAAGCAGGCGCTGCACGCCCTTATTGCGATAAGAGGTTCCGCAGGTTACGGCCGTCATCTGATTGCTGATCGTTGCCTTGCGGATACCGACCTTCAGCTCCTCAACCGTAAGCTCTTCCCCATCCAGATATTTCATCATCAGCTCTTCATCTGTCTCCGCAACAGCTTCAAGAAGCTCCTGATGGTACTTGTCCGCCAGCTCTTTCATATCGTCGGGAATCTCGCACTCGTCGATCTTCTCGCCCAAATCATCACGGTAGAAATACGCCTTCATTGAAAGCAGATCAATAATGCCCTCGAAGGAATCCTCTTTCCCGATCGGAAGCTGAATCGGAACCGCGTTTGCCTGCAAACGCTCCTTCATCATGGAAACTACGCGGTAAAAATCCGCGCCCATGATATCCATTTTGTTGACATAAGCCAGTCTCGGAACACCGTAGGTATCAGCCTGACGCCATACGGTTTCGGACTGAGGTTCAACACCGCCCTTTGCGCAGAACACAGACACTGCGCCGTCCAAAACGCGCAGCGAACGCTCTACCTCAACGGTAAAGTCCACGTGGCCGGGGGTATCAATGATATTGATGCGGCAGCCCTTCCAAAAGGCTGTCGTTGCAGCGGAGGTAATGGTGATACCTCTTTCCTTTTCCTGCTCCATCCAGTCCATCGTAGCAGTACCCTCATGGGTCTCGCCGATTCGATGGTTAATACCGGTGTAGTAAAGGATACGCTCAGTCGTCGTCGTCTTACCCGCATCAATGTGAGCCATAATACCAATATTTCTGGTATTTTCAAGCGAATATTTTCTCGGCAATGAATAGCCCTCCTTTTAGCTGCGTAAGGCTTACCAACGGTAATGCGCAAAAGCCTTGTTGGCTTCCGCCATCTTGTGGGTATCCTCTCTTTTCTTCACACTGGCGCCGGTTCCGTTTGCTGCATCCATGATCTCAGCTGCCAGTTTCTCTCTCATTGTGCGCTCACTGCGTGCGCGCGTATAATTCACCAGCCAGCGCAGGCCCAAGGTCTGTCTGCGCTCAGGGCGCACCTCCATAGGAACCTGATAGTTGGAGCCGCCTACACGGCGAGCCTTTGTCTCCAGCAGAGGCATGATGTTTTCCATCGCCTGCGTAAAGACCTCCAGCGCTTCACGGCCGGTTTTTTCCTGAACAATTTCAAATGCGTCATATACAATGCGCTGTGCTGTACCCTTTTTGCCGTCATACATCACCTGGTTGATCAGCTTTGTTACAACCTTGGAATGATAGACCGGATCCGGGAGTACATCGCGCTTGGGAACGCCACCACGTCTTGGCATAGGTTAATCCTCCCTAATTTTTAAACAAAATATTAAATCTGTTGCCCCTCCGCAGCATACGGAGAAAGACTCAAAAAGCATAAAAATCCAGCGGAGATCTCTTACTTCTTGGGCTTCTTGGCACCATATTTGCTTCTGGCCTGCATTCTCTTTGCAACTCCCGCTGTATCCAGCGTGCCGCGAATGATGTGATATCTTACACCAGGCAGATCCTTAACTCTTCCGCCGCGGATCAGAACCACAGAGTGCTCCTGAAGGTTATGACCGATTCCCGGAATGTAGCAAGTACCTTCCATGCCGTTCACCAGCTTAACCCTTGCAACCTTACGCATAGCAGAGTTCGGCTTCTTCGGTGAAAGTGTTTTCACGTTAAGGCAAACTCCTCTGCGCTGCGGGCACTGCTGAAGAATAGGCGCGGACGACTTATACTGCACTTGCTTTCTGCCGTTTTTAATTAACTGATTAATCGTAGGCATTTCCTGCATACCTCCTTCCGAAAGAAAGTAAATATATATAATCCTCTCAACAACCCTTTAGATGAGAAAATTAACCGAATGATTCCGCAAGTAATGCGGCCGCGGCCGTTTTGACCGCAACGGAACACGCTTTGCCCAGCTCCGACATGGAAGGCACCTCCTGCACCTCCACTCCGGCAGCTGCACACGCCTCCCGCACCCGTTGGCGCAGAGGCTCGTCAGTGCTTTGTGCCAACCACTTTTGCTTTTTTGCTAATCTGTTCCATGCTTGATTTCAGCTCCAAAACATCCGTGCTGCAGCGTTTAAGCCGGCAAAGCCCGCAAAAATGCAGACTTTTCCCAGCCAAACACCGTTTATCATATCATCGAAGGGCGCACCGTGTCAATTCATTTTTATCAAATTCCTTAAAATAACCGCACAAGTGCGCCGCAAACCCTGTTATACTGCGTCGGAAACCGCTTCAGCGGATAAATCCTCCGCCGGTGCCGCCTTCGGCAGATCGATCGCCACATCCTGATAACGCTTTAAGCCCGTTCCGGCAGGAATCAGCTTTCCGATCATCACGTTTTCCTTCAGGCCCGCCAACGGATCGACCTTGCCCTTGATCGCCGCATCGGTCAGCACGCGCGTTGTCTCCTGGAAGGACGCTGCGGAAAGGAAGGATTCCGTTGCCAACGAAGCCTTTGTAATACCAAGCAGCACACGGCGGCTGGTCGCAGGCGCGCCGCCCTCGGCAGCCGTTTTGGCGTTGATCGCCTCCACGCGGTAAATGTCCACCATCTCGCCCGGCAGCAGCTCGGTATCTCCTGCATCCTCCACGCGCACCTTGCGCAGCATTTGGCGAACGATCAGCTCGATATGCTTATCGCCAATCTCAACGCTCTGGCGCTTATAAACCGTCTGCACCTCGCGGAGCAGATAGCTTTGCAGCTGCTGCACGCCCTTGATCCTGAGCAGATCGTGCGGGTTGAGCGAACCCGGAGTCAGTTCGTCGCCGGCCTCCACATGCTGGCCGTCCACAACCGTCGGCACTACATTATACCCGGTGTTGTAAATTCTCGTGTCGCCGTCCGGCGCGGTAATCGTTACCTGATACTGCCCCTTGCCGCGGTTGTTGATCTTAACCTCACCGGAAATATCAGCAAGCACAGCCAGCACCTTGGGCTTACGCGCCTCGAAGATCTCCTCTACGCGCGGAAGACCCTGCGTAATATCGGTACCGGCAACACCGCCGGTGTGGAACGTTCTCATCGTCAGCTGCGTACCCGGCTCGCCGATGGACTGCGCCGCAATGATTCCGACTGTCTCGCCCAAGCTGACCAGCCTGTTGCTGGACATATCCGCGCCGTAGCACTTCGCGCAAACGCCATGCTCGCAGCGGCAGGTAAACACCGAACGGATCTGCACTCTGGTGTAGCCCGCCGCAACAATCGCGTCCGCCTGCTGATCGCTGATCAGCTCGTTGGCATGCACGATTACCTCGCCCGTAAACGGATTCTTCAGCTCGTCTACCGATACGCGGCCTTTAATACGGCTGCGCAGCGGCTCGATCACAGCCTTTTCATATACGATATCCTCTACCCAAACACCCTTCGGCGTTACGGCGGATGGATGCGTTACCTGGCAGTCCTCTTCCCCGACAAACACATCCTGGCAAACGTCAACCAAACGCCTTGTCAGATAACCGGAGTCCGCAGTACGAAGCGCGGTATCGGCAAGACCCTTTCTGGTACCGTGCGAAGAAATAAAGAAGTCCAAAACCGTAAGACCTTCACGGAAATTCGCCTTGATCGGAATTTCGATCGTGCGGCCGGACGGATCCGCCATCAAGCCGCGCATACCCGCCAGCTGACGAATCTGATCCTTATTACCGCGGGCGCCGGATTTATTCATCATGTTGATCGGGTTCAGGTCGTCAAAGGATTCAAGCAGCACCTTCAGCACGCTTTCCGTCGTCTGCTTCCAAACGGCGATAACGTTGCGGTAGCGTTCTTCATCGGTAACAAGACCGCGGCGATAGCGAAGATTGATCTTCTCCACCTTCTCTTCCGCCTCTGCGATCAGCTCCTTCTTCTGCGCAGGAACCACAGCATCTTTTACACCGACGGTAATCGCGCCGCGCGTTGCAAACTTAAAGCCCAGCGCTTTGATTTCATCGAGCACCTCCGCAGTGCGGTTGGAGCCGTACTTGGCGAAGCACTTTGCGATGATCTGGCCAAGCTCGCTCTTTCCTACCAGCTTGTCAATCTCCGGCACAAACGCATTTTTAGGATCGGAACGATCCACAAAGCCGATATCCTGCGGAACAGCCTGATTAAAGATCGCACGCCCCACCGTGATCTGCACGATCTGGCTGCGCATCACGCCGTCAATCTCCTTATACATGCGGATATTGGTGCGCGCATGCAGCGGCAGGTTGCCGGTGTTGTAGGCAAGAATTGCTTCGTCAAGATTACTGTAGTAGGAATCCAAGCGCTCCAGCTTTTTCTCCTCGATCGTCAGGTAATAAACGCCGATGATCATATCCTGTGTCGGCACCACAACCGGGCGGCCGTCCGCAGGCTTAAGAATATTGTTAGAGGCAAGCATCAGGAAGCGCGCTTCTGTCTGCGCCTCATTGGAAAGCGGAACGTGAACCGGCATCTGGTCGCCGTCAAAGTCTGCGTTGAACGCGGTACACACAAGCGGATGCAGCTTGATAGCTCTGCCGTCCACCAGCACAGGCTCGAACGCCTGAATACCGAGGCGGTGAAGCGTAGGCGCGCGGTTAAGCAGCACCGGGTGATTCACGATCACTTCCTCCAGCACGCCCCAGATCTCCGGGCGGCCCTTTTCGATCAGGCGCTTCGCGCTCTTGATGTTATGCGCAAGCCCCAGCTCCACCAAGCGCTTAATGACAAACGGCTTGAACAGCTCGATCGCCATTTCTTTAGGCAGGCCGCACTGATGCATTTTAAGGCTCGGCCCTACTACGATAACGCTTCGGCCGGAATAGTCAACGCGCTTACCCAGCAGGTTTTGGCGGAAACGCCCCTGCTTGCCGCGAAGCATATCGGAAAGCGACTTTAACGGTCGGTTTCCCGGGCCGGTAACAGGGCGCCCTCTGCGGCCGTTATCGATCAGCGCGTCCACCGCTTCCTGCAGCATACGCTTTTCGTTGCGCACGATGATGTCGGGCGCGCCAAGCTCCAGCAGCTTCTTCAAGCGGTTATTGCGGTTAATCACTCTGCGGTATAGATCGTTCAAATCGCTCGTGGCAAAACGGCCGCCGTCCAGCTGAATCAGCGGGCGGATCTCCGGCGGAATCACGGGCACGACGTCAAGGATCATCCACTCAGGCTTGTTGTTGGATTTGCGGAAGGACTCCACGATCTCCAAACGCTTGATGGCCTTGACTCTCTTCTGCCCTGTCGCGCCGGCGGCAAGCTCCGCCTTCAAATTCGCTGCAAGCTCGTCAAGATCCAAGCGATGCAGCAGCTCTTTAATCGCCTCCGCGCCCATTGCGGCACGGAAGCTGCCCACGCCGTACTGCTCAACAGCCTCTCTGAATTCGTTTTCATTGAGAATCTGCTGCGCAGCCAGCCCGCTCTCGCCGGTATC
>JAHAAN010000141.1 GCA_018376855.1 Clostridiales bacterium | reverse complement strand
GATCTCAGCATCCGCTGTTTCAACAACTACCTTCTTAACATATTTCAGCTCTTTGATCTCGCCAACGAGCGGAATCATGATTTCCGGCTCGATCGTCCAATCCGGATGCGCTTTCTTAACGTTGATAGCGGCACGGATCACGGCTTTTGTCTGCATCTTCGCGATTTCCGGATACGTTACGGCCAAACGGCATCCGCGATGACCCATCATGGGGTTAAACTCGTGCAGGCCGTCAATAATCGTTTTGATCTTCTCAACGGATTTGCCCTGCGCCGCAGCCAGCTTTTTAATATCCTCTTCCTCCGTAGGCACAAACTCATGCAGCGGCGGATCCAAGAAACGGATGGTAACCGGGCAGCCCTCCAAAGCCTCGTACAGAGCCTCGAAGTCGCTCTGCTGATACGGCAGAATCTTATCAAGCGCCGCTTCTCTTTCCTCAACGGTGTCGGAGCAGATCATTTCACGGAAAGCAGCAATCCTTTCCTCATCAAAGAACATATGCTCGGTACGGCAAAGACCGATACCCTCAGCGCCCAGCTCACGGGCCTTCTTAGCATCCGCAGGAGTATCCGCATTCGTGCGAACCTTCAGCGTTCTGTATTTATCGGCCCAGCTCATGATCCTGCCGAACTCGCCCGCGATCGTAGCGTCGACCGTCGGGATCAGGCCGTCATAGATATTGCCGGTAGTGCCGTCGATAGAGATCAGATCGCCCTCATGGAATTCCTTGCCCGCCAAGGTAAACTTTTTGTTTTCCTCATCCATAGCGATATCGCCGCAGCCGGATACACAGCAGGTACCCATTCCGCGCGCAACCACAGCCGCGTGAGAGGTCATACCGCCGCGAACCGTCAGAATACCCTGAGCGGACTTCATGCCCGTAATATCCTCCGGAGAGGTCTCCAAACGAACCAGAACAACCTTTTCGCCTCTTGCAGCCCACTCAACCGCATCGTCGGCCGTAAACACAACCTTACCGCAGGCAGCGCCCGGAGAAGCGCCAAGGCCCTTGCCCATCGGAACAGCAGCCTTTAATGCAGCGGCGTTGAACTGCGGGTGAAGCAGCGTGTCCAAATTGCGCGGATCGATCATCGCCACGGCTTCTTCTTCCGTTCTCATGCCTTCGTCAACCAAATCGCAGGCAATCTTCAAAGCTGCCTGAGCGGTTCTCTTGCCGTTACGAGTTTGCAGCATATAGAGCTTCTTGTTCTCAACGGTAAACTCCATATCCTGCATGTCCCTGTAATGCGTTTCCAGTGTCTTGCAGACCTGTGTGAACTGCTCGTATGCTTCCGGGAACTCCTCCGCCATTTTCGCAATCGGCATCGGGGTGCGAACACCGGCAACAACGTCCTCGCCCTGCGCGTTAATCAGGAACTCGCCCATCAATTTCTTTTCACCGGTAGCGGGATCGCGCGTAAACGCAACGCCCGTTCCGCAGTCATTGCCCATGTTGCCGAACGCCATCGACTGCACGTTTACAGCGGTACCCCAGGAATACGGAATATCGTTGTCGCGGCGGTACACGTTCGCACGGGGGTTGTCCCAAGAGCGGAACACAGCCTTAATGGCGCCCATCAGCTGCTCCTTCGGATCATCCGGGAAATCAACGCCGATCTTGCCCTTGTATTCGGCTTTAAACTGACCTGCCAGCTCTTTCAGATCCTCAGCCGTCAATTCCACGTCATAGGTAACGCCCTTCGCGGCCTTCATCTTATCGATAAGCTCCTCGAAATATTTCTTACCGACCTCCATAACTACATCGGAATACATCTGAATAAATCTTCTGTAGCAGTCCCAAGCCCAACGGGGATTGCCTGATTTCTGTGCAATTACGTTGACCACAGTCTCATTCAGGCCAAGGTTCAGGATCGTATCCATCATGCCGGGCATGGAAGCGCGGGCGCCGGAACGAACCGAAACAAGCAGAGGATTTTCACTGTCGCCGAATTTCTTGCCGGTGATTTCCTCCATTTTCACAATGTATTCATTGATTTGGGAAGTAATCTCCGCATTGATCTCTCTGCCATCCTCATAATACTGCGTGCAGGCCTCCGTCGTGATCGTGAAGCCCTGCGGCACCGGAAGGCCAAGACTTGTCATTTCAGCCAGATTCGCACCCTTACCGCCAAGCAGGTTTCTCATGGTTGCGTTTCCCTCACTGAAAAGGTAAACATACTTTTTGCTCATTAAGTGATTCCTCCTAAAAAAATTCTAAAGCGGTTTCCGCTTCGCAAGCAAATTTTAACCTACAGTATAATAATACAATTAACAAAAAAACGCAACCTCAAAATGCCCAAAGACGCATAATTTTAACGTTTTTTAACAAATTCTTTTATTTCTTACCCCGTTTATCATGATTTCAAAGCAATATTCATTACGCTTTTATTACCGATCCAAACTCAAAAGATAATCAGCCGACTTAAAACGGCATTCAAAGCGATCCGCCGTATATGCGAGCAGGCAGGCAAACGCATCCTTTTTTTGCCGCACGGAACAGCCTTCGGCAGCGCGAAACACCTCCTGCGCTGCAAAAAGCCTTCTAAGCGCCTCCAGCAGCTCCCCGTCTGCTTTAAAAGTGCGATCCGCCGTGCGCTGCGCGCAATTCCTGCACAGCACGCCGCCGGATTGAATATCAAAAAAGGCAGGCTCTTCGCCGCCGCATTCCTGACAGGCCGTCAGCTCAGGCGCGCACCCCTCCGCACGCAGCACGCCGCTTAGATACGCAGCCGCAATTCCCAGCACGGAGCTGCCCTGCCGGTAGGTAATTTCATAAAGCCCTTTAAGCAGATGCAAAAACAGCGCTTCATCCCGCTGCCCCTCTACAATGATCTTTTCCGCCGCGTTGAGCATAAACGTAGCGCACCAAAGCCTGTCCACATCAAAGCGAACGTCATAAAAGCTCTCCTTCGTTGTGCAGGAAACAACGGTATAACGCCCTTTGCTTTCGTTAAATATGTAATGCCCGTAATGAAGCAGCTCGGCAGCAAAGCGCAGCTTAGACGTCGTTTTTTTTACCCCGCGCACAGCCGCCGTAATTTTCCCCTGTTCCGGCGAGAACAAAGTAATAATCCTATCCGCTTCCTTATAATCGGAATAACGCAGAACGATCGCATCCGTTTCCGCAGACGCCAAGTTATCGCCCCTTTCTTTTTTCCTCCTTATGCTCTATGGCATATTTCGCGCTTAAATACAACGGATCTCCCGTTTCAAAAAACATCTTCCAAAGCGCCTTTCCAACACGTTCATCCATCGCTCTCTCTCCTTTTGGATTCAGACTTCTACAGATAGATTACGTTAAAAAGAAACGCGCTATACCCGTGAAAAACTGGAAGCTATTCTTCAAAATAACCCAGCTGCTTTAACGCCGCGCCGGAATTTCGCCAATTTTCACGCACTTTTACAAACAGCTCCAAATAAACCCTGCACTCAAACAATTCCTCTAATTCCGCTCTTGCCATGGAGCCGATCTGCTTAAGCATGCTTCCGCCTTTGCCGATAATGATTCCCTTGTGCGACTGACGCTCGCAAAGTATATCCGCCCGAATATAAAGCGTTCCTCCGTTTCGTTCCGCCATCTGCTCTACGATCACGCCCACGCCGTGCGGCACCTCTTCGTTCAGCAGCGTGAGCATCTGCTCCCGAACAACCTCAGCAACCAAAAAACGCTCCGGCGAATCGCTGATAATATCCTCCGGAAAGAAGCTTTCGCCCTCCGGAATCACCTGAAGCAGCGCGTCAAGCAGCTTTTCCGTTCCCTCTCCCGTAGCCGCCGAAACATAAAAAACCCCAGCGAAATAATCATAACCTCGAAGCGCGTTTTCGATCTCCGCCGCATATTTTTCCTGCGCGATATCGATTTTGTTGACAACAGCGAAAACCGGGCACTCCGCTTCCTTCATATTTTCTAACATTTTCTGATCCGTCAAGCCGAAATAGTCGTCTGCCGCTAACATCGCTATAATCGCGTCCGTACCGTTTACAGCCTCGCGCTGCGCCTTCATCATGAACTCGCCCAGCCTGTTTTTAGGCTTATGAATGCCGGGCGTATCCATAAACACAAGCTGATAATCCTGCTCGGTCAGAATTCCCCGAATGCAGTTTCTGGTGGTTTGATTCTTATTGGAAACGATGGCCACCTTCTGCCCCAGCAGATAATTCATCAATGTGGATTTTCCCACGTTCGGCCTGCCTACGATCGTAACAAACCCCGCTTTATGCAAACTCATCCTATTTCTCCTTTTCTACATCACTTGCCAGCCTGAAATAAACATAACCGTCATCGCCGTAAGCCCAACTGCCATGACCGCTGCTGCAAGCACCCCAAGCCACGGCGTTTTTTCCGCCCTGCGCGCCAGTAAAATATAAACCGGAAAGAGCACGGCAAAATACCTTGCCCCGCTCAGCAGCCAGCTCGGCGCCGCCGCAAAGACGATATAGATCATCATATAAGCCAAATAACCCGCGCGCAGCTTCTTGCCGCTGCCAAACAAAAAGGCAAAAATCGCTGCCGCAATGGCTAAAAAGCCGGGAAGCCATATTGCCCATGCGGTCTTCTGGTCCGTAAAAAATATGCGTGAACCGATTTGCGAAAGGTTAGAGAGAAACCACGAAAAGCTTTGCCCCCAATGATTCTTTTGATACAACAAAAACCGCAGCGGATCCTGAAACACACTGTAATTGATGAACAAATAGCACAGCGTTCCAAGCGG
>JAHAAN010000140.1 GCA_018376855.1 Clostridiales bacterium | reverse complement strand
GGTGGGCGGGTACATAGAGACGGTTACGCTTGCGACGGACTGCGTGCTGATCGTGAACGAGGAGGGGCGGCTTTTGGACTTGCCGTATAACTGCAACATTTGCGGGCTGGATTTGTTCGGCACGGTGATTGTGGCAGGCGTAGACGGCGACGAGTTTGCGGATTGCCCCAAGGGTGTAAAGGAGTTTATTTTCGGAGAAAAGAAAAAGGCCGCCTTGGCTGCAACCAAAAGCGACCTATTATGAAAGAAGTTCTATAAATAATATACCATAAATGAGGGGAAAAAACAAGATGTATATTTGCGAGGATTGCAAGGCAATGTTTAATACGCCCGAAATGGCTGCGAATGTTTTGACACATGGCGATAACGGCATTGATGATATCGGCTACACATACATATGTCCGAAATGCAGAAGCGAATTTATATCTGAAGCAGCGCGTTGCCCGGTATGCGGAGATTATAAAGAAGCGATGGAACTGTGCGGCTGCTGCGAGGCTTGTGAATCTAAATTGCGCCGCCGTTTTAAGAAGCTTTTAGAGGATAACTTTACCGCAAAGGAAATCGAAATTTTGAACGAATCTTTCGACGGGGAGGCGCTAATGTAAAACCTGATGGCTTAGGGAGGGATACATATGAAAAAGCTGTGCAGCACCAAGGATATGCCGCGTGAGGAATGGCTTTCGTGGCGGCGCGGGGGAATCGGCGGGAGCGATGCGGCTGTGATCGTGGGGCTGAATCCGTACCGTTCGCGGCTGGAGCTGTATGCGGACAAGCTGGGGCTTATGCCGGAGAGGGAGGACAGCGAAGCCATGCGGATCGGGCGGGATCTGGAAGCGTATGTGGCGCAGCGCTGGGCGGAGGCGACCGGCAAAAAATACCGCCGCGCGAACTTTATGTACTGCCATGATCGGTATGATTTTATCCGCGCGAATGTTGACCGCGAGGTGATCGGGGAGAATGCGGGCTTAGAGTGTAAGACCACTTCCGTTTTCAACAAAAGCGACTTTGAAAACGGGGAAACCCCGTTGACCTACTACTGCCAATGCCAGCACTATATGGCGGTAATGGGATATGAGCGCATGTACTTAGCCGTATTGGCGCTCGGAAAAGCATTTTATCATTTTGTGATTGAACGCGATGAAAATGAGATCAATACGCTGCTGGAAAACGAAGTGGAATTTTGGAAGCAGCATGTTGAAAACAAGATTCCGCCCGAGCCTGACGGAAGCGAGAGCGCGGCGGCAGCGATCCGCGCCATGCAGGGCGAAAACAGCTGCCCTGAAGAGCTTAAGCTGATGATGCAGTATGAGCCTGACCTTGCGCATTTGAACGCTTTAAACGGGCAAATAAAGGCTTTGCAGAAGGAGACAGAAGCGATCAGGCAGGCTCTTATGCTTGCACTCGGAGAGGCGGAAAACGGCGAGAGCGAACAGTATCGCATCACCTACAGATCGCAGAACCGGGTGAGCGTTGACCTTGCGGCGCTGCGGGAAAAATACCCGCAAGCGTATAAGGAATGCTCAAAAAATATCCAATGCAGGATTTTAAAAATTCAGGAAAAGAGGAAATAAGCATGACAAACACGACCAACACCGCAAACGCAATTTCTAACGCCGCGCATGCGGCAAAGGCAGCTCCGGCAAGAAAAAGCCCTGCTGCAATGATGACAGCAATCGTGCAGAACGACGCAACAATGAAGATCCTTGAAGCGTCGCTCAAGGAGAACGCCGGCGCGTTTGCCGCAAGCGTGATCGACCTTTATAACACGGATTCTTACTTGCAGCAGTGCGACCCAAAGGCTGTGTTCGGGGAGTGCCTGAAGGCGGTTTCCTTGAAACTGCCGATTGTAAAGGGGCTTGGATTTGCATATATCGTGCCGTATAAGGGCGTGCCGCAGTTTCAGATCGGCTATAAGGGACTGATCCAGCTTGCCATGCGCACGGGGGCGTATAAGTACATCAATGCGGGTTCTGTGTATGAGGGAGAGCTGAAGAGCGTGGACAAGCTGACCGGGGACGTTGATCTTTCCGGCGAGGCGGTGAGCGATAAGGTGATCGGATATTTTGCCTATATGGAAACGCTCAACGGCTTCCGTAAGGCGCTGTACTGGAGCAAGGAAAAGAGCGTGCGGCACGCAGCGAAGTTTTCAAAATCTTACAACAGCGGGTCGGCCATTTGGAAGGAGCATGCGGACGAAATGTTCACTAAGCAGGTGCTCAGAAATCTGCTTTCCAAGTGGGGCGTGCTGTCGGTTGAAATGGTCAATGCCTTCAGCTCGGAGAGCGAGGAAAACACCGCGCTTGCGGATCAAAGGCTTGCGGAAAATGACATAGTTGATGCTGAATACAGCGTCGAAGAATCGGAGGGAATCAATGAATAAAGTAATGATAATCGGAAACGTTACTCGAGACCCTGAATTGAAGAGCACGCAAAGTGGAACAAGCATCTGCACCTTCGGCATCGCGGCGAGCCGTAAGCTGACGCAGGAGCAGAAGCGGGCGGGCGCGCAGGGGGCGGATTTCTTCAGTGTGGTTGCGTGGCGCGGTACGGCGGAGGCTTGCGCCAAATATCTGAGTAAGGGCAAGAAGGTGGCTGTCTCCGGCCGCCTCCAAACCCGCAGCTATGACGCGAATGACGGAAGCAAGCGGCATGTGCTGGAGATCGTTGCCGAAGAGGTGGAGTTCCTGTTTCCCCGCGGGGATAGCGGTTTTGCGCCGTATTCTCAGGCGGAGATCGAACCTGTTGGCAGTGATGAGTCGCTTCCGTTTTAAGGGGTGATATAATGCTTTCAGGAGGGGAAAAAATGGGCAATTCAGGATATATTAAGCTTCAGAGAAGCTTGAAAAACTGGGAGCATTATGACGACCCGTATGCGCTTAAGCTGCTTGTGCACCTGCTGCTCTCCGTTGCATTTGTCGGGTATTTTGACGGCGACATGTATGTGGATCGCGGGCAAATGCTGATCGGCATAAGGAGCTTGGCGCAGGAGCTTAACTTTACCTACCAACGCACCAGAACGTTACTTTCAACGCTTGAAGCAACGCACACGCTAACGCAGAAATCAACGCGGCGCGGAACGCTCATAACAATCGTAAAATGGGATGTTTTTCAAGCTTCTGTGAAAAAAATTAACGCAGCTTCTAACGCGGATTTTAGCGCAGCTTCTAACGCGCCGACTGTTAAAAATCAACGCACACACTATATTAAAGAATGTATAAAAGAAATACAAGAAGATAAAGAAGATAATAAAGAAAATATAATAAAAGAAAAAAAGAAGTCAAGCGCGGCATGTTTTAATGAAATTATTTCCGGTTATTCTTCCGACGGAAAAACGGTTGATCTGTTGAAAGAATGGATAAAGGTGCGTAAAGCTAAACGGGCGGCCATGACGGAACGGGCAATCCAAATGAACCTTGACAAGCTGGATGGCATTGCTAAAGAGAGCGGCATGACCGTTTGTGAATATCTCTCCGAGGTGATATGCCGAGGTTGGGCGGCGTTTTATCCGATCCGGCAATACAGGGATAAGCAGAGCGGCAAGGTTTACGGCGCAAATGGGATAGCGATTGACCCAAATGCGGCGGATGATTTTGAAGGGATTTTTTAAAGGAGGCAAGTCTGAAAAATAAATTTTTCAGACGCCGTTTTGTGGCTTTCGCCGCCGGAGCGGCAGCGATTTTGCTACGCAAAAACAGCCCCAATTCCGGGGAGAAAGGAAGCTTTCGCAAAAGCGAAAGCTATGATGATAACAATGGAAAATATTTTTGATGAGATGGCTGCAAAAGCAGCAGAACGGATAAAAGCCGAACAGGGCGATTATTACAAAAACGGAGTGCTGCATTGCGGGAAATGCCGAAGCGCGAAAGAGGTGTTGCTTGAGCGGAACGGCAAAAGCAGGCGGCAAGGCGTGTTGTGCAAATGTGAATCGGAACGTCGGGACGCACGATATGAGGAAGAAAGCAGGATCAAGCTGATCGAAGAACGACGGGAACGCTGCTTTGCAGAAGAGCGGATGAAACGCTGGATATTTGCTAACGACGACGGAACAAATGCGGAGCTGTCAAACACCGCGCAAAAGTACGTTGAGAATTTTGAGCGCATGAAAGCAGACGGAAAAGGCTTGCTGCTGTTTGGCCGGTGCGGCACCGGTAAGACGTTTGCTGCCGCCTGTATCGCTAACGCGCTGATAGATCGGAGTTATAGATGCCTTGTAACCAGTTTCCCGCGGATCGGAAATGAGATCATGCAAACGGACAGCAAGCAGGAATACATAGACAAGCTTAACCGTTTTGATCTTTTGATTATTGACGATTTGGAGAGCGAGCGCAACACGGAATACATGGGCGAGATTGTGCAGAACGTGATTGAAAGTCGATACGGAGCGGGCTTGCCGCTGATTGTAACGACAAATTTAACGGCGGAGGAACTGAAAACTGCCTCAGATATTCGCCGGCAAAGAGTATACAGCCGCCTGTTTGACATGTGTCTGCCCGTAGAGGTCAAGGGCAAGGATCGGCGGCGGGAGCGATTAAAGGATGATTTTAAAATATATAAAGACATACTTGGATTGTGAGGATCAATACAATGCAGAAGTACCGCAGCAAAAAGACAACGGTTGACGGCATCACCTTCGACAGCCGCCGGGAGGCGGCGCGCTGGCAGGAGCTGAAGCTGCTGGAAAGAGCGGGCAGCATTACGGAGCTGGAGCGGCAGGTGAGCTAC
>JAHAAN010000139.1 GCA_018376855.1 Clostridiales bacterium | reverse complement strand
GACGATACGCAGGAGCGCGGAGAGGAGTTCTTTACCGTGAGGCTTCACACAACGATGACGATGCTTGGGAAGCCGGACGGAGAGAAGATCACCGTGGAATGTGTGTTTACAGAGATGGATTCCAATTATTATTTGGTTCGTTTCAACGGCCAAAAGGAGAGCGTCTGCAAGGTCAGAAAGGATCAGGTGGATTCCGTTCTGAATGCTTATGAGCTTTGCAAGCAGGGATTATTGCCGCCGATCAATTGATTTGATGAAGCGGGCAGATGTATTTTCCGCTATAAAACAAAAGCTACCGGAAGGCAAAATGCTTTCCGGTTTTTTGTTTGCCGAGGCTAATGAGAAAGGGCTGCAAATCGTGCGTTTATAGAATGAAAGTAATGGAAAAGCCTTTATGTTAGATTTGACCATTGAAAAGTTATTTTTCTTGTTGAATCGGTTAAGATTGTCTCTTTTTTTTCATGGAATTATTCTTTATAATAAGGCTGGTCGGATCAATCAGCTGCTGTGATAGTATGGTCCGTCGGAAAGGAAATAAAGATGAATTTTTCAAAGGCTGAATTTGTGCTGCATTATGTAGATGAGACGGCGGCTCGGTTTTCGGTATCGCTTGCCGAAAAAGAGCAGACTTTTTCAGATGGGAGCACCTTCGTTTCTGTAAAACAGTGCGAGCGGGAGTATGAAACGGTGCTGTCTGCTCAAGCGCCGAAGGCGGTGCGATATGCGGACTGGGAGCTTATTATCCCCGATGAGTTTTTGCAGGGGGATATCAGGGTGTTTTATAACGGATATACCACGAACGATCCCGCAGCTGTAGCAAGCCATCAGGGCTTGATCGGAGCGAACACCAGAGACATCGTGCTTTTCAATCGTTACGGAACGGATAAGGTGATTGGCGCGGGCTTTACAAGCGTGGATCGTTTTTGGACATATATTAAAATTGCCGCTGATAGAGTAATTCTCCGCCATTGGATGGAAGATAAACCCCTTAAGCAAGGGGAAGAGTACCGCCTTGAGCGTGTTTTGCTGGGGCATGGAACAGCCGAAGAACAGCTGGAGGAGTATGCTGCCCGCATGGCTGAAAGGTATGCGCGCCCTAAACGGGAGATTCCCACTGGTTGGTGCTCGTGGTCATGCTACTATAAAAATGTGGATGAGGAAAAGCTTTTTCGAGCCAATCGCGAGTTGGATACGATTTATGCCAAGAAAAAGACAAATTTGGTGCAGATCGACGATGGCTGGCAGCAGGGAAACAGCTTTTGCGGAACGTGGACCGAGGATCGGGAGAAATATCCGCAGGGGCTTGCCGCGGTTGCGGAGGAATGCCGCCGCAGCGGGAGAACGTTCGGCCTGTGGCTTGCACCGATGATTGCCTGCGAGGACAGCGAGCTGTTTTTGGCGCAGCCGGAGCTGAAAAAGGTGATGCATTGCGACGGGCAGCCTGACGAGGCGTACCGCTTTTTCGACACGCCTGTGTTCTCGCTTGATCTGGGCAGGCAGGAAGCGCTGGAGCATCTTCGGCGCGTGTTTGAGCGGTGCAGCAAGGAATACGGAGCGGATTACTATAAGCTTGATTTTCTTGTTTTTGCTTTGCATAAGCTTGCGGGCAGAGAATATATGCTGAGCTATGAGGGTGATTATGCTACGGCCGTGTATCGCCGCGCCATGCAGACGATTCGTGATACGATCGGCGAAGAGGCGTTTATGCTGGCGTGCGGCGCGCCTATTTCGGAGTCGGCGGGCATCTTTGATGCGATCCGCGTAACGCCGGACATTACTTGGGGCAAAAATAAGGCGCATCCGAAGCAGTGGGATCTGATATCTATGTGTACGCGCAGTATTTTGTATCGGTATTTTTACAACGGAGCTTTGTTTATTAATGATCCGGACGGTTTGGTGGTGCGAGACTTTGATTACGACGACGGCTATGACTGCACCTATCAGGAGGCGCGCGCATGGGCAACAAGCGTTGCGATGAGCGGCGGGTCGGTTTTGATCAATGAACAGATGGAGAAGATCGGTCCGTCGCGCAGAGAGATGTTCGAGCAGCTTTTGCCGCCGCTTGGCATTGCGGCACGGCCCGTGGACTTTTTTGAGCTGCCGCAGCCTTCAAAAGCATATATCCGCCTTGAAAACGGCGCGGTGCTTGCGGCGCTGTATAATTGGTCGAATGAAATCGAAGATATGACGCTGTGTTTGGAGAAGGTGGGCATTCGCGGCGAAGCCGTTGCAATGCGCACGTGGGGTAAGCAGCTTTGCGGGCTATGCAGGGAAGAGATCACCGTGCAGGCAATGATGCCTCATTCGGCGGAGGTGCTGTATATCGCGCCGATAGGGGAGAGGCCGTCTTTTGCCTTTGCGGAGTGCAACCTTTACGGCGGAGCAGGACTGTTTGAAGAGAAGTATGAGGGGGAAGATCTTTGCATTTCTGTTTCGCAGGCGCTTGACAGCTGTAAAAATCGAACGTATTATATTTATGTGCCGCAAGGCTTTAAAACGGAAAACGAGGCGCAGGCTGTGCAGGCAGGGCGGGGAGCGCTTCTGCGTTTGGAGGCAGCGCCCGGCTGCACGGATCGGATTCGTTTTCACAGAGTATAACAGAAAAGCGCTGCGGCATAATTCCCCAAAAGGGTACGGTGGTTGAAAATGCAGATACATAAGGCTGCACTGATTGGGCTGGGCGCGCTCGGAATCATGTATGCAGAGCTTTTGACAAAAGCGCTCGGTAAGGAAAACGTGCGGGTGGTAGCGGATCGGGAACGCATTATGCGGTATCAAAGCGAAGGGGTTTACTGCAACGGCGCTTTATGTGATTTTCAATATGTTCTTCCTGAGCAGGATACAGGGCCGGCGGATCTGCTGCTTTTTACAGTGAAGGCCGGTGGGCTGCATAGTGCAATAAAATCTGTGCAAAGGCAGGTTGGAGAACATACGCTTATTCTGTCCGCCGTAAACGGGATCAGCAGCGAGGAGCTGTTAGAACAGGCTTACGGTGAGGATCATGTGCTTTACTGCGTTGCGCAGGCAATGGATGCAGTGCGGGAGCGCAACCATGTTCGGTATATCAGCAGCGGGCAGCTTTGTTTCGGCGAAAAGGAGCCGGGGCCGTTGTCGGAGCGGGTTAAAGCAGTGAGCGCTTTTTTTGAACAGGCCGGCATAGGGCACAAGGCGGTTACGGATATTCGGCATCATCAGTGGGGAAAGCTAATGGCGAATGTAGGCTTAAATCAGGTTACGGCGCTGACCGATCCCGGAACCTATTCCGTTGTGCAGGAGGAGGGACCTGCGCGGGCGCGTATGATCGCGGCAATGCGCGAGGTTCAGGCGGTGGCGGAAGCGGAGGGCGTGCGCTTGGGCGAGCAGGATATGGATTATTGGCTTGGCGTTATTGACCGTTTGAATCCGCTGGGGAAGACTTCTATGCGGCAGGATGTGGAAGCGGGAAGACGTACAGAAATAGAGCTTTTTGCGGGAACCGTTCTGCGCCTGGGCCGGAAGCATGGGATCGACGTGGCTGTCAATGAGCAGTTGGAAAGAGAGATTCTGTGTTTGGCATCGAGCGCCGTATAGCAAACACAAGCAGTGCCGTGCAAGAGTAAAAAGTAAATTTAACAGTTCGGCATATTAAGCTTCCTTTGCGAAGGATACCGTTCCTTTTCGCAAAGGGAGCTGTTGCTTTTTTATGAATAAAGAAATTTTGTTACGGTCAATGAAAAGCAGAATAGCGGATTAAGGCGCAGGCATATAATGAGGAAGAGTTTGCTGCGTTTTTGCTGGAATAGAATGGAATTTTATGAGAAAATGAATAGAGTGAGGGGGAGGGCAGGTTTTACGGAAAGGATGAATAATAGGGACGAATTTAGTCCAATAAATACGAAAAAACGGGAAAAATGTTTGCAATCATGAAAAAAATTAAGGGATAAAATTTGTGAACATATTGACAATGACACTGTTTTGTTTTAATATAAGCATACCGTATAATACGCAGGGAGTCTTTGCGCTATACTGCTATCGGGACAAAATCAGTCCCAATAGGGCATAAGTGCGGGGCGAAACGCGTGTTTGTAAAGCGTAAAAGGCCTTCGCAGCAAAAGCTGCGGAGAGATTCAAAGCAAATGGAGGAAGCCTGAATGAAAGCCTTAAGCAAAAAAATTATGGCATGTATTTTGATGCTGCTGATGCTTTTTTCACTGGCGATTACAGTCAGTGCAGAGCCGGAACCAGCTGATTCTGACGGAACACAGCTGAATCAGCCGCAAGATTCTAACGAAAGCGACGCATCAAATGCCACGGAGCCGGGCGCCGTGACAGCCAATAAAATTACAAAGGACGATACTTATCAAAAGTATATGAATAAGTATGCGGAGGCGGCGCGTCCGAAGCAGGAGATCGTAGTAGATGCTTCAACCTACAAAACGCTCAACAAGGATTTTACGCCAAGCAATGAAACGCTGAGCGTGCAGGAGTTTGCAGGCATCAAGGCCGTTGTTCTTCCTGATTCCGGAATTGTCGCATGGGAAGTTACCGTTCCTGAAACGGGTCTTTATAATATGAAGGTGCAGTATTATAACTTCATTGAAGCAACCTATGACAAGGGTGATTCCGTGGTTGTTTATAAATCCAAGAGCGCAGCGATCAACCGCGCGATCTACATTGACGGGGCTTTGCCTTATTATGAAGCGCGGCAGGTCTCTTTTTCACTTTCTTTTGATATGAATATCGTATTGTTGGGATATTGTTT
>JAHAAN010000138.1 GCA_018376855.1 Clostridiales bacterium | reverse complement strand
TCTTCTCTGTATCTCTTAATTTTGCAGCTTTTTCAAAATATCCTGGTCCGCCGGACAAAAATCATATTCCGGAATTTTCGCAGGCGTAATCCAGCAAATCTCGCTATGCTCCAGCTTTTGCGGTTCTCCCTCTGTAATTGACGAATGAAACAAAGTTAAATGCACAGTAATATCCGGATAGCAATGCGTAAGCTCCATAAAGACGTCTCCAACCGCAACCGTTACCGCCAATTCCTCCTTACATTCACGAATCAGCGCCTGCTCCCGGCTTTCACCCGCCTCCACTTTTCCGCCCGGAAACTCCCACAGCATCCCCCGCGCCTTATGCGCCGGACGGCGGCAGATCATAAACCGCTCTCCGCGCCAGATCAGCGCCGCAGCTACCTCCGTTATTCCGCTCTTGTTCAAGATTCCTTACCTCCTCAGCACTTCTTCATAAGCCGAACAAAGAACTCAACCGTGCGCACAAGCGTTCCAACAGGCACGCGTTCATTATTCCCGTGGATCATCGCGCGTTCTTCCTTGGAAAGCTTCATAGCAGAAAACTTATAAACGCGATCTGTAATTCTGCAATAATGCCACGAATCGCTGCACGCCATCATCAAATAGGGTGAGACAATAGCCTCCGTCCATGTATCGGCAACAGCGCTGCACAGCACATTCCACTGTGCGCAGGAGGTATCGGACTCTGCGGAAGGATTTCTGCCTTCATAAACCGTAACGTCGATATTCGGGTTACGGATCACCTCTTCCAAATAGCTGCGGGCGGATTCAACGGTATCCTTTCCGAGCAGGCGCAGATTCATGCCCACAGAAGCACTGGGCGGAATGACATTGAATGCTTTGCTTCCCTGCATTTTCGTCATGGCGCAGGTAGTTCGCATCATGGCGTTCAGCTCCCCGCCTGATTTCCGGCAGACCGCATCAAACAAGCCTTCAAAGCACCAAAGATTGGCAAACAACAATCGAAATGCAAATGTGGAATGACGCCCCAGCGTATCAAGCATTTCCCGAACAGGCTTTGTCAGCTGCCGCGGGAACGGGTGGTTCTCCACCTCGGCGACTGCTTGCGCCAGCTCGCCTACGATCGTATGAACCGGCGGCATAGAAGCATGTCCGCCGCCGCTTTTTGCATGAAACTCAATATTGGCAACGCCTTTTTCGGCAATACCGATGAGCGCGCATTCACGCTTCACCCCCGGAAACACATTCTCGACTACGGCGCCGCCTTCATCCACTACCATGGCAGGATGAATTCCTTTTTCCTCAAACCAATCCACCATAGCGGGACATGTAGGGCCGTTGATCTCCTCCTGCCCGGAAAAAGCAAAATAAAGATCGTGCTCGGGCGTATAGCCCTCCGCGATCAGCTGTTCCGCAGCCTCCATAATGCCGCAAAGCGTACCCTTTGTGTCAAGCGTGCCGCGCCCCCACAAAACGCCGTCTTCCACAATGCCTTCAAATGCAGGCTTTTCCCACTGTTCTTCCTCCACAGGAACTACGTCGTAATGCGCCATCAGCACAGTCGGATCCCCTTGCTGTTTTCCGCTCCAGCGATACAGGATTCCATTCACCCCAAGAAAGATTCTTTCGCACGTTTGGTGGATATGCGGATACAGCTGCGGAAGCAGCTCCTGAAATTTTTGAAATTCAGCCTGATCGACCAACGCCTCATCATTATAAGAAACCGTGCGGCAGCGAAGCATCTGCTGCATATCGCGCACGACTTTTTCCCGATCAATGGATACCGATCCGCTGAAATGTTCCGGCTCTGCCTTCGGCTTATACAGCAGCGCCCGCACGATCAACACCGCCAAAAAGATAACCAGCAAGCCCAGCAGGCTCAAAACAATCGTCCATCCCATAACATCAGCCCTTTCTCTCTACAGCTTCCCTTTATTGTACAAAACTCTCGCCATCCCGATTGCGATAAGCGCCCCCACCGGAACAAGCACACCGACTGAACCAGCCAAAGACGGCACCAACAAAAACAAGAGGACCATAAACACCAAAGGCGCAACTGCGATTTTCCAGTTTTTACTGACATACACAACGGCAAGACCTCCGAACAGCGCCGGAAGAATGTTATCAAACGCCGGCTTCAGTGCAGGACTGTCCAAAATCGGCGTAAGCGGCACAAGCAGCGCAACACCCAGCGCAATAATCAAAGTAGTCACGATAGAAGAAGTTGCCACCGCTATGGTGGAAATAATCTCCCCCTCTTCCGTTCCCGGCTTGACCTCGGCATTCTCCATCGCCGTCAACGCCGCCGGCACCTTCAAGCTTGTTAGATTTCCCGTAACAAACGCCAAATAGGAACCGGCCGTTCCCAGCATGGGAACAAAGGTAAGCACCTCGATCAAGCCCACTGTCCAAAAAATCGGCGCAACGCCCAAAAGCCCTTTAAGCACCACATCAAAGCCGGGCCACGCCCCGTAATAAATGCAAGCCGCAACAGGATAGGATACGATCAGCCATAATGCGCATAAAATCCAAGTGCGCCCGTAAAGATGCGTTAAATCCTCATAGCTTCTTTTTCCTTTATTTTTCATTGCATTTCTCTCCTTTCCCTATCTCAGCCGATAAGCGGCGTAATAACAGCCGCAAAAATCATTGCGCCCAGCATACTGATAGGCAGCGCATAGTTTTCCAGCCATTTTATTTTACACTTCTTAATAAGCAGCCCGCATATACCCATAAGCAAAGCAGAGAACAAAAGCACAAAGATCGGAATCCATCCCTTTAAACCGGAGCGGATATCGGCAAACACCATGCCAAGAAAAGCAGCAATCATGCCAAGAAACATCGCTGTCATCAAAATATCGCCCCATTTTTGATCCTTCCCCTTAAGCTTGACCATACCGCGCTGAATCTTTTTGCTGAGCAGCGGCACCCAAATCAAGCTTGGGAGAATGCCAAGCGTCATAACCCATGCGATCGCCGTATAAACCGTTGGATCCGTTACTGTTTCAGAAAGCGAGATCTGCATGGCGCCGGCAGTAGCCGTAGCGGCAGGAAGCTCATAAGTAAGCGCCCCGATCACGCTGAGCCTCAGCCACGGAAGCGGCAGCCCCAAAAACTTAGAAAGCGTAATCACGCCCAGCAGAATCGAAACAGCCGGCGCAATCGTAAAAATGGCTGTGGACAACACGCTCTTTTTCATTTTCGACACATCCATGCCGATCGCTTTTCCTCTTCGATAGGCCCGCACCAAAAAAAAGACGGACTGTGCAATGACAAACGCAACAATGATTCCCGCTAACAGGAACAAGAAAGTACTGTTTGGATTAAATTCCATTTTTCATCTCCGTTCCGCCGCATGGCTGCGGCTGATTGATTCACGGCGGCGCTGCCAACGCGCCGCTGCTTTTGTTTATTATTTTAACATAAACCAAAATAAAATACAATCCTATCAGCGCCTACACGAATACTGTACAGTAATCCTTCGTTTTTCGCCGCGCAGTAAAATAAAAAACGCTGCTTTCATGCAGCGTTTAAAAAATTCATTTTGCAAACAACAGCGCGTAAATGTCCGCTTTTTCCTCTTCAGTGAGCGTAAAAGGAACACCGATTCTTTGCCAATGGTGATCCTTGCCATGAAAATCGCTGCCCGCCGTAGCAACCAATCCAAAACGCTTGCAGCATTGCTTTAAAAAGTGCACATCTCCTGCATTGTGAGACGGATAATACACTTCGACTCCCTGCAACCCGCTTGAAGCAAGCGCTTGCAGCATTTGCAGCAGTTGCGGCTGCTCCAAATGATAGCGCATAGGATGGGCAAGCACAGCCTTCATATGAGATTTTTGAATCATCCCCACGGCTTCCGCGGCGGAAAGGTAGCTGCACGGAACATAAGCGCGCTTCCCTACCCCTAAATACCGTTCAAAAGCTTCATTCGTAGTTTTGCAGTACCCGTTTTGAACCATTTGCCGAGCAATATGCATACGCCCCGGAACTCCGCCCGGACACGCAAGCAGCATTTCCCTGTTAAGCGGCATACCAAGCTCTTCAAGACGAACAGCGATTTTCATGGCACGCTCTCTGCGCCGCTGTGCTACCTCGCACAACTCCTTTGCTAAAGGCGATTCCGTCGGTAGTGTACCATACGCTAAAATATGCACTTCCTTTTGCCCAAAGGTTGTGGAAACTTCTGCACCGGGCGCTACCGTTATTCCATACTGTTTTGACAGCTGAACTGCTTTTTCCTGAGAAAGAAACACATTGTGATCAGTTATTGCCACACAGTGAACGCCGCACTCTTTAGCAAATGCGGCGGCCTCCTGCGCGCAATAAGTTCCGTCGGATGCGGTCGTATGCACATGCAAATCAATCACAGCGCTTACCTCCCATGCTTTTTCTTTAGTATAATCCTTATCTCCCTACTTTGACAAGCTTTTTCACTGCTCCAACCTTTCCATATGCTGCTCATACAAAGCAGCAAGCCGACTCCATGTTTCCTTATTTAAAGCGCCGCTTTCTTCCATATTGCAGCATTTTTGCAGAGCACAAAGCGCATTTGCCGTTTCCTGATCCATCTTCCCATCGCAAATAAGCTCTTTGGAAAAATTTGAGTAACGCTCTGCAAGAGAATGCAGCATATGCTTCACCAAAGAAATAATTTCGTGCTCATCTCCAACGACAAAAACACGGTTGCCCGGATATACGCAAAGCGTTCGTCCCTTTTTAAAATAATCCCTGATTTCATCGGAAAGCCGGATGATTCCTTCACGCGTTGCCTGATCGACAATTCCTGTAGGCGG
>JAHAAN010000137.1 GCA_018376855.1 Clostridiales bacterium | reverse complement strand
CAGGAGGCCTACGCCCGCTACAACGACACCCTCATCGACTGCATGGAGGAGCTGGTAAGCTACTCCGAACGCCGCGTGCGCGCGGTGGTGGCCGGCCTGCCCGACGGTGAGTACAGCTTTACCGACTATGTGGACGGCTGCGGCGACAAGTACCCCGATCCCCTGCCTATCAAGGTCAAGGTGATCATCAAGGGCGACGATCTGACCTTCGACTTCACCGGCACTGCGGACCAGATCAAGGCCCCCATCAACGTGCCGTATCCCTGCACCAAGGCGGCGGTGTTCTTCTCGGTGAAAGCCCTGATGGGCGACGACATCCCCGCCAACGAGGGCATCAACCGGGCCATCAAGATCATCGCCCCCAAGGGCTGCATCGTGAACCCCACCGAGCCCAGCCCCATCGGTGCGCAGATTGACTGCCAGCAGCGCATTCCCGACGCCATCTTCGGCGCGCTGGCCCCCGTCTTCCCGGACACCGTGGTTACCGCCGGCAACGGCGCCTGCACCACCACCATTCTGGCTGGTGACGGCGCCATCGGCACCGACAGCGTGTTCATCTTCCACGAGGTCATCGCGGGCGGCGGCGGCGCAAGCCGCCATTACGACGGCCTGTCCGGCGTGCAGGTGAACATGACCAACACCTCCAAGGGCGGCGAAGGCGCGCAATGGGGCGTGGATAATGTGGAAGAATGCGTGAACGCTTATCAGCCCGACCTTGTGATTATTGGCTTCGGCATGAACGACGCGCAGAACAACTCCCTTACGGAACGCGATCTGATCAAGCAAATTACCGATGCGGTAAGCGCAAAGAATCCTGACTGTGAATTCATTCTTGTGGCAACCTTCGTTGCGAATCCGGCAATCGGCTGGGATATCAACCAAGGCTCGCATTATCTTGGTTTTAAAATGCTGGAAGAAACAGGAATTGTGGCAATGGATATGCACAAGTTGCACGAATATATCCTATTTAGAAAGTACTATCAGGATACGACCGGAAACAATCTGAACCACCCCAACGACTGGCTGGCAAGAATGTACGCCATGCAGCTGCTGAGCATTTTGTATGATTTCGACGCGCAGTAAACAGTATAAAACAGCAAAAATCCCCCTTAAAAAGGGGGATTTTTTTATCAACTAAACACTCCTGCCGGCTATGGGCGCTTATTTCCTGCATTTTTCGGCTTCGACCGTTTTCGCGATACGCACTGACTCCTGCGCATCCTTAGCGTAATAATCCGCGCCGATCTGCATAGCGTATTGTTCCGTAAGCACTGCGCCGCCCACAAAGATCTTAACCGCAAGCCCTTCTTCATGAATCATCTCAATGGTCTTAGCCATGCTTTTGAGCGTAGTAGTCATCAGCGCGCTGAGGCCAACCATATCCGCCTGATTTTCCTTGGCGGCGCGCACGATCTCCTGCGGCGGAACATCGCGCCCAAGATCTATGATTCGATAGCCGTAATTCTCCAAAACGACCTTTACGATATTCTTGCCGATATCATGGATATCTCCCTGCACGGTGGCCATTACGATCACAAGCCGACTGCCCTGCTTTTCACCGCGCTCGGAAAGCTTTCTTTTTACCGCCTCAAAAGCCGCTTTAGCACACTCGGCAGAACTGATTAACTGCGGAAGAAAGATCCTGCCCGTTTCATATTTCTGCCCTATGCTGTCTAACGCCGGAATCAGATATTCGTTGACCACCTTCAGGGCGTCATGCTCCCGAAGCAGCTGCTCGCACTGCGCCACTGCCGAATCGGTGAGCGCACGCTCGATATAATAACCGATATCCTTGCCGCTTTCTGCCACTGCCGGCGCCGAAGGCGCCGAAGCAGCCGCTTGAGAAAAGCGCTGCACATAAGCATTGCAGCCTTCGTCCACCGCGCACAGAACATTATGCGCATACACCGCATCCATCATGGAAGCCACGGAAGGATTTAAAATCGGCATTGTAAGCCCCGCCATCATCGCCTGCGTTAAAAAGGTACGGTTCAGCAGCTCGCGGTTGGGCAGACCAAAGGAGATGTTGGAAACACCCAGCACGGTCTGCAAGCCCAGCTCCGCGCGCACACGGCGAACCGCTTCCAGTGTCTGCGCCGCATCCTTCTGCTGTGCGCTGACCGTCAGCGTAAGGCAGTCGATAAACACATCCTCCCTTGCAATGCCGTGCGACAGCGCCGCCTGAAGAATCGTTTCCGCAATGGCGACACGCTCCTGCGCGCCGCCCGGAATTCCGCCGGAATTTAAAGTAAGCCCCACGACTGCCGCACCGTATTTTTTGGCAAGCGGCAGAACCCGTTCAAGCACCTCCGCTTCTCCGTTTACGGAGTTGATAATCGGCTTTCCGTTATACACGCGAAGCCCCGCCTCCAACGCAGCGGCGTCGGAGGAATCCAGCTGAAGCGGAACGTCCGTAACACCTTGAAGCGCAAGTACCGTCTTTTTCATCATGGCAGCTTCATCCAACTGCGGCATTCCCACGTTTACATCTAAAATATCGGCGCCGCTGTCCGTTTGCTCCATCGCCTGCCTGAGAATATAATCCATATCCTGCTCTAACAGCGCCTGCTGAAAGCGTTTCTTCCCCGTAGGATTAATTCGCTCTCCGATCACGCGCACGCGGTCAAGCAGGACCGTTTTGCTGCCCGAACACACAGCGCTTACGGGCTGATACGGCGCACGGGAAAATTCTGCACCCACAAGCGCCTGCTTCAGCGCCCGAATATATTCGGGCGTGCTTCCGCAGCAGCCCCCGAAAACCGTTACGCCGATTTCCGCATAACGCGCCATAGAGGCGGCAAACTCCTTTGCAGAAACGTTATAATGCGTGCAGCCGGCTTCATCCGTGCATGGAAGACCCGCGTTCGGCTTAACGACCAGCGGAAGCGGCGTACAGCGCGCCATTTCCTTTACCAGCTCATAAAGCTGATCCGGCCCAAGCGAGCAGTTCACGCCGATCGCATCCGCCCCCAAGCCGGTCAGTGTCAGCGCCATTGCGGAAACGGGAACACCCGTAAAGGTGCGGCCCGTCTCCTCAAAAGTCATGGTACACATAACGGGAAGCTTCGAATTTTCCTTTACTGCCAAAAGCGCCGCCTTAGTCTCCAGCAGATCCGTCATGGTTTCGATCACGACCAGATCGGCCAAGCCGTTCGCCGCACGCACCTGCTCGGCAAAAAGCTCATAGGCCTCTTCAAAGGAAAGCGTTCCCATCGGCGCAAGCAGCTCTCCGATCGGCCCGATATCTAACGCCGCCGCGGCGCCTGCCGCCTTCCCCGCTTCCCTTGCCAAACGCAGCCCCGCCTGTATGATCTCCGCCACACCGTAACCGGTGCCCTGCAATTTATGCGCGTTTGCGCCAAAGGTATTCGCATACAGCACCTGACTGCCTGCCGCCGCATACGCCGCGTGGATTCCCTTCACAATCTCCGGATGCTCGATATTGAAAACCTCCGGATGCTCTCCTAATTTTAGCCCTGCTGCCTGAAGCATCGTTCCCATTGCTCCGTCAAGCAGCACGGTTTCATGCTTGATTCGATGCAGGATGTCCACAGTTTGTCCCCCTTTTACGATATGTACAGGTCTCACGCAAAGAGCAGGCTTCGCAAGATCGCTCTTTCCCCGCTGCCTGCTCTCCGACGCCGAGCACCGCCGTAACGGATTTGCAGGGCGTAAGCAGCCCGCTCGACGTTAAAAACAGCCCGATGCGCCTGCGCGCATCTAAAGCATTCAAAAAGTCATTTTGAAGCGCAAGCGGCAGATCTCCATAACCCGGTGAAAAACGCGACGTAAATTGTTCTTCGGGATACTGCCGGCGAAGCTCCTGCTCGCAGAAATCGCACGCTTCTTCAACGGCAGCCGTTGCGCACGCATCAAGATACAGCGCCTGCGACATGCTTCTATGCTGCACAGCAGCGATCTCCCTCTGCACCGCCATGCCCAGCGTTGCCGCCATAAGCACACAATGCGAACACCCTTTGAGGTGTTCGCCGATGTCCTTGCCCGTCAAAATCAAGGTCGTCCCCTGCACGCAGATCCCCTTTTCCGTGCATTCCAGAGCAAATCTTTTATAAACAAACTTGACCTGCGCAAGCTCACGCATCTTCACTCTTGCCTGCTCAATCTGCTGCTCCATGCTATCGTCCGGCTGCGCTCCGCGCATACCCAGATAGTGCAGCACTTCGCCGCGCGGCACCTGCGGAATCATGCCTGCTCTCCGTTCAGACGCGCAAGCGTCGGGGCAAGCTGCCGCGTAATCTTCTCCGCTGCTTCGGCATTGTTCATAGTATACAAATGAATACCCGCCACACCGCTTTGCAGCAGCTCTTCGATCTGCTGTACAGCATAATCCACGCCCGCCAAACGCATAGATTCGGGATCGTTCTCATAACGGGAAAACAGCTTACTCATCGGCGCCGGAATTTTAGCGCCGCACATAGAAACAAGGCGTTTGATCTGATTGATGTTCAGTACCGGCATAATCCCCGCCTGCACCGGAACATCGATGCCGACTTTCTCACAGCGTTCCATAAAGCGAAAGAAATCGTGATTATCGAAAAACAGCTGCGTAACCAAATGCGATGCGCCTGCATCCACCTTTTCCTTCAGGTGCAGAATATCCTCCTCAAGACTTTTGCTTTCCACATGGCCTTCAGGATAACACGCCGCAGCAATATCAAAATCCCCATACTCCTGAATAAAAGCAATCAGCTCAGAAGCATAGCGAAACTCTCCGGAGGAAGCGTTTTCATTGCGGTCTCCGCGCAGCGCCAGCAAGTTTTCAACATGATTCGCCTGCAGCTCCTCCAACACAGCTTTAACCGTAGCCTTTGTGGAATTGATGCAGGTAATATGCGCAACGG